>JBEKLE010000832.1:0-3681 GCA_050010355.1 Rhodopila sp. | reverse complement strand
GCACGCCAATCGATGTCAGAGCCGAGACCGCGGCACTGGCAACCGGCGACAGTGCCGACTTGCAGCAGGCCGCGTTACTGAAACTGTTCGACAACACCGGCGCCGGGACGGTGGAACAGACCCCGGACGGCGGCTACCAGTTCCGCACCACGAACGCGACCGGTGCTGAGATCACGCATCCGATCGACGTGTGGCACCCGGACGTCGCTCGAACAGAGCGCCCTTCAGGCGTCGCTCGAACAGAGCGCCCTTCAGGCGACGAGCCGGGCGCCATTCCCCCCGAAACCGCTGACGCGCTACGGGCCCACTACGGGCAGGCCGGCGTGGATGTGGTGTTCTACAAGGATCACGGCGCTAAAATTCCGTTCGACGGCGCGGTCGATACCAATCAGCCGGACACGATCTTTCTCAGCAACAACCCGGAGCGCAACATCGCCCAGGTGGCGGGGCACGAGTTTACCCACGTGCTCCAGACCACGACGCTGCCGGACGGCACCAGCCTCTCCGATCTGCTCAACCAGCAGATCGCGGCCGGCATCACCCCGGCGGGCCAGCGCTACGCGCGCCGAAGCGGGCAGCGTTCCCGGAGGGGCCGGATGGCGACGCCGCCCATGCAGGTGCTGTGCAGGCGCATCTGATCAACGAGCTGGGCACCGACATCGGCGGCGAGGCGCCGAAGTTCCAGTCGTTCCTGCCGCGGGTGGTCGACGCGATCCAGCAGCGGTTCGGCAACAGCGTCGCCGGCGATGTGCTGGGCAAGCTGCTCGACGGCCTGAAATCGGCGATGGAGACGGTGCGCGGACTGTTCGCTGATACCGGCGGCACCCGGTCGCAGAACTGGGTCACCAACATCGGCGAGATCCACGACACGCTGGCGCAGATGTACGCCGCGCGGTTCGGCACGCCGGTTGAGCGCGAACAGGCCGCGCTGGCGGCGATGAAGGATCGGGCGGCGCGGGATCGGCTCGTAACACCGACGGAGGAAGCCGCGCCGTCGCTGAACGACCGGCTCGATAGTCTGTCGGACGAGGCAGCCCGCGTGGCGTCTTCTGAATATTCAACCTCGGATTTGTCACCCGAGGACAAAGCGCGGTTCTTCGCTCTCAGAGGTGTTTCCTCCGCCTCGTCGAGTATCGAGAATATGCGCGAGGCGGTCATTTGGGGCCGGGCAAACGGGCGGGAAGATGTCGTTCAAGCCGCCGTGGACCGGGCGCAGGGTCGGGCGGACGCGCCGGTCGGCGAACCGGGTGTGCCTCCCGGCCATGCGAAGTATGAGGCCGTTAAGGCCGATCTCGCGGAACGCAAGGCACAGGATCAGCGCAACGCCAACGAACTGGCGAATCTCGCGAAGATTCTCGAACCGCCAGCGGCGGCGGCGCGGGACCGGGTCGTTACATCCACACCCGAAGCGCCAGAGGCCAGCCTGACGCCAGAAACCGGCGCGATCGCCGGTTTGAGACCCCCGACCGGCGAGGCCGCTACAGCCCAATCCCAGCCTGATTATGGCGTGGTCCGCGATGCCACGACGGCGAAAGCCCTGCAGCTTCGCCGCTGGCTCGATCAGTTGGCGGCGGAGCGTGACGCGGCGGCGATTACGCGGCCGGTCGGGGGCGATGAGACGAAGCTGCCGCCCGCCACGCAGACGCGGCTCGATGACGTGCGCCAGCAGCTCGATGCGGTCACGCACCCGACTGCGGACACGCCGGAGATGGCGAAGGTGCGGGGCGAGCTGGAGACGACAGCGGCGCAACTGCCCACGGCGGAGCCGAAGGCCGAGGCAGAGCCGAAGCCGCGCGGAACACGCGGAACACGCGGAACACGCGCTCCGCCGACCGAGCATCCCGGCCTGATCGTCACCGAACCGCGCACCGGCAGAACGAGAGTGATCCAGCCGCCGGGCACCGTCCCGCCGGCTGCCGCGCCGACCGAGCGACCCGGCACCACTCCGGCGACCGCGGACGCGCTGCATGCCAAGATCATCAGCCAGCTTCGTGCCGACCCGACGCTGCAAAAGTATTTGACCAACGCCGAGGAAAGCACCGACGGCGCGCGGGAAACCGTACGCAAGGCGTATCGGGCCGCGCTCGGCAAGATGCTTGCGGATCTGGCCCAAACGGACATGCCGGCGCTGTCGCGTTTCGCAGCCGCGGCGGACGAACTGAGCGACAGGCCGATCGGCATGGATACGGTCCGCGAGGCGCGGGAGCCACCCAAGCCGGAACGTCCCGCCGACTATGGCGCCCCGACGCCGCGGCAGCCGCGCGCGAACGGCTGCGGGCGAAGCTCAACCGGCTGAACGCCGGATTCGACCCCGAGATGGCGTTGGATGGGCTGACACTGGCCGGCTATCACATCGAGGCGGGCGCCAGAAAGTTCGCCGACTATGCAAGAGCGATGATCGACGATCTGGGCGACGCCGCACGGCCACATTTGGCGCAGTGGTACACCTCCGTTCGGATGCAACACGGCTTCGACACCGCCGGCATGGATGACCCACGCGGCCGTAGAAGTTGAGTTGAAGCGGCAGGAGAATCAGGCCACATCAAAGTCACTGGAGGCGGGCAATGAGCAAGGAACCGGACGCCCAGACGGTGGCCTGGGTGAACCAGGAAGCGGCGAAGCTGGAAGCGGCCGGGGACGGGATGGGCTCGCCGCGGGAGGACGACCTGATCGCCCATTGGCGGATATACCGCCCGGAGATGGTGCGGGCCTGGGAGGCGCTGGGACCGGACATGCTGGAGAAGCTGGCGTTCGTCCTGGAGATGAAGGCGTACGAGGCGCAGAAGGCCTACCTCCGGGCGGGGATGCCGATACCGGACGCACAGGAGGAAGCCACGAAGGACTGGCTGATGATGGAACCGGAAACGGACACGGACGAGGACCTACCCCCGCCCCTGCGCGGCCTAGCTTCCACGTAGACGACCCCGAGCAACTGATCGGCGGCACGCCGAAGGTCCGCTTCGCGCGCAACCGCGCCGCCCTGGAAGCACTCGCCGCGATCGAGGCCGAACAGCGCGCACCCTCCCACGAAGAACTGCAAGCCATGGCCGGCTACATCGGCTGGGGCTCGTTCGGCCAGGATCTGTTCCTCGGCACATTCGAGCGTCAGCCGGCCCGCAAGGGCTGGGACGCCGAAGCCGCGTGGCTGCGTCAGCACCTTGGCAAAGAACAATTGGAGTCGGCGCAACGCTCGATCATCAACGCCCACTACACCGACCCGCCGACGGTCAAGGCGATGTGGGACATGGTGCGCGCCATGGGCTTCAAGGGCGGGCGCGTGCTCGAACCATCGATGGGTATCGGCAATTTCTTCGGCCTGATGCCGCGCGATATGATGGCGGCGAGCAGCCTGACCGGAATCGAACTCGATCATGTCACCGGACGGATGGCGAAGCTGCTGTATCCCGACGCCGGGATCCACATCAAAGGCTACCAGGACAGCCACACCCCGGATAACTTCTACGATCTGACCATCGGCAACTGGCCGTTTGCTGCCGAAGGCCCGGCGGATCGCCGCTATGACCGCCTGGCGCCAAGCCTGCATGACTACTTCTTTCTCAAAGCCCTCGACCAGACCCGCCCGGGCGGGCTTGTGGTTGGCATCACCAGCGCCGGCACGATGGACAAGGCTGGCCGCGCCACCCGCCTGGAGCTGGCGCGCAAGGGCGAGCTGCTGGCCTC
>JBEKLE010000831.1:0-3152 GCA_050010355.1 Rhodopila sp. | reverse complement strand
AGCGCCAGCGTGTCGCGTGCCTGCCACGCCGCCCAGGCAGGCCAGGCCGGAAGCTCAAGCCCCTACGGCTTCGCGATCACGCCTTCCGGGGAATGTTGCATCAGATGCAATTCTGCCTATTTGCCAGCCGTCACTGAAGGTGTGGCGGAACTGGTGCGGGGTCACCTGGGCGTACCCAGCTTCGGCGGCGCGCCGGACGAGCATCTTGCGGATCCCGGTGTTCCCGAGGCGCCCGCGGTTCCGGGTCCCGAGCCATACCCATTCGGAGTCGGCGAGCTTGTGAGAGCGGCGGGCACGTAGATAAACGGCCAGCGCCCGGGCGGTGGCTGGCGCGAGGCTCACCAGCCGTCCTTCGCCGGCGTTGCGGGCGCCTTTGAGCGGTACGAGGCGGAAGACGGGATTTCTGAGCAGATCGGCAGGAAGGGTGTGCATGACCATGCCGAGCAGTTCCTGCCGGCGGATTCCCTCGCTGCGCAGGATGCGGATGATGGCGTGGTCGCGGGCCGTCTCGAAGTCGCGTGCCTTCCCGCCGCCGGTGACCTCCAGCAGGTCGTCGACGAAGCTGGGGGAGAGGGTCTTGGGCCGTCCCCTGACTTCGGCGTAACGGTTGAGCCCGGCCGCGTACGGGCTGGGGTGGCCGTACTCGCGCTGCAGATAGTTGAACAGCTGGATGAGGTTGCGCTGCTGGGTGTGCGTGCCGCCCTGGCCACGTGTCTGGTAGTACTCGCGGAAGTACCGGTTGAGCAGGGCCGTGTCGACGGTGGTGAAGTCGCCGTCGAGGTCGTTGGCGGTCATCCACACGTCCAGGGCCTTGGCGGGATAGACGTAGGCGCTGATGGTCGCTTCTTCGTACGGGCGGCCGTCCCTGTTGTTGACGGTGCGCAGATACTCGTCGAACTCGTCCAGGGTGACCGAGCGCGGGTCCGGCACCGCAGCATGCGCCGCGGGCCGGTCAAGGCTGGCTCCAGTTCGGTGTTCCGGCAAAGGCGAATGCGGCGCTGCCGCGAGCGGGCTGCGCAGCGGGCCACGGCGAGGACGGGCCGGGTAGGCGGTACGGGTGGGCATGGACGGGCTCCCTCCGGCGCGAGTCCTCCCGGTGCCGCGCGGGCGCGCGAACCGGTACTCTAGCTGCGATCCCGTCGCCACGAGCCATCGTGCGGCGCGGGGGCGCATAGCTCAGCGGTAGAGCACTCGCCTTACAAGCGAGCGGCCACTGGTTCGAACCCAGTTGCGCCCACCAGGGCAGAGCAGCAAAGACGGTGCCTCACCTGCGGAAACGCGGTGAGGCGCCGTCTTTTGCTCTCCGGCTGGCTACGGCCGTTCACGGCTGGCGACGGCTGGTTGTGCCCAATACGTGCCCAAGTCAGTCGGTCCCGGCGTCGCCGCTGTCATCAACGGCCCTTGACCGGCGGCCTTATCGTCCGCCGGGTGCCAGCTGTGCATTGCCGAATTGAGCCGTTATTAGATCAAGGCGGGCCGCTGCGCGGCCCGCGTCCGGCGCTCCCCGCGCCGGGCTCTGGCCTTTGGGAGGCTCCGCCCGGCGCGCCCGCGCCGTCCCAGCCGAGCGGCATAACCTCGTCCGACCGGCTCTCTCGTCATATCAGTGGGTGCAGCAGGCAGCCATCCTCCTCGCGGCTCGATTATCCCAGTCGCGGTCGCCGCGTCCAGGGCGTGCTTCGCGCGTCGCTATGCGATCGGCATTCGCCGACCCTGGACCCACCATCCGCTTAACAGGGGCCCGGCAGCTATGCGGAGAATGGGGGAGAAGTAGGAATTGCCAGAGCGCGCCGGACGCGGGCACCCGATCCAAGGTCGCCGCGGACGACCATTCTGGAAAGAAGAGCTGAACTCGCCTCTGCCTACAGGGGACCACTACCAGAGTGCCCAAGCGTCGCGCACGGAATCGTGCTAAATAGTAAGCAATCGGATGCAGGCGCACTACGAGCGATACCAAGGCGTTGACATGTTCCCTTTGTGTCGGTGCTAGAGTTCAGACCGCGGCGGTGGCAGATCGTCATCTCCTGGCTCTTGTTCGCCGTCTGTCTGGTGCTAGCTGCGTGGCTCGGCCGTAAGGGTCACGACACGTTCTGGTGGGTCCTCGCACATGACGCGGTCCAGGCGCTAGGTACGGCGGCGCTGGTCGTTGGCGGAGGAGCCACGCTGCTCAGCATCTTGGTGTCGCGGCGCTGGACCAGCGAACTCCAGGTAATTGCTGTTGACCTCCTCGACGAGACGATTCATCACGTCGGAGTTCTAAGTCAGCTGGCGGCATATGTTCTGTTCGGTCGATCCGGTTCTCTGGGCGAACTTGACCATGCGTTTAAGCTTCCTTGGACGTTCGTCGATGACACCAAGGTCGATGACGCAAAGCGCGAACTTCAAGGTCTCTACGACGTGGTCAACAAAAACGATGCAGAGATCGTCGCACGGCTTCAGGAGGTCTCCGCTGAACTCGCGGACCGCGGCAGCAAGTTGCGCGACGCCGCCGTGGGCCTCGACAGCTGCATCAACGACCCGAAACCCGTGATCCCGCTCTTGGCCGCAGTGGCTGAGCTAAACCGCAAAATTCGCCTCCTAATAGATGAGGCACCGTCGCCAGGGTCTTTGCTCCCGCCGACGCCCGCGCAAATTTCTTTCTCTGCGTATAGAGTGCTTATTGAATCCGTCACGGTCGCCAGGTTCATACACGCGCCGTTCCAGCAGATCCGGGGTGATCTTCGCGACACCACGCTGACAGAACAGCTCAACGACCAGGAGGATCGCCTGAAAATGACGGCCGGGTTTGAGCGGGCGATCCGGGACATGCAGGCACTGGCGAAGGCCTGGGAGCGCATCAAAATTGAGAGGGATGCCATGGTCGAACGCGCTAATAAGGACGCCATACGAGCCAAAGAGATGGCCGCCGATCTCGCCGCGGACGCGGAAAACAAGGATCTAACGGACTCCGATAAGGAGATCGCTAAGGAAATAAGCGCCAAATTTGACATCATCGCCGGCATGTTTTCTGAGACACAGCGAATTCTCTCGGAATGGGTGCCGCCTGCGCTCCTGCTCGACGAGCAGGGCGACGTGGAGGGCACCCGCGCCGCCTACCGGCAGGCCATCGACTCCGGCCACCCCGACGTGGCCCCGGCGGCGGCGCTCAGCCTCGG
>JBEKLE010000830.1:0-2899 GCA_050010355.1 Rhodopila sp. | reverse complement strand
CTTGGATGAAATGCGATATCAGACCGCCAGTGGCTATTTTTGTCTTGCCGCCGCCGCTGTCGGCATCTTTGCCACGATTTGGTTTGCATCGGAGGAAGCCTCGGTAATCGGCCGTAACATCATCTTGGGGGTGATCGGTGCGGCCGCTGGGATCACTGGCATGATTTGGCTCGGTTATGTTACCCACGGCGTCATGGCACAGAACCCCCCAGCCTCAAGCACTCCGGCAGTCCCCCCTAGCGGCTCAGGCCCTACTCTGAACTTCTCGGGCAGCAACAGCGGCATTGTCAATAATGGGAACAACAATACCTTCATCATACACAAAGACCCTCGTGAGTGGGGGTTCGACCAGAATCAGGCGGATAAGTTCAGGGCTTCATTAGCTTCTTCGAAGGCCGCCGGAACGGTTCTTATTCGCACAAATGACACATTGTCACGACAACTGAGAGACCAGCTTATAGCCATCATCGGCTCTGTTCCTGGTTGGAAGACGCTCTACCAAGGCCAGCGGGATCAGAACGAGATTCATGGTGCCGTAATCTATGTGCGTGACGCGAACAAACTTTCTCCGTTGGGGCAAGCGGTCATTGATGCGTTTAGAGTGTCCGGCTTCTCGCCTATGCCAGTTGTTGATTCGCTTCCATCATGGACGGACAACGACGTTCGTATAGAGATCGGCTCCCCTCCGTAACCAGAAACGAAGCCTGTTATCGCGGCTGATCTTGCCGACACTTGGCAACATCACGGAGCCTTACCACCACGCCATTGGTGAAATCTCTTGCTCGTAATTCAAGAATTTTGCAAACTGTCGGCTTGACGTGCAGGCGGGTGTGCAGGGGGCACGCTAAACGCCGTCCAAGTAAACTGAAACTCATTATCCCATTCAACTTGCATGCGCTCGATTAGATCGTCCTTTGCCTTAGCGATAGCTGCGATCTGATCTGCGTTAGGCTCGATGGGAAGTTGATACATCAGACGGCTCCGGAGCGCATTTAGACCATCTGACTTGCGATAGTGCCAGCCGGATCGTGCCTGCGGCTTGAATTGCGAAACCGCGATGGCGATGGCTGGGGGAAACAGGGCGAGGACGCCCAGAACTTTTTGAGGCAGGAACTCCCCAAGGCCGCCAGCACCGGCAACTGCGCCGCAGCCTAAGGCGATGATCATCAGATAAATTGCTACNNNNCGCGATGAGCTTGTCGAATTCGGTCTCGAGACGATCTCTTCGGGCCTTCAATTCAGGATCGATCACCGGCAGGCTTCCTCAAGCTGATTGTCGGGTTAAAAGCGCGCTATGGATAGCGTGCTTTTAATGCACGGTCGCCAAAGGCCAGCCCGGGGACCGCCGCTCGCCAGCGTTAGCTTCACCAACAATCCCCCATATGCAACACTCCGTAACAATCAGTCACCATATCTAACAACTTACCATAAAACAGATTATGCGGCGGGTTCAGCGGGGTGGTGTTCGCGGTTGGTTCGCGGCGCGGCGGGCGGGGGCAGACGGTGCCGCGAGCGCGATCGAGGGGGTGTTCCCCCGGGCGATCGAGGGGGTGTTCCCCCGGCCGGTCGCCCGGGCGCCGGCCGGTCTGCCGATATCGGCAGACAGCTGCCTCGGGATTGGCGACTCGGTTGGATCGCTACGGAGAACCGAGGCATGTGCCACAGGTGCCCGAAAACGAACTTTCGAGGCGACGGCCATAGGCCTGAATCCAGCGGCGATGCGAGTCGACCCTCGCTGGATCGGCGACTTCCTAACAGACGCGCACGCAAAATCACCAATTTTGTGGCCTGGTCAACATGCTGACCTTCGCCTGTCTGCTTATCTCCCTGTGTCACGCAAGGTGACAAACAAAGGGGGACTGAAAAATGGACTTCAACACTTGGATCCGTCAACCTACCACAATCAACGGGCTTGCCGTCGGTCTAGGCACCCTCGCGGCTACAATCTCTCATCTGTCGTCCGGCAGCCCGGCGCTCGACAGCCTGGTGGCCGCAATTGGCTATGCCTTTATGCATGTGGCCGTGAATGATAATTCCGTTCCGCCGCCGGATGCTGCGCCAGCCGCCGCCCGGGCCGTCGGCACCGATCAGGGCGGCACCGATATCGGGCCTGGGGTAAGGGGGGTAGTACAGCACGCTTACCGAAATCTATATATTGCGGAAATCCAGTGAAACACGGGGGCGGCCCCGTGTTTTTACTTCCAAGCGGAGCGCATGGACTTTGCGATGCTTAGAAACATTTGCCATAATAATGCGGCGGGTTTGGCGGGGGTTATGTTCGTGGTTGGTTCGCGGCGCGGCGGGCGGGCGAACCGGCTATTCTCGCCCCATGAACGACACGTCCCAGCAGGATCTTCCGCCCGATTGGGAACCGCCCATGCCGAGCGAGGCCGAACTCCTGGCCGCACTGGCCCGCAGTGACGCCGATCTCGCCGCCGGGCGCGTGGTGCCCGCCGCGGTCGTGCATGCGGAGCTCGCCGCCGCGATTGCGCGGATCGAGGCGGCGGGCGCCACGCCACACGACCGTCAGGCGGCGTTGATCGACTACACCGAGGAGGCCCTCAGTCGTCGGCCAGCAGCGCGTCCAGCGTGACCGTGCAGACCTCTGACACCGGCAGCGGCGGCTGCTCGTCGATCAGCTCCGGCAGGGCCTTGACCGCGTCGTGGTAGAGGCCGGCGATATCGAGCCGCTGGCGCATGGATGGCACGAACCGCCGCCGCGCCTGCGCCCGGAACAGCCGGGCCTCGGATCGCCAGTGCGCCACCTCGCGCGATAACGGCCAGGCCTCGGCCTTGAGCCGGTGGAGCAACGCCTGCAGCAGGAGCGACTCAACAGCGTGGCGTTGTTCACTGCCCACGCTCTCGATCTCCTCGGCGATGTTGGGCCAGTCCAGTTCGG
>JBEKLE010000829.1:0-2653 GCA_050010355.1 Rhodopila sp. | reverse complement strand
GGTTCCCCGCATTGGCGAGGCGCCGGTGCGTCAACACCAGCCCCGCCGGCTCAAACCAAGGACTGGCGACCTATGTTCAAGCAGCTCACTACCAGCACAACAAGATTGTTCTCAACCTGTGGAACTTTCGGCGCGGTCGATCTGGTTGCCTCCAGCCGAGGCGTCGTCCTCAGCGTCCTGGGCCGCAACTACGGCACGACGGGTCGTCGGCAAGACTACAACGCCCTTGCCGGCCTGTCGGTGGCTGAAGCGCGGCGTCTGCGTCGCCTTTTGGACGAGGCCATCGCTGTCGCCGAGGACTGCGCTGTCGATCAGCCCAACTTCTGGACTGGACCTGGCGTCGGGTCCGCACGTTGCCGGCCCGTGACACGCACATAGATCCGGTCTATCAGTTTGGATCGCCGACCGGCCTGGATCGCCATCGCCGCCTGCTATGCGGTCATCGCCGTCAAGTGTCGCGCCGAGCGGTTCTTGGCGTGCATCCAACGGTTCGGCCCGCTCGTCTAGGATCGCCGGGCGGGGCTGGCGGTCCTGGTCTGCTGCGCCATCGGTCTCCAGGTCGTCGTCCACGCCGGTTTCGTCTGCCTCGTCCGCGTGCCAGTCGATGGCGGGCGCGGCCGCCTGTCGACTGGCTGGTTTCGCCCGCTCCCCGCGATGGACGCGCAGGTCGGGCAGAAACTCGGCGAGCCTGTCCTGGCCGGCGCTGAACGCCGCCTCCATGCTGCGAAAACGCTCGGACGAGACGTGCAGCGGGGGGCCGGGTTCGGCGCCGACGACTTCCCAGGCAAAGGGCGCGGCGCCGACGCCGACCCGGCGCACGATGACCTTGGTGTAAAGACAGTCGATTGACATCGGTCTGCGGGCTCTGGGTTGAGGATTGCGGTCAGCGTCATGCCGGACAGGGATTAAAAATCGGTTGCCGCCACCACAACGCATGAACCCGCCGAGGCTTGAGGAGCGGAACAGAAAACCGCGTTGGGGTTTCTTTTCTAGATCGCACAGAAGGGTGCTCTGCTCATCGAGTTGCATCTGCAGAGTTCCCCCGCTCAAGGACCCCGGAGAGACAGCGCGACGAGACATAAATTCCGTCTTATTTGGGTTGGTTTTGGGCACTTGATACATCGCCCACCGCAACATGCCCCCCGGGTGTCATGGCCGGCCTTGGCCCGGCCACCCACGACGTGCCGGCGCCTGAGTATCGAAAGGTCCTGATGAAGCGGTAATTCTTGGGCGTTGCCTAAGACAGATTCGGATCCTTGTCATGCCGCTATATGGCTACGCTCGCGTGTCCACCATCGACCAGGACCTGCGTCTGCAACGCGCGGCGCTGAAGGCCGCCGGCTGCGACGTCATCCGCGCCGAAAAGGCCAGCGGCACCAGGCGTGACGGACGCACCGAGTTGCAGGTGCTGCTGGTGCCTCCCGTCACCGATTTTGACGGGATGCCGCGTCGAGCCAGCGACGCCTTTTCGGCTGCGAGGTGCGGCATGAACCCCGTCAGTCTGAATCACTCGGGCCACTAGACTTCGTGCGGCCCGGCGACACGCTCATCGTCACCCGCATCGATCGCCTGGCACGCTCGATGAAGGACCTGCAAGATATCGTGCACGAACTGAAGACCCGCGGCGTGGCACTGCGCGCGACGGAACAGCCGATCGACACCAGCACCGCGGCCGGCAAGGCATTTCTCGACATGCTCGGGGTGTTCGCGGAGTTCGAGTCCAATCTGCGCCGCGAGCGCCAGCTGGAAGGCATCGCCGCGGCCAAGGCGCGGGGTGTTTACAAGGGTCGCAGGGCGCAGATCGATCCGGCCGCGGTGCGGCGACTGCGCGAGCAGGAGAAGCTGGGGGCAAGCGCGATTGCCGAACGCCTCGGCATTGGCCGCGCCAGCGTCCACCGCCTGCTCGGCAAAGTCGCGGCATAGCCGGCATGCCGATCCGTCCGGCGTTTCGTGCGCTGTATCCGCCGGACTGGCCTGAGTTGAGCCGGCGCGTGCGTTTCGAACGAGCCGGTGGCCGCTGCGAGCGATGCGCGCGTCCACATCTGTCCCAGGTCCGCTGCCTGCCGGACGGGCGCTGGTTCGATGAGGCCTCACGCACATGGCGCGACCGACGTGGCCGCTCCGCGCGCTGGCCCGATTTGATAGAGGCTGGGTATATCCTCGACCCGCGTCGTGCTCGCCGCGGCCCATCTGGACTGCAACCCAGCCAATAACCGGCTCTCAAATCTGAAAGGGCTCTGTCAGCGCTGTCACATGCTGCATGACCGGCCATTCCACCTGGCCCAGCGTTGGCTGACCTACCGCCGTCGCTGGGCGATCGGCGATCTGTTTTTTGGCCCGTATGGTATCCGCCCCCCGTCTCTCACATTGTTTGCTGAAACGCCGCGCGATGCTTCTTCATGGCAGGCGTGGAGCAACCTGAACCGTCGGCGGAACGACGGCAAAATCTTCGCTGCATGGGTGCCGCCGCAGGCTAGGCGCCCCACTACCGCGATGCGGCCCGGGGGGGATTTATTCGAATGCGAGTGATCTGTTAGAGGTGGCCGGCCAAATTCGGACAGGCCGATAAGTGGAAAATCTGCCTGAGAGCGGCGAGAATGCCGCCTATCAGGAGCGACAATGGCAAGACGCGCACGACGGACGCACAATCCGG
>JBEKLE010000828.1:0-2919 GCA_050010355.1 Rhodopila sp. | reverse complement strand
GGGGCTGATTTGACCGAGGCGGAACTGCGCTATCTGGTGTCCGCAGAATGGGCGCGCACGGCCCAGGACGTGGTCTGGCGGCGGAGCAAGCTTGGACTGCGGCTGACAGAGGGGGAGATCGCCACCATCGACGACGCCATGCGCAGCATGATGAGGGAAGGCATGGAAGCGGCATGAACCAGGCGGCCCACTGCTCATGAGTCTGGTGCTGGAAAACATCGGCCTGAAATCCGGCGCCGACGTCATCATCGACGACGTGTCGCTGACCCTGGAGCGCGGCACGATGAACGTGCTGCTCGGGCCGACGCTGGCGGGCAAGACCACGCTGATGCGGCTGATGGCGGGCCTGGATCAACCGACCCGCGGACGGCTGCTGCTGGATGGCCGGGACGTGACCGGCGTTGCTGTGCGTAAACGATCGGTCGCGATGGTGTATCAGCAGTTCGTCAACTATCCGAGCCTGACCGTGTTCGAGAATATTGCCTCGCCGTTGCGGGTGGCGCGCCTGCCGGCGGCGGAAATACAGGCTCGGGTGAAGCACGCGGCTGGTCTGTTGCGGCTGGAGAACCTGTTGCAGCGGATGCCGGCGCAATTGTCGGGCGGACAACAGCAACGCACCGCGATCGCCCGGGCGTTGGTCAAGCGGGCCGATCTGGTGTTGTTGGACGAGCCGCTGGCGAACCTCGACTACAAGCTGCGGGAGGAACTGCGCGAGCAACTGCCGCCGATCTTTGCTGAGACGAACGCGATCCTGGTCTATGCGACGACGGAACCGACCGAGGCGCTGCTGCTGGGCGGCGAGACGGCGACGGTGTGGCAGGGGCGGGTCACCCAGTATGGCGCTACGGGGGAGGTCTATCGGCGGCCCTTGAACATCGCGGCGGCGCGGGTGTTTTCCGATCCGCCGCTGAACGAACTGGTGGTGGACAAGCGGGGTGCGGCAATCGTGACGGCGACGGGGCGGCAGTTGCCGGCGATCGGCGTGCTCGCCAACCTGCCGAACGGGCGTTATCAGGTTGGTTTCCGCTGCGATGACGTGAGCGTGGGCGGCGGCGCGGCGGGTGCGCTGAGTTTCCCGGGCACGGTATCGGTTACCGAGCTCAGCGGCTCGGAAAGTTTCGTGCATGTCGATGTGGGCCTCGGCACGTGGGTGTGCCTGGTGCGCGGCGTGCACGACTGGCAGCCGGGGGCGGCGGCTGAGGTGTTCGTTGATATGCACCGGGCGATGGCGTTCGACGAGGCGGGAAATCTCGCCGCGTCTCCCGCTATGGCAGCCACGGCCTGAGGGAGCGTAGCATGACACGCATCACGCTCGACGGCATCGCCCACGCCTACACCTGCTGGGGCCGTCGGGCTGCGGCAAGACGACGCTGCTGAACATTATTTCCGGCCTGATCATTCCATCGGAGGGGCGGCTGCTGTTCGACGACCGCGACGTGACGCGGTTGCCGACCGAGCAGCGGAACATTGCTCAGGTTTTCCAGTTTCCGGTGATCTACGACACCATGACGGTGTTCGAGAACCTGGCGTTCCCGTTGCGTAACCGCAAGATGCCGAAGCCGGCGATCCGGGCGCGGGTGGCGGAGATCGCCGCGATGCTGGAACTGATTCCGGACCTCGGGCGGCGTGCGCGGGGGCTGACGGCGGACGCGAAGCAGAAGATCTCCTTGGGGCGCGGGCTGGTGCGCTCGGATGTTTCCGCGGTGCTGTTCGATGAGCCACTGACGGTGATCGACCCGGCGCTGAAATGGGAGTTGCGGTCGAAGCTGAAGGCGGTGCACCGGGCGCTCGATCTGCTGATGATCTATGTGACGCACGATCAGACCGAGGCTTTGACGTTCGCCGATCGGGTGGTGGTGATGAACGACGGCCGGGCGGTTCAGATCGGAACGCCTGAGGAACTTTTTGAACGGCCTGAGCATACGTTCGTTGGTTACTTTATCGGGTCGCCGGGCATGAACCTGTTGCCCGCTCGGGTTGCCGGCGACCGCGCTTTTGTCGGTGGGCATGAGGTGCCGCTCGGTGCGGCTTATCCGGCGCTGGGGGACACCGGGTCTTTGCAGATCGGGGTCCGGCCGGATTTTGTCAGTTTGTCGCCCGGCGGCGGGATCAAGGTGCAGGTACGGCGGGTTGATGATTTCGGGCGCAAGCGCCTGGCGCACGTTACTCTGGGGGGATTGCCGCTGGTGGCTACGGTGCCTGTGGATATGCAAAGTGTCGGCACCGAGGCGTGGGTGAATTTCGATCCTTCGCATGTGCTGGTTTATCGGGACGACGTTCGGGTCGCGGGTGTGGCGATATGATGGACAAGCCTTGGAACAACCGGGCGTGGTTTTTCGTGTTGCCGGTGCTGGCGCTGGTGCTGTTTTCCTCGATCGTTCCGATGATGACGGTGGTGAATTATTCGCTCCAGGACTCGATGGGGGTGAACAACTTTTTCTGGAACGGCGATACCTGGTTCCGCGATTTGCTTGATCCAAGCACGGAGATCGGGGCGCGGTTTGCGGATGCGCTGTTGCGGACGTTTGCGTTTTCGGGGGCGGCGCTGGCGATCGAGGTGCCGCTGGGAATTGCGGTGGCCTTGTGCCTGCCCCGGCGCGGCTGGGCTGTGGGGATCTCGCTGGTGATCACGGCCTTGCCGATGCTGATTCCTTGGAATGTCGTGGGGACGATTTGGCAGATTTTCGCGCGGCAGGATATCGGGCTGTTCGGTGCGGCGCTGACCGGGATCGGCTTGCCGTACAACGTGACGCAGGATTCGGTTTCGGCGTGGGTGACGATTGTGGTGATCGATGTCTGGCACTGGACGCCGCTGGTCATTCTGCTGAGCTATGCCGGGCTGCGGGCGATCCCGGATGCGTATTATCAGGCTGCTCGGATCGACGGGGCCAGTCGCTGGGCGGTGTTCGTCAACATCGA
>JBEKLE010000827.1:0-2556 GCA_050010355.1 Rhodopila sp. | reverse complement strand
CCAGCCATTCGGGCCCTCCAGAAAGCTGGACCTTACCCGATTCGCTGGCGCCGGCAGAAAATCCAGGACCAGGGCGGCTTACAGCCAAATTTGACCGCCTTCAAAAACCCGCAACCAGTTGCCAGCCATCCGGCTTGTCCGGCGTCGGCTGATCGCCGCAATTGGTGTGAACCCAGTCCATGCCAGGCCCACCGCTGGCGTAAGGCTTGCCGCAAAGTCCGAGATTCAACGTTGGAGAATTTCGCGATGAAGTAGCGCTTGACAAGGATGCCCTCATGTGAGGCCGGACACATGATCGCAGTCGATCCGCCCGTCAGAATACTCATTTTCCCTCTTGCATCCGAGCTCGACTTTCCGCATTTCAGGCTGCCAGACACAGAGTCTGCAAGACTCGATTTGGCAAGACGGCAGGTATTTTGACGGTCTCACCCGCGTGCCGGGACATGGATGAATTCGGTGCCGACCGAAGCACGCGACGCACCGCGGCGATGGCATCACTGAATGTCGGTTCCTGCTTGCGGTACCACGCAGCGGCGTTTGGACGCAGCGCCGAGGCAGGGTCCCGGAACAAACTATCAGCCCACACGGTGATCAGCGAAAACAACCCTAGCAAGGCCGGGGTGGTGCGCAGGATCGCCAGATCGGACCATTGGCGCTGCGTCTCGACGCCAAGATGCGCGCGCACTTCCTGAAAGGTGGTTTCCACTCGCCAGCGCGAGACGAACCTGCCGAGGATCATCGCCGGTGTCGCATCCAGGTCCGTGCTGAGAAACGCGGATGGCTCATGCTCGCCGGACGGATCGCGGACCAGCACCCAGCGGATCGGCACCGGCGGGATGCCGGCATGGTACCAGAGCGCGGTGCCGGTGGCGACCAGCAGCTTGCGTTGCGCTGGGCGTTGTACCATTGGGAGACCACTACGCTGCTCCACACGGTAGCGCTGAGCTTTGGCAGGGCGCGCGCCTTCAGCGGCGGACGGCCGCGTTGCCCCTTTCGGCGTCTCGGCGGCGGTCTGAACGGACTGGCATCAAGCCGCAAACGGGTGATCACACAGACATGCCGGCTGACCGCGGCAAGCAGGCCCAGCGCCGAAAAGCTGCTGTCTGCGACGAAGACAAGACGGCGATTGGGCAACCAGCGTTTGGTCTGCAGGATCGCCTGGCGTCCCCAGTCAGTCAGCGTCTTGTGGCGCTTTCCGTGGGTCTCGCTCCATCGCGCCGACGGGGCGAGGATGGTCAGGAACGGTAAGGCCCACGTCCGCGCCGCCCAGGGGATCGGGACGGTAACCATTAGCGACAACCAGCGCAGGCCGCTGGTCTTGAGCCCGTTCGAGGACCGAACCGGATCACGATAGATGCCGCGGGCCTTGATCCTCGCCCCCCAGCGTCGCTCGATGGAATCGTCGATCCCGATCACGATCTCACCGTCGGGCAGCAGCCGCTCGATGATATAGAGCAGTAGCCGTCGCGCCACGGCCCGCGCAAGGCGCCGGTCGACCTCATCGCGGATGGAACCGAATCCCGAGTTGGCGATCGTATGGCTTCGGCTCGCCTCGTCCCAGGCTTCCTTGCATTCCCGGGTAGCTTTCGACGCGTGCTCTCGGTTCCGTTCGGCCTCGGCGAGGATGCCGTTAACTTGCGCAACCGACGGGATCGCATCCCCGAACGTGGCGACTGCCTTGGCCAGCGCCTGGTTCCGTTGAAGCGAGGCCACTCGATGCTTGCCCTGCCAATTCCTTGCCGCTCGAAGCATCTCCTTCTGATTATAGCTACGGACGTTCAGGACAGCCCTCTCATCTCCCGCGCTTCGCTGGTCCCGGCTCAAGGCCTCGAACCGGTTTTGCCACGACTCGAACCGCTTCGGCCTAAAGACCCGCGCCAACCAACCGGGGCGTAACAGCTTCTCATTGTCGATCTGCGTGCTTATCCGCCTGACCTTGCAATCTTGCCGTTCAATGTCGGCGCCAAGCCGAAGGTGATCCTCCTCCGTCTGCTCGGCGGACTTGGCCGGTCGTTGCCCATCTCGCGAGGCCAAGCGCTTCTGGGTTTGTTGCAGTTCCGTGACCAGCGACTTATGGCGGGCAGCTTGTTCGAACGCCTGCCCGGCGGCGGCCAAACGGAGGCAGGCCTCATCATGGCGCGCCTTTTCATGGGCGAGCCTGGACGCAGCAGCCTCGTGCCGTTGTTCGGCGGCAAGTAAATCGCTTTCGGCACCGATAAGATTGTTCAACGCCACGGCTCGGCGCTGCGCCAAATCTGTCGCCGCTCGTACGTGTTTACGGGTGTCGCAGAAATCTTCTACTGCTTGCGACCAGGATTGGGGCTCGATAGAGCCGAGGCGGCCTCAAAGCCTATGAAGCCGGTATCCTGCCAGGGGAATCGCACTTGGAATTTTCTTGACACGCGAATCGGCGCTTGCCCGATTCGGACCCGACGGACTCTACCTCCGGCATGCCAATCCCGGAGGCTGCATTGGACCAGTTTGTCGCCTGCTTCGAAGGACTGAAGGACCCACGAACCGGCAATGCCGGTCTGCATGACCTGCACGAACTGCTGT
>JBEKLE010000826.1:0-3412 GCA_050010355.1 Rhodopila sp. | reverse complement strand
GGTGCGATCGACACCGACGCCACCCGCCAGCGTTCCGGCGACCAGTACGAGGACAGGAAAGCCGCCCAGGCGATCCTCAGCCCGGAATCGATCGCCGAGAATTACTGGATGCTGCACCGGCAGCCGCGTGACGCGTGGACTCATGAACTGGATCTGCGCCCGTGGTCGGAGACCTGGTGATGGCAGGACCTCTCGATGGCATTCGCATCATCGACCTGACGACGGTCATTTCGGGACCGGTCTGCACGATGCTGCTGGCCGACCAGGGTGCCGATGTCATCAAGGTCGAGCCCCCCGGCGGCGACATTGCCCGCCGCACGGCCGGCGACGGCGAGTTCACCGCGATGTTCGTCTCCTCCAACCGGGGCAAGCGTTCCATTGCACTGGACCTGAAACAACCCGCGGCCCTGGAAGCGGTGCGGCGGCTGATCGCGTGTGCCGACGTGCTTGTACAGAATTTCAGACCCGGAACGATGGAGCGGCTCGGTCTTGGCGAGCCGGCGATGCGCGAAGCCAACCCCGGACTGATCTACGTGTCGATCTCCGGCGTGGGCGAAACCGGACCCTACGTTAAGAAGCGGGTCTATGACCCGGTCATTCAGTCGCTGTCGGGCTTTGCCGACGTTCAGGCGGATCAGCAGACCGGTCGGCCGAACATGATCCGCACCATCGTTGCCGACAAGACGACCGCGGTGCATGCCGCGCAGGCGGTCTGTGCTGCTCTGGTTGCGAGGGGTAGGACCGGGCAGGGGCAGCACATTCGACTGTCCATGCTCGACACCATGGTCGCGTTCCTGTGGCCCGAAGCGATGACGCAATACACAGTGGTCGGGCGGGAGAACGCGCCGCAGCCCGCGCCCCGTCCTGACCTGATCTTCAAGACGCGCGATGGCTACATCACGGTCGGTTCGCTTTCCGACTCGGAATGGCGCGGCCTCTGTGCTGTCATCGTCAGGCCGGAATGGGTTGGCGACCCGCGGTTTGGCACCCCGGCGGCACGTTCGCTCAATGCCGCCGAACGAATAGCCCTGGTCGGCGAAATTCTCGCGACCGGGGACAGCCAGGACTGGCTTGATCGGCTTGACGCGGCCGATGTCCCGTGCGCGCCCGTGCTGCGCCGTGCCGACGTAATGAACAACGACCGCACGCCCGCTCGGATTGGCGGCCCCGCGCCGCGCATCGGCGAGCACACCGACGCTATTCTGGCGGAAGTAGGATATTCGGTTAAAGAAATAGAAAGACTCAAGGGGTTGGAAAAAAAGTGTCCAATGAACGCATCCTGTGGGGCGTCGGTACCAGCCGCACGATACGCCCGCACTGGGCACTGCACGAGCTGGGCCTGGACTTCGAACTCAGACCCATCCTCCCGCGAAGCGGCCAGACCCAGACTGCCGAATTCACCACCCTCAGCGCTCGGCAAAAAATCCCATTACTTCAGGACAACGGAATGATCCTGACCGAAAGTGCCGCAATCGTTACGTATCTGTCAGATGAATACGGGCAGACCCGCAACCGCTTGATACCGGCGGAACCGCGGGCACGGGCGCAATGCCTGGAATGGTGCTTCTTCGTGATCAGCGAACTGGATGCCACGTCGCTTTACGTGATGCGTCGGCACGGCAACCTGCGTCATATGCGCACGGTCGAGCGTGCGCTGAACGACAACCCGCCCTACATACTGGGCGACCGTTTCAGTGCGGCCGATATCCTGCTGTCAACCTGCATCACCTGGGCGATCCGCTACGGCGTGCCCGTCACGGATGCCGTTGCCCGCCTACAACGAACGGGTCACGGCCCGTGCTGCCTACCAGCGGGCGGTGGAGACCAATGCCCCACCGCCCACGGCATGATCACGACATCCACTTGCTGTGTTCGGCGAATCGTTGAGCGAGCAGGTCGACCGACACGGCCGGGTACAGCGCGAGGAACTCCGCCACCATCGGTGCCAGGAATCGATCGATGACCGTGTTGGTGTAAATCCGCAGCAGTCCAACCGGGCTGGCCTGCTGGGCGGTGGCGATGCGGTCGGCCTCGTCGAGATCGATCAGGATTTGTGTGGTGCGTTCATGCAGCAACCGCGTCAGCCGGCAGGGCAACATCACGGCTTTCAGCGATACGTTCTACCTGCTGCGCGCCGCGCTGGTGGTTGCGCTGATCGCCACGCTGCTGCTGAAAAGGCCCGCTCGTCTCGAAAGCGACGGCGCGCACTGACGTTCCTGCGTGAAAGGAGATCATCCCATGAACACATCAACAACCGGTCTGCCGACCATGCTGGCGGCCCGTGTTCACCGCTTCGGGGGTCCGGATGTCATTACCATCGAGACGATCGCCCGCCCTCAACCCGGCGAAGATGAGGTGTTGATCAGAGTAAAGGCAGCCGGCGTCGGCCCGTGGGACGCCTGGGTCCGCAGCGGCCGCAGCGCCCTGCCGCAACCGTTGCCGCTGACGCTGGGGTCGGACCTGTCGGGGGTTATCGAGACCGTCGGGCCGGGTGTGACAACATTCCAGCCCGGAGAGGCGGTGTTTGGCGTAACGAATGCGCGCTTCACCGGCGCTTACGCCGAGTACGTGGTTGCCTCGGCCGGCATGATCAGCGGCAAGCCGGCGACGCTCGACCACGTGCAGGCGGCGTCGCTTCCCGTGATCACGGTCACTGCGTGGCAGGCGTTGTTCGAGCAGGCTCGCGTTGGCCGAGGCCAGCATGTGCTGATTCATGGCGCTGCCGGCAATGTCGGGGCCTTCGCCGTGCAACTGGCCCATCTGGCCGAGGCCCGTGTGATCGCGACAGCATCCGCGCCCGACAGGGACTATGTCCGCGGCCTCGGCGCCAGCAAGGTGATCGACTTCCATGCCAGCCATTTCGAGGACCGGGTCCCCAATGTCGACGTCGTTGTCGACCTCGTGGGTGGACCGGTGCAGGAGCGTTCATTTGGCGTCCTGAAACCCGGCGGCCTGCTCGTGTCGGCTGTTTCGGAACCAGATCAGATCCTCGCTCAGCGGTTTGGCGTGCGAGCCGTCTTTTTCCTGGTCAATGTTACCACCATGCACCTGACGCTGATTTCCGAGATGGTCGACGCAGGGGACCTGACGACGAGCATCGGCGAAGTTCTGCCGTTTGCCGATGCGCGGGTCGCGCATGAAATGCTTCACAGCAGTCGTCAGCGCCGACCTGGCAAGATCGTATTGAACCTGGCGTAGTCGCCAAGGCAAAGGCGTGGATGCAGACCGCCGTCGGCATGACGGGGCGGCATGACTGGGCAGCATGGCCGGAGAGTCGATTTCAACGCTAATCCCCATGGGAGTTCCCCCGGCTCTGCCGGGGAGGCAGTAGAAGTTTGACGTTTGCGGGGGTAGTCCCCGGTTGTCCATCGACGAAACTCCGCATCGTGAGCCGCCAAAGCACACGAATATG
>JBEKLE010000825.1:0-2732 GCA_050010355.1 Rhodopila sp. | reverse complement strand
TTTCGCGAAACCGCCACCAATCCCACCATGAGTGCTGCCTCGCCCCCGCGCCGCCCTCTGTTCCGTTGAAGATGAGACAAATGCCCCTGCCAACCGACAAAAAGTCAAAATGAGAATTGCTGCTGCCCTGCCCCGCGCCAACTCACGGAAATCCCGAGTTTGGCCGATTTAGGCCCGGATTCCCGACATAGATCGCGATAAGCGCGTCTCAACGAATGCGCCGGATCGCGTCGCGCTGGCGCCCCAAAAGGCCAATGTCCGCGGTACGGGCCACTGCCCTACCGACGTGCTTTCGGGCCAGCCTGCGCGGACCGACGCCCGGCCACGTCTGCAAACGGCCGTTTATGGACACCTTGTTGAATTGTAAAACGGGTGCCTCAGGGGAACGCAAACGACGTGACACTGCCAAAAGCTCGAAAAACCGCCGTCGCAGGCCGCCTGGTCGGCTATGCCCGCGTTTCCACCGACGAACAAGGCACCGATCCGCAGCTTGACGAGCTTCGCGCGGCCGGCTGCGCCACCATTCTTGAAGAACATGCCTCCGGCGCCGATCGTGATCGGCCCGTGCTGGCGCGCCTGCTGCGCGATATCCGCCCGGGCGAAACCCTGGCGGTGGTCCGCCTCGATCGTCTCGCCCGCTCGGTCAGCCATCTGCTCGCCGTCATTGAGCGACTGGAGGCCACAGGCGCGCATTTCCGCCGCCTGCGCGACCCGATCGACACGTCCACCCCGCAAGGCATGTTCTCGCTCCAGGTACTGGGAGCGGTGGCTCAGCTCGAACGGGCCTTGATCGCCGAACGCACCAAAGCTGGCCTGAATGCGGCCCGCGCCCGCGGCCGGGTCGGCGGCAATCCCGGCCTGCGCGCCGGTGATCCGGCTGCCATCCGCAAAGTACGCGCCAGCCGCGACGCTGCCCATCTCGAAGGTATTCTGGAGCGGCTGGATACGTGGCTCCCGACTGTCCGGCTGATGCGCCCAAATCAGCCCTGGGGCGATGTCGTGCGGGTCCTGAACCGCGGGGGGGCTGCCACCTGGACGGTCGAACGGCTGCGGCGCACCGTACGACGGCTCGCCGCGGAAGGCATCATCGAGTCCAGCCTGCTGGATCGCGCCCGGCCGCAGCAAAGCGACGATCGCCTTATTCGGCTGGTCGCCGGCATTAAGGCGGCAGCGCCCGATCGCACGCTTCAGCAGATTGCCGCCCAACTCGAGACGATGCGCGAACGCACGCCGCGGGGTGGGACGCGGTGGCATCCGTCATCGGTCAAGCACCTGCTAACCCGGGCTGAGCGGCTCGGCTTGGCCGCATCGACACACGTCGCCTCCGGCCAAGCAGTCGCATGACGAAGAGACGACGGCAGACTTGTCGGGTTGGTACGGGATAGCGGGCCGCTTTGGCATCTGAATTTTCTTGCATTCAATGCAGGCATTATGCTTACACTGAAGTCAAGCTATTACTTGAGTCTGACATGACCACGCTTACCATTCGCAACGTCAATCCGCTGCTGAAGGAAAAGCTGCGCGTTCGCGCGGCCCATAACGGGCGTTCGATGGAATCCGAGTTAAGGCACATCCTGAACGCCGCCCTGACTGACGAAAGGCCCGAAATCAATTTGGCCGAGGCCATCCGCCGCCGTTTTGCGCCGCTCGGCGGCGTTGAACTGGAACCTCATCCTCGCCAGGCGGTCGGAGCCGCATCCGGCGTTGCTGGGTTGGGTCGCCGCCCAGCCCCGCGCGACGCTCTACACCACGGACATCAACCGGGCCGAAATCCTCTACGGCATTGCCGCGTTGCCCGAGGGGCGGCGTCGCGCGGCTCTTGCCACTGCCGCCCAAGCGATGTTCGCGGAAGACCTTGCCGGGCGCATCCTACCGTTCGATGGCGCTGCGGCGGCCCGCTACGCCGACATTGTGGTTGCGCGCCACCGGGGTGGTAATCCTATCGAAGGGTTCGATGCGCTGATTGCCGCTACGGCGCTTGCGGCGGGCGCGAGTGTCGCCACGCGCGATATTGGCGGCTTCGATGGCTGCGGCCTAACGCTCTTCAACCCATGGGGTGAATGAGCGACGCATGCAGCGCCTCGCTGGAGCAAATTCCGCTGAGCCTATGATCGCTTTAAGGGGGGGAGGCGCCCTCGGCGACAGTGACGATTGGCGTCACCGGGTGCGCGAGAACCTTGCCGGGCGCCAGATATCCCACTCAACCCCCGGCCTGCTCTTCACGCTGCTCCAGATCGAATTCGATCAGGTGATCGAGAGCGAAAGTCTGCCCGACGGTCCCGGTAATCATGATCCAGCGTCCGATGCCGCCGCCGCCCGGCGGGACTCCCAACGGGGCGAATGAGGCAACCACCCGCCCTTTCGCCGTTTTGCTTCCAAGCGCCGCTTCCAACTTGGCCGATGTGCTCGGCTCCAGCGTCACCAACTGCCTGCGGAGGCGAACGAACGTCTCCGACACGGCTGGCACAAGCTCACGTATCCATGCCGGGTCATTTTAAAGCGCCGTGCGCTGCTCGATCCGGCCAGCGACGCTCCCGTTACGCCAGATGTGATTGACCCGGCCGAGAAAAACAGTCTCCGTGGGCCCGGAAAACCAGAACCCGATCGGCTCAGCGTAGGGGCTGAGCACGGGAAAACCCCTTCGTCTAGAAGATTGCCAGATAGTCGCACAGCCCCCAGTTTCAGCTGGTAGGTTCGCAGCTCATAGATCGTCGCATCCTCCCTTGGAGGCC
>JBEKLE010000824.1:0-2634 GCA_050010355.1 Rhodopila sp. | reverse complement strand
GGGTGGACGGATCGGGCATGGTTAGCCACTCGACGCGGTCGAAGTTGGCGATACGCGGGCCGGCACACAAACTGGCAACGCCGTCGCGGGGGACGTACTTGTCAAACTTGGCATAGACGTTGGGGGCGCCGGAGATGCGTTCGTCCGGCAGAAATCGGAACGGGCCGCTGCCCACCATCTCGGTTAGCATCCGGCCGGGCGGCGTGATGGCCAGCCTCTCCGGCATGATCGCTGGAATATAGATGGTTGGCTTTGCGAGCGCCTGAGGCAGAAGGGGGAACTGCCGACTCAGGCGAAACACGACCTGTCTGTCATTGGGGGCTGACAGGTCGTCGGTGGCTGCGATCAGTGCTTGGCCAAACGGGTCGGCGACGCCCCAGCGGCGTAAACTGAAAACGACTGAGACTGAGCTGACTGAGCTCGACTTTCCGCATTTTTGGAGTCTGGACCGATCACGTCATGGCCCAGAATAAATCCTCATAAGCGATGAACTGTAACGCCTCATTGATCGGCAAGACGGTGCGTCCAAATGGACCCGTAGAGGCCCATCGTTCCTTCCAGAGCGACCAGTAGAGGACTTCGAACCTGTCGCGTCCGGTTGGACGCAGGCGCGCCACCGGCGCTCCCGACCTTGCATCATAGAGAGTGTAGCCGCGGTTGCGGCGTTCCGCGAACAAGGCCCCTCTGGAGCAGCGGAATTGCTCGACGCACTGAATGATCGGGTCGTCCATCGCAACCAACAATAGGCCAAGCCCGGGCGCCGTGTCGCGCCAGTGTTCATGCCCGACTCTTGCGCGGCCGGGTCATTGCGATTCGAAGACGCCGTTCCAGCGATCCTCGCGTCCTGGCTGGCGGTGTTCCGCCCGTGCTTCACCGCACCGGTGTGGAACCACATCCTGGTGCTGGTTGCCGGCGCCGTGCTGGCACCCGGCAAGCGCACCGTTACCCAGGCACTGCGCGTCATGGGGCTGGCGGATCAGCCTGGCTTCGGCCGATACCATGAGGCGCTCAACCGAGCCCGCTGGGATTCGCGTGATGTCGCCCGCAGGCTGCTGCTACATCTGCTCGCCGTGCTATGGCCAAGCGGCGAGGTGGTCATCGCGGTCGACGACACCATCGAGCGGCGGTGGGGTGCCAAGATCAAAGCGCGCGGCATCTATCGCGACCCGGTGCGGTCGTCACAGGGTCAGTTCGTCAAAACCAGTGGCCTGCGCTGGCTGTCTCTGGCCGTGATGCTGCCTGTTCCCTTCGCGAACCGCCGTTGGGCTCTGCCGTTCCTGACCGTGCTGGCGCCATCGGCGCGGTGGAGCGAGGCGCAAGGCAAACGCCACAAAACCCTGACCGACCGGGCTCGGCAGGCCATCTTGCAAACCAAACGCTGGTTAGGCGATCGCCGCGTGGTGATCGTCGCCGACAGCAGCTTCGCGGCGTTGGAGTTGATCGCCGCGGTCCGCCGCCACGTTTGCCTGATCACCCGGCTGCGTCTGGACGCCAGTCTGTTCGAGCCAGCCCCCGAGCGCCGGCCTGGTCAACGCGGCCGGCCCCGGCTGAAAGGCAAACCCCTGCCCAAGCTCGGCGCTGTCCTGGCCGATCCCGCCACCGTCTGGACCCGGGTCACGATGGCCGAGTGGTATGGCGGACAGCGATGCGTGCTCGATTATGTCTCCGGCATCGCTGTCTGGTACAGCAACGGCCTGCCACCGGCGACGATCCGCTGGGTTCTGGTCCGCGATCCATCCGGCGAGCGCGAGCCACAGGCGTTTCTGTGCACCGACCTCGATCTCGAACCCGCAGCAATCCTCGGCCGCTTTGTGTTTCGCTGGCGGATCGAGACCACCTTCCAGGAAGTCCGCGAGCATCTCGGCGTCGAGACGCAACGGCAATGGTCCGATCTGGCGATCCTGCGCACCACCCCGGCGCTGCTCGGATTATACTCGCTCGTCACCGTCTGGGCGCATGGGTTGCGGGCAGCATCCGCGACTGCTGTTCGCCCTCATCCCGCAGCCTGGTACAAGAAGTCCCAGCCGACGTTCAGTGACGCGATTGCCGCCGTCCGGCGTGTGCTTTGGGCGCCGCACGGTTTTTCGATGTCCCAGCATCAGACCGAAAGCGTGGAAATTCCGACTCGCTTGTTGCAACGACTCGTGGAGACTCTGTGCCTCGCAGCGTAAATTGCGGAAAGTCGAGATAAGACGATGCTCCGAAATTTATCGAATTCCCGTGGCGTTCCCATCACAACGCGGCAATGCCGTAGAGGATTTCCGCCCGCGTGATGGCCGTGGTGTAGAGCGTCGCGCGGGCGGCGACCCAATCCAGTGCCTTTGGATTGGGTTCCGGGCGCATCAAGTCGGAAATGTCGTTCGTATCCAGAACGACCCTGACTCGAACGAGGGTGGGCCGTCGACCGGTTGGCGGGGATGGGGTTCAAGTTCAACGCCGCCGAGCGGCGCTAAACGGCGGCCGATGGCCTCGGCCAGATTGATTTCGGCGGGCTTTTCCGTCAGGGCGGCGTTCAGGATGTGCTTTAACTCGGATTCCATCGAACGCCCGTTATGGCCGCACGAACACGCTACTTTTACTTCAGCAGCGGATTAACCTTGCGAATTGCCAACGCGGTCATGTCAGGCTCATGCG
>JBEKLE010000823.1:0-2767 GCA_050010355.1 Rhodopila sp. | reverse complement strand
CACAGCTTCCACTCGCTGCTGGCCGATCTGGCGACGCTGGCGCGCAACACCATCACCACCGCGATCACGCCGCTCTATCCGCTCACCGTGCTGACCCGCCCGACGCTGATCCAGCAGAAGGCAGCAGAAGGCGCTTGACCTGCTGGGGGTCAGATTGTAGCCAGTAGCGCCGCGCTAATTCGCTGCATTATTAAATACCATCAATACCTTGCGCCGCCATCAAAAGGGAAGCTGGGTCTAGACGAATTTGTAGCGCACGAAAATATTAGGCGCTTCGAGAACCTGATCTCAATCACGACAAACGATGGCTGGCGCACGGCCCACGCCCTCATTCGCTCCTCGCTGGACAGCCCCGAGAAAGCGGATGGTGCCGGCTTCGGCGACGGCGACGGCGCATAGGACACCAGCACGATCAGCGGGTTGTTGTAGTCGGCAAGGTCAGAGGGCGGAATAGCCCTGTCCTCGATGGCCGGCGGCAGCCCCAAGCCAGCATCGACCGCGCTGGCCAGCGCATCCCGTGCTTGCGTGGCGATCTGCTCCGGCCCATCCGCGGCGGGCGTGACCCCTGGCCAGCCGGGGGAAGCTGATCCACCAGGTGCCATCATCTGACGGTTCGGCGATTGCGATGTAGTTTCTCATGGCCATCAGACTTCGGTCAGCAGTCCTTCCAGCGTCCACGGGCAGACGTCAGGCACCGGCAAGGGCGGGGTGCCGTCGATCGTGTCTGGCATAGCCTGTAAGGCGTCTGCGTATAGGCCAGGCAGGTCGATCTTCTGCGCCATGCTGGCCCGGTATTTCCGCCGCGCCTGGGCACGAAAGCCGCGCGCTTCGGCCTGCCAGTGCGGCACGGCGGTGGAGAGCGGCCATGCCTCGGCCTTCAGCAGATGGACGGCCATCTGGAACAGCCACGATTCGACCTGATCCACCTCCAATCGATCGCCGTTTCATTCGCCCGGGTACCTGCGGCGTGCTGGCGCAGCAGCGCCGCCTGGTGCTCGCTCCACGTCACGATGTCGGTATCGTAGTCGCTCATGCTGGCCTCCTTCAGAACGGAACCACGTCGTCTTCAATCTGCTGGCGGGGACTCTTCCGACGCGGCCGCTCGGGTGGTTCGGCCGGCGCGCGCTCCGCCGGCCTTGGCGACGTTGCTGAGCCATCCTGAAAATAAAGGATGTGGGTGTGGCTATTGACCGAATCACCCTCGACGTAATCCCGGTTCGGCAGGATCACCACCTTCACGCCCCCCAGGCGCCCCGACATGTAGCGGGTGCCTTTTGCCGAGGTGCGTTCCCATAGGCGTGCCGCCTGAAGCAGCGGATCGGCGCTCATGCCGCCTGCCGCGCTGGTTGCCCTGTCGCACCATTGCGGACGCGCATGATGGTCTGTCGGCTAACGCCGAGCCGCTTCGCCAGCACCGACACGCTGGACCCGGCCGCGAGCCCAGACAGCACCGTGTCGCGCTGGTCATTGTCCAATGCCGCCGGGCGCCCCAGGACGGCGCCCGCCGCTTTCGCGCGGGCCAAGCCCGACTGCGTGCGCTCGATCAGAAGATCACGCTCGAATTCGGCGACGGCGTTGATGACGCCCATCGTCATTTTGCCCGCTGAGCTGGTCAGATCGACGCCGCCAAGCGCGAGGCAGTGAACCCGGACGCCCATCTTTTCCAGCTTCGCGACCGTGATGCCGACGTCGATTGCGTTGCGGCCGAGCCTGTCCAACTTGGTGACGATCAGCACGTCATCCCGTTCCAGCTTGTCGAGTAACCGCATGAAGCCGGGGCGTTGCTCAATGGCGGAACTGCCGGACACGGTTTCGGACACGACGCGGCGGCGTTCGACCTTAAACCCGGCGGCCTCGATCTCCTGGATTTGGTTCTCAGTGGTCTGGCCGACAGACGAAACGCGAACATATGCGAAGGTGCGAGGCATCGGCGGGTTTCCTGTCCGTAATGGATGTCCGTTAATCGCATGGCGCCCAAAATCATTCAAGCTACATTTTGGACAGGTCTAAGGGGTGTCCGCAAACGCTCGTTTTCGGACATACCTTCCGGACACCACCGATTTGTAGCCTGCACAGTAGACGGGCGACGCGAGGCGAACCTGGCGTAGTATCAAGGCCGGCGGGACGTAGCGCAGCGCGTTGCCCGCAGCTACAATGTCAGTCAGGCGACGATTTCGAGGTTGGGACATGAGCTTTAGAGTGTGAGAAGCTCTAGCTCGAACGCCGGTGGCCTCGTTTCCGGCTTAACCATGCAACGCAGTACGGCGTCATCGAGAAATCCGCTCGGTTCCACCATTTCTACCGTCTCAAATTTTGCCCTCAACATCTGAAAGTTGCATATGGACTCAACGTCAGATTTGATCTCGTGCGGTGAGTGTAGAGCAAAGTCCACTCCAACCGCAGCGACTAGCGCCAAAACACCAGCAATCACCAAGTCCGTCAACCACTTCGGCAATTTCCTAACGGCGGCAAAGGGTGCCGTTTCTTTAGTATTAGATATGTGCAGCATTTGTTATAACCTTGTGATGCATGCAAACATATTGTACATCACACGATAAATGTTCAATTTCACTTATTTTCCATGAGAGTATACTGTCATAATTAAATGTAGACATCGGTTATGGAGTTTTCATAACCACTTTTTTGTATCTGCTCAACCCGGCAGAATGACAGATTCCCCCTGTAGAACGGCGCGAATAGCGTGATACGCATCGCGTCCCCGGCGTGCTGCGGTGCCAACGACGGATCGAACGGCGGCGAACAGATC
>JBEKLE010000822.1:0-2718 GCA_050010355.1 Rhodopila sp. | reverse complement strand
TCGGTCAAGCGCGGCAGTGAGCAGGTGCGCCGCTACCTGGCCGCATACGGACTGGTCCTTGTCACCAACTACCGGGATTTCGTGTTGCTGGGCCGCGACACGGCGGGCCGGCCGGAAGTACGGGAGCGCTTTGATTTCGGCTGCCGCGACGCGGACGCCTTCTTCCTCCTCGCGCGTGGCCCGCGCCATCCGGCCCACCTCGCCGCCCGCTTCGCCGAGTTTCTGGAACGGACGCTTCTGCATCAGGCGCCGCTGGCACGCCCGGAGGACGTCGCGTTCTTCCTCGCCTCCTACGCCCGGGATGCTTTGGCGCGGGTTGAGGAACAGGCCAGCCTCCCCGCCTTCGCCGAACTCCGCACCGCCCTCCAGGAAGCGCTCGGCCTGCGATTCGAAGGCCCAAAAGGCGAGCACCTGTTCCGCAGCACGTTGGTGCAGACCTTGTTCTACGGCCTGTTCAGCGCCTGGGTGGAAGTCGCGCGGGAGGGCGGAGTTTTCGACTGGCGCGCCGCGGGCTGGAGCCTGCATGTTCCTTTCGTCGACACACTTTTCCAGCGTATCGCCACGCCACAATCGCTCAAGCCGCTCGGGCTGGAGGAACCGCTGTCATGGGCCTCGGCGGCGCTCAACCGCGTGGATCGCGAAGCATTCTTTGCCCGGTTCGTCGAGGCGGATGCCGTGCGTTACTTCTACGAACCGTTCCTGGCGGCGTTCGATCCGGAGCTGCGCAAGGAAATGGGGGTCTGGTACACGCCGCGTGAGATCGTTCGTTACATGGTCGAGCGCGTCGATCGCGTGCTGAGAACCGAGCTTGGGTTGGCGGATGGATTGGCCGATCCATCGGTCTGGGTGCTCGATCCGTGCTGCGGGACGGGCGCGTATCTGGTCGAGGTGCTCGACCGCATCGCCGGCACGCTGCGCGAAAAGGGCGAGGACGGGCTACTGGCCGAAGACCTGAAACAGGCTGCGATGACGCGGGTGGCGGGTTTCGAGATCATGCCTGCGCCATACGTGATCGCGCACTGGCAAGTGGGCCACGCGTTGCGGGCAGCGGGCGTGCCGCTGGGTCCGGACGAACGGGCTGCAATCTATTTGACCAACGCACTGACCGGCTGGGCGGCGCCTTCGCTGAGCGAGACGGTTGATACGGTACAGCACGGGATTCGGTTCACCTACCCACCGCTGGCCGATGAGCGCGACGGGGCGGCAAAGGTGAAGCGTGAGCGGCCGATCCTGGTGGTGCTCGGCAACCCGCCGTACAACGCGTTTGCCGGCACCTCGCCTGCCGAGGAAGCTGGGCTGGTCGAGCCGTACAAGGTCGGCTTGCAGAAGGAATGGGGCATCCGGAAGTTCAATCTGGACGACCTTTATGTGCGGTTCTTCCGTATCGCCGAACGGCGGATCGCCGAGGGGACGGGGCATGGAGTAATTTGCTTCGTAACAAATCATTCTTGGGTCGCCTATCCATCTTATGTCGTCATGCGCAAGCGGCTGCTTTCCGAGTTCGATCGAATCTGGATCGACAATCTACATGGCGACCGAACGATCACCGAGTATGGCCCGGACGGTGGAACCAGCGAGACGATTTTCGCCGTGCGTGGATTTTCGAGCGGCATCCAGCAGGGAACAGCAATTTCCCTGCTTGCGCGCAGATCAGATCGCGCACCGTCTCCTGTTGTGCGGTTCAACAACAGGATCGATGCATCCGCGGCCGAAAATCGCCGGCAACTACGATAATGCATCGCCGACGCGCTCAAATCGGTTTTCGTTTCGACCAGGACTTGTCGTCGCCGCGTATGAGGAATGGCCATCGCTGCCACAATTATCGCAGGTCGCCCCGTTCAGCGGCGCATTGGAAATGCGGCGCGGCAGTCTTCTGTCGCTGGATCGGGTGGAGCTCGCGGAACGGATGCGCACGTTCCTTGATCCATCGATCAGCATCGCAGACCTGCGGGAAAGAGAAATTGGCCCGGTTCAGGATATGGCAGCATTCAACGCAATCGCCGCGAGAACCCGCCTGCTCCGGGAGGAAAAATTTACCGATGAGGCACTGCGCTTAATCGCTTTGCATCCTTTCGATTCATGGTGGGCGTATCATACCAACGTTCAGCCCATCTGGAACCGATCGCGGCCCGAACTGGCTCGCCTCGTGTTTGCGGGCAACGCCTTCGTGGTGACACGCTTTCGGTCCCGCCGCCCGGAGGAGGGCGTGCCGATTGTCTGGACCCAACATCTCGCCGGCTATCACCTGTTGGATCCGAACTCCCATCCATTGCCCGTCCTGAGGGACCCGGAGCATGCCAACCTCTCCCCGGTCGCCCGCGCCTGGCTCGCCGCCCTCGGCCTCCCCGACCCGGACACGGAGAGAGCCATAGCCTTCCTCCCCTGGCACCACGCGCTTGCCATCGGTTACGCCCCCGCGTGGCTGTCCGAGAATGCCGACGGCATCCGCCAGGACTGGCCGCGCATCCCATTGCCTGATAACGCCGCTCTCCTGCAAGCATCCGCCGCGCTCGGTGCGCGCGTCGCCGGCCTGCTTGATCCCGACATGCTCGTCCCGGACGTCACCAACGGGACTTTTCACCCCGCGCTGGCGACGATCGCCGCTCCGGTCAAACGCGGCGGCGGGTCGATCACCGAGGCTGACCGAGCCGTGACCGCCGGCTGGGGCCACAGCGGAAAAGGCGGGGCCGTGATGCCCGGCCGAGGCCTGAGTGTTGC
>JBEKLE010000821.1:0-3093 GCA_050010355.1 Rhodopila sp. | reverse complement strand
CGGATTGATCTGCCAGTTCAGCAGGGCAGCGAACAGGCTGTATTTCATCGCCTCGACCTGGCTCACGGCGCCCTGGCCGCGACGGTCCACCGAGGCGTCAAATTCCACGATCACGCCGACAGTCTCGGTGACAATCTGGCTGAGTTCGCCGCCCCCGGTCAGGCTGTTGTCGGCGGCATCGTCGGCGAGCGGGATGACCACGGCGACGGGATACACCAGGCCGCCGGTCACCGGGTCGGTGATCTGCACGACCGTCTCAATGCCGGTGTCGAAGTCGGCCGCTCCGCCGACCCTCCCGCCAAGCGGCAGGCAGTAGGTCCGAAGCTGGTTGATGACAGCGGTTAGGTTCATTATTTAATTGCCGGGCAATTAAAGCAATTTGACAGGGCGTTTTTTCGGTAGGTCACTTGTAGATGGACCAGACCGGCGACGGCTTCCTGACCTCTAGCCTGACGCCATCGAGGACCGCCTGGCGGACCCGATCGGCCAGACCGTTCTTCGCCACCCGATCGAGGGCCGGTTGCAGGAACGGATGCGGTGCCAGCACCCGCGCCTTGTTCACCGCAGCGGCGATCATCCGGTTCTGACCACGCAGCACCCGGCCGCGCGAATTGCGCTCCCCGGCAAGCAGGATGTTGGCCCGGTTGCGGCTGTTGCCGCCGCCGCCCTTGGCACCGTATTCGAGGAACAGCGCGTAGAAGGCGTCCTTGTTCGAGGCCACGTCGGTTATCGTCACCCGCGAGCCGTTGAACGAGGTCCTGACCTTGATCGACTTGGCGAGCTGCCCGGTGCGACTGACCGGGGGCTGACCCGCCGTTGATTGCCGCTTCGCCTTGCGCTTCTTGGTCGCTCCTCCAGCGCGGATCGAGGCCCGCGCCGTCTGGGCGACCTCATTGCCGACTGCGCGCATCACCGCGGTGAGCTGTTTCTTGCCAGCAACCAGGGCAACGCCGTCAGGGATGGAGATCGTCAGCTTCATGCCCGCATCTCCTGTTCACAGTCCAGCCGGAGGAAGCGCTTGCGCCCCTCCAGCTCCATCACGCGACGGATGCGGAAAATCTCGATGCGGGTTGACCTGTCCGGCCGCACGGTCTGGCGGTAGATGATGCAAGTCGTGTCGAGCCAGTCCAGCCAGCGGACGAAAATCTTGTGCGTGACAGGCCGGACGAAAATCTTGTGCGTGACAGGCGTATCGACCTGGACCCCGGCATAGAACGTCATCGGCCCCATCGGCTGCACGTTGGCATGAACCAGCGTCGTGTTCGCCAGGCTCTCGACAAAGCCCGGGCTGGCGGGGTCCGGCGCCTGTTGGCGGGTGGCGATGTAGACCGGCCACCGCAGCCGCCCGATGCTGTTGTCATCCGCCAAGGAACGGCACCCTGTAGCGGTCGAGCAGCCATTCGGCCGCCCTCGGGATGTCGCCGCCGTCGTCGCCCCGGTGCTCGTAGAGGAAGGCGACCGTCAGCAGGATCGCCTGCACGATCGGCAGCGGCACGGCGGCGGCGGTATCGCCGAAGCCCGCGATCATTGAGACCTGGATGTATTGCATCCGCGTCTGGTGCAGCAGGAGCCCGCCGATCATTGGCGTGCTGGATCCGACCGCCAGTGAGCCCGGTTCGAGCGCCAGGTCGGTATAGTAGCCACTGACCTCATAGGCGCTGGAAACCGGGAACGCCGCAGGCGCGATGGTCGTGGTGTTGCCCAGATCGTCGAGCGCCGAGACCGACACGATAGACTGCACCGGCGCCCGAGGCATACGCAGCGGTTGCCACAGCCGGCTTTGCTCCGGCCGCAGCATCGAGGACGGCCGCACCGTCCACAGCAACGTCTGGGTTATCAGTGCGCGGCTAAGATACCCCTCCGCCATGATGCGTGCGGCGGTCAGGTAGCTTGCCAGCAGATCGTCGTCCACGGTTGAGTCGATGCGGCAGTGTTGCCGCACCAGCTCGATCGTCGCCGGCTCCGCGGCTGGCGGCGCTGTCACCTGGAGGCTTGTTTGGAGCAGCATCGTCGGGCTGTCCTTTCCGTTCAGGTGCAGCGATGTCGCGGGTCAGGTAGTCTCGAATCCGGCGAAACATTCCGCCTCCTTAAACGTCGGTGTAGCTGTTCGGCAGTGTGGCGCCCTGGATCGAGCCGAGGAACATCAAGGTCGCCTCGGTGATGTTGGCAACGTTGGATGCGCTGGTCACGACCGCAATGCTGTTGAAGAAGTTGCCCACGTCCAGACAAGACTCAGGTTGTATCTCGAAAATCACGACCTTGTCGTTGGTGCCAACGTCGGTGGTGAAGCTCATCGCCGCGGTCTGCTTGACGTAGCTGTCGCTCGCCCCGGTGTTGGCGTTGCACCAGATCGGCGTCGTGTTCAGCAGGGCCTTCGATCCGGCGCCGGAGACGGACGTGGCTTGAAGCAGGGACAACGTCACCGGCGCGGCGTTGCCCTGGTTGATGTGGACGATAACCCACCCCTTGAGACAGTCACGCAGCGAGCGATAGGCGCTGGTGCGGCCTGCCGCGTCCGCCTGCGGCTGAAGCAGCATGATCGGAGGCAGTTGCGCCGGGACCGAAAATTGACGAGCCATTGTGGATCTCCTGCCGCCCCCCGATGCGGCGTTTGGGATAACGGCGACTTGGGGAATGTCGCGGGAAACTGACGGACGGAACGAGGAAGCTCAGATGACCGGCTACGTCGGCGACGGCGCCTATGCCGCGATCCTCGGCTATCGTTGCGTGGTCGCGAGCGCCAATCCGCCGGAGATCGTTGCTCGTATGCGCGAGCAGTAGAAAGCGGCCGAAGCCGCCTACCGCTTCCAGTCGTTAGCGCGGGCCGAGGGTGATGAACGGCGATTTCGTCAGACCTTTTGCCGGGGTGAGCGGCTGGGTCCACATCGGCCGCCCGTCGACGCGATAGGTGATGCGGAACACCATCTCATCAGTCAGGAAGGCAACGTGCATTGAGGTCGCGGCCTGGATGCCGTTCTTGTCGACCAGGGTGTATTGCGAGAAGTCCGCGAGCATGATGTCGCCCTCGCTCCCCCAGGCATTCGCATACTCGGTCACGACCATTTCGCGGCCGAGCAGCGTTGCATAAGGCGT
>JBEKLE010000820.1:0-2974 GCA_050010355.1 Rhodopila sp. | reverse complement strand
ACGTTCTAATTACGGATCGGAATGTAAGAAAGCAAGCCTCCATCATGTATGTTGAACGAAATTGACCCTCGCGCGGTCGAATAATTTATCTTGCCCCGTCTGATCGCTGGAGGCCGCCATCCGGCGCTAGAACCCCACATTTCCGCGGCTTTCGGCCGAATCCGAACGCCGGAAAAAACCCGCAACCAGTAGAGAGAAAGCGGCACGGGATGCCGCCAATGCCGGAGGTGGAACTGGCGGCGGAAGTCCTGAAGGCGACGCAAAACGTCACTGCCGTCGATAAGCCCAGCGTTACCATCCAACTGAGTGTGAGCTTCGCCTTCCTGCGCCACGCCATGATGAAGATTGCCTACGAGCTGGCGTTTCTCTGGCTCGGCGAGTCCTATCTGGAAGACCAGACTGCCGCTGCGCTGCGCACGGCCATCGGCTCGCCGGACATGAACTCGACAAACGGGCTTCCAGGATATGTCGGCGACGTGGAAGGCTGTGGTGCGTTCCGGTTTTGGTCGGATGACAAGACGCATCACCTTGCCTATGCGTTTCACGATGGAAACGGCGGTATCGCTGTATCCGTGCGCATCTTTGACATTTACGTCGCAATCGTTCCGGTGACGAAGGACGCCGCCCCCTATCTCGCGGGACATGATGCCAACACCATGCTTCGCTTCCTCTCGATTGACCCAACGAGCGGCAATATGCGCAACGTGCCGTTCCTGGAGGAGATGGGCCGCGTTGCTCGCAAGCGGCGGCGGGGATACGGCTAGGATGCCCAAGCTCGGGACGACAATCTGGGATGCGGCCCTCGCCCGCCGGCTCTACGATGAGGGCGCAAGCTACACATCCATCGGCGAGCAGATCGGCGCCGCGCCTTCACTGATCGGTCAGTTCGCCGCGCGGCACTGGCCGCCGCGCGACAAAACGACGATGGCATATCAGCCTGGCGGCCGGAAGCGCGATGCGACCCGCCGCCGACCGAGGCCCGCCGGCCGATCTGCCGCCACTGCCGTCGCTGGGCTGAGAGGGCCGGGCCTTATATGACCAGCTCGAAATTCACCTACGCGACGATGCAGGCCCGGCGTCGACAGGACCGGCGGTCGTTAAGCCGTTGTAAACCCTTGCCGGATATCATCGCGTGGCTGGCTGTGGTTTCGCCCACGAGTGCAATCCGATCGGGCACACTTCATTGCCGGGTCCGCCCGTTTGGCGCCGTATCGCTGCCGATCAGCGCTGTCCAGCCGAGCGGATCAACGGAGATGTCGTCGCGATGGCGCCGAAGCGCATTGCCCACGCGGGGGGCCAAGGCGCGCATCTGCGTGCTGACAGACGCCATTCTGATGCTGGCAAACTATGGCAGCGTCCTGCTACGTCTCGCACATGAGGTATGTATTTTGCTTATTCGTTGCGGTATTAATAAGTTCCATGACTTCGCTGACTTTGGCGCAAGTGTCGATTACGCCAGTCGGGCAAGGCAATAAGCTTTGCGAGGATCTCAATAAAAATATGGCGAAATCATTAGGCGGACCCGTAAATATGTCAGACATAAGTGTTATCACGGCGCTTGAAAATCGAGACGGTGTGTTTGGTTGGGTTTCTGGCTATATCTCAGGACGGATACTTGAAATGAACAGAGGAAACCTTACCAGAAATACAGATGTCAACGAATTAGATGATTTTGTTACGAGTTACTGTAAGGGAAACCCTTCAGCGCCGATATTCCGTGCAGGGGACGCCTTTATCGGCGTTCTAACAAGTGGCGCACGTTAGCCCGGCGACGCTGCTGGACGATTGCTGAGCGAGGAACCATGTGGCCCATCTTCGGTCAGATCGGTATCCAAGGGTTTATGTGCCGCCGGACAAGAGCGTCGCGTTGCGGGTTAGCAAAATCACTGATGGCGCGGACAGGGTGGTGATCATTTGGTGGTACCGCAACTGGTGGCCGCTTTACTTTCTGAAATTGCCTACCTGCGTGCGCGTCACGGCGGAGCTTGCCCGCCTGGCCAAGTCATAGGCCGCGTTTGCCCGGTCTGTGCCGGCGTAGCCCCGTGCGGCATCAGGAGGCTTTCCGGATCGGCCGCAACCGCACCACCTTGGCCGGCGGCTTGGGCAGCGGCGTCCAGCCGGAGATGCTCCGAGCGCATTCCCGCGCTCTGGCGTTGTCGGCGATGCCGGGCAACAGCCGGCGTAGCTCGACGGCGGCTGACAGCTCGCCCTCTTGCTCAAAGATAGTGCGGATTGCGGCGGCGTCGGCTACGCCACCGTATCAGGCCGGAAAGTTCCCTACGAACGACCGATGCCTGTTAAAGAGGCCGCGTTGGTCGGAGAATGCCATGGTGTCGATTTTGAAAGCTTCTGTGCAATATAACGATTGGAGGGGCACTTGTGCCGCCGACGATGCGGATAACCGCGCTCTGCGTTCTTTTCTGCAAGAGAAGGGTCTATCCAAGGGCACAGATTTTTTGGTCGGAATTGATTTGTGGATTGGCGAAAATCACCATGGGAGAGTCCAAGAACCGACTGTAACGGCGTTGGTTATAGAGGGCCTTGAGGATCATGCCGATGTCTCGGAGTTTATCAAACAAAAAAACCCCATCCCAATGAAGCGCATAGATATCGAAATAACTCTTAATGAGTTCATGGGGTTGTTTAAACGCTTCAAAGTCGTCCTTTCGCCGCCCTCCCTCGGTCTGGAAGACCGAGAATACACCGCGCCCTGTTGATGTTCAATCGCGGCTATTGAGGTCGAGGGACATCGCCCAGGCCGCCGGTAGCCCCCTGCGGCCGGCGCACTGGCCTGCCCCGGACCCATCCCCCCGTGACCGCATAAATCGCTATTATGGTAAACCACGGGAAGTGTTCATGTAGTACTCGTGTAGTCAATTTCGGCGGAACGGCAACGGTTCACGGCTTGACTGCGCGAGCACTATACATACACTCGCGCCAAGGTTGCGGCAGGCCGATCTATGGGCGGAACGAA
>JBEKLE010000819.1:0-3018 GCA_050010355.1 Rhodopila sp. | reverse complement strand
TCGGTTACCAAGGAGGAGATGTCACAGGTGTTGCGCGATGTCGGGTTGCCGCAGCTCTGCAGCCGCTTAGACTACGACGACAACTGGGCAATGCGGCTGTCGGGGGGTGAGCAGCAGCGTCTAGGTTTCGCCAGGGCATTGCTGGCAAAGCCCGATTGGATATTCCTCGACGAGGCCACCGCCAGCGTCGATCCGGAGGCCGAGTTGGAGCTTTATCAGATCCTGAAACAGCGCCTGCCGAACGCCACGCTGGTATCGATCGCGCACCGGCCATCAGTGGCGGCCTTCCACGAGCGGCGGTTGAACCTGCAACGGGATATCGGCAAAACCGGCACCCTGGTAGCGTCCACCGTCGTGCCGGAGCCAGCCGGTGACTGAGGCGCCTCGCTTCGAAGACATCGCCGAACCGAAACCGGCCAAGGCCGGTTTAACCGAGGCCTACGCCGCCATCAACGCGGCCTTGGACCGCGGTCAGCGCGACAGCGCCCTGGCCGATTGGGACCGGTTGCGGCGTCACTTCGACACGTGGTCGGCGCTGGTCCATCTTCGGTTCGCCCAGGACACCACCGATGCTACGGCGAAGGCCGACCGTGACTATGCCGACGCGCTGTCACCCGAGGCCGCCGATCTCGAGGTTGCACTGAAACGCCGCCTGCTTTCGGACCCGGACCAGGCGGGCCTCACCGCCCTCGCCGGCAAGCATGCTCTGGCCCTATGGGCCACCGACGTGACAACATTCGATCCCGCGATCAAGCCCGACTTGGAACAGGAGGCCCATCTATCCGCGCGCTACACCGAGCTGCTGGCCTCCGCGAAGCTGGAAATCGCCGGGCAGACCGTCAACCTCGCCGGCCTCGGACCGTACGCCGAAGACCCCGACCGGGACGTGCGGCATGAGGCCGAACGCGTCCGATGGAGCTTCTTCGCGGCGAACGCGGACGAACTGGATCAGCTCTACGACCAGCTCCTGAAGCTGCGCCACGGCATGGCCGTCAAGCTCGGTTTCCAGACCTACACCCCGCTCGCGTACCGCCGGCTGCGGCGAGTGGACTACGGTCCTGACGACGTCGCCCGCTACCGCGACCAGGTCGTTCGCCACGTCGTCCCCCTGGTCGCGCGCCTGCTGGAAGCCCGCCGCGCGGAAAACGGCTGGGACCGTCTGCGTTTCTGGGACGAAGCCCTGATCGATCCCGCCGGCAATCCGAAGCCGGCGGGCGATCACGACACCCTGGTCGCCGCGGCGCAGGCAATGTTCGACGGCATGGACCCAGGCCTGGCGTCGTTCTACCGGCTGATGCGCGACGGCGGTTTCATGGATCTGAGGAACCGCCCCGGCAAATCCGGCGGCGGCTTCTGCACGTCCTTCCCGACCCAGGGCGTTCCGTTCATTTTCGCCAACTTCAACGGCACCCACCACGACATCGGCGTCTTCACGCACGAAATGGGGCACGCCTTCCAGAACTGGGAAAGCCGCAACCAGCCCAGCATTGATTATCTCTGGCCGACAATGGAGGCGGCCGAGATCAACTCGATGGGCCTCGAGTTCCTGTCCCATCCCGCCATCGGCCGCCTGGTGGGCGAAGCCGCCGCCGACCGCTTCCGCCGGATGCACCTCATCGGAGCACTGGCTTTTCTCCCCTACGGCGTCTGCGTCGATCACTTCCAGCACGAGGTCTACGCCAACCCGCACGCCGCCCCCGCCGAACGCCATGCGATGCAGTTCTGGGTAAAGTCCCGGCGCGACTACACAGCGGCAATGCAGGCCTACATCGGCCTTTGCGCCCGCGGCGGATCAGCGCCGTTCCAGGACCTGGTCCGGTCGGCCGGACTGGTATCCCCGTTCGCCGACGGCGCCCTGGCTGATGTCGTCCGCGAGGCCGAAGCCGTGCTGGGGGTCTGACCAGTCACGGGGCGATAAGAACCGCGCCTGCAGGACGGACAACCTGCCCGTGCGCCTTGACCCCGACCCGTTTCTTGACGTGCCACATAATACGCGCTACGTATTGTAATGATCCGGAGCTTCGGTGACAAAGTGACGGCTCGCGTGTTCGCTGGCGACCTGCCTCGTGGAATGGCTCGCGAGTTGGCAATCGCGGCTCGGCGTAAGCTCGTCGCTCTCGACGCATCCGAGCGTCTGGAGGAGTTACGAACTCCGCCGGGTAACCGATTGGAGGCATTGCGAGGCGACCGGGCCGGCCAGCACTCGATCCGGATCAACGGCCAGTGGCGCATCGTCTTCGTCTGGCAGGACGATGGCGCGCATGAAGTCGAGATTGTGGATTACCATTAGCAACGGAGGCATGTTCATGGCGACGCGACGGCCAATTTCTCGCGCGGACCTCGACGCTGGCCGGGTTGACTTCTCCGACGTGGAGAGCACCGAACGCCTGCCGCCGGTGCATCCCGGCGACGTCCTCCGGTACGACTTCCTCGAACCGCTCGGCTTGTCCGCGCACGCCCTCGCCATGGCGCTGCGCGTGCCGGCCAACCGCATCACCGCCATCCTGGCTGGTCAACGCGCGGTCACCGCCGAGACGGCGCTTCGCCTCTCCCGCCACTTCGGCACCAGCCCGGGCTTCTGGCTGAACCTGCAAAAGGCCTATGAACTGGAAGTCACCGAACGCGCCGAAGGCGACCGCATCCGCGCCGAGGTCCTGCCCCGCGTCGCGGCCTGATTTGACTTCGCCCTGAAACAGGCCCGGGCCGATCAGCGTCGGCAGGTGCAGAACGGATCGAAGGCCCAGCCGGCCGGAGACCTCCAGGAGATCCCGGCCGGCTGCCCGCCTCATCCAAAATTCAGCTTCAACCCCGGCGTCGCCCACTGCATCGTCCCCAGCCGACCCGTATCCGACAGCGTGGTGTAAGCCGTCCGCATATCCGCCCCGCCAAAGCAGATGTTCGTCGGATAGGTGTCCGGCATCTTCACCGCCCGCACGATATCGCCCGCAGGCGAGATCTCCGTCACATACCCCGTGTTCAGCGTCGCCACTGCGATATTCCCGTTCGCCAGCACCGCCA
>JBEKLE010000818.1:0-3315 GCA_050010355.1 Rhodopila sp. | reverse complement strand
TTTCGTCGGTTCCGGTGCGGGAGGGCATTCTTTTGCAAAGTCTCAGGCGTTCGCGTGCCAGACGATGCTGGAGACCTTGATGTCCACCGGGATGAGGCCGAGGGCACGGAACCGATCGGCGACCTTCTGCTGGCTTTTCGTCAGGTCGTCATTCATCGGCAGCACCTGGAGCGGATCCTGTGCCAGGGCACTTGCCCAGACATCCTGCGGAATGCCGGTCGCGCCTGCCAGTAGCGCGGCAACCCCGGGGCGGTGGTCTCGCGCGTTCTCGGCGGCCCTCGTGAACGCCTGTACGGCACGCGCGGTCAGGTTCGGGTTGGCCCGCACAAACGGCCCGTTTCCCATGATATAGCCATACTGATCGCCGATTTCCGTGTTGGTCGTCAGCGTGCGGACTCCCGGGCGGCCCACGAACAGGGAGGTGTAGGGCTCCCAGATGCTCCAGGCATCGATGGCGCCACGCTCGAACGCCGCGCCGGCATCGGCCGGGCCGAGATAGACCGGGCTGATCTCGTCGTAGCGCAGGCCGGCCTTTTCCAGCACCATCAGCACGAAGTTATGCGCCGAGGACCCGCGGCCCAATGCCAGTTTCTTGCCTTTCAGGTCGGCGAGGGTCTGGATCGTGGACCCGGCGGGCAGCAAGATCGATTGCGGTGCGCCCCGGTTGGCGGCAAGATAGAGCAGATCGCTGTGGGCGGCCTGGGCGAAGACGGGTGGGGTGTCGCCAACGGCACCGATGTCGATGCTGCCAACGCGCATGGCTTCCAGCATCGGCGGGCCGAACTGGAATTCGATCCACTCCACGCTGATTCCGTCCGGAGCAAACAGGGTTTCCAGCTCCTTGCCGGCTTTTGCGGACATCAGCACCGGCTCGCCTTTCTGGTAGCCGACCCGCAGTGTCTTGCTCTCCGCGGCACGCGCGCGGGTCAGTGGCATGGTTGCCGCGGGAACCAAAAGCGCGCTGGCGAGCAGGTGGCGCCGGCCGAGATTCATCAGCATTTCCTTCGTTACCAGTCGGTGTCGAGGCCAAGCAGGCCCAGGATTTCGCGACGCAGTTCAGCCAGGCGGGAATCGCCGCGATGGCGCGGGAACGGCAGGTCGATCGCGATGTCGGCCTTAATGGTAGCCGGGCGGTCGCTGAGGACGACCACGCGGTTCGACATGAACAGCGCCTCGTCGACATCATGCGTCACCAGCAGGCTGGTGAAGCCGGTGCGCTGCCACAGCGACAGCAGTTCCTGCTGCATTGTCATGCGGGTCATCGAGTCGAGTTTTCCCAGTGGCTCGTCCAGCAGCATCAGCCTGGGGTCGTTGACCAGCGCGCGTGCCAGCGACGCAACAGGCCGCGGGCTTCCAGGCCGAGCGAAACGTTGGCCTTGACCGTGCGCCAGGGATACAGCGTCGGGTCCTGGAACATGACGACGCGCGATGGATCGGGGCGGGTGACCAGGGCGCCATCCGCGATGATCGTGCCGATTGTCGGCGTCTCCAGGCCCGCGACGAGGCGCAGCAGGGTGGACTTGCCGCAACCGGAAGGCCCCAGCAGCGACGCCTGCTCGCCGGGCTGGAGGCGGAGAGAGACATGGTTCAGGACGGGAAGCGTCTGGCCGTCGAGGTCGAAGCGATGGCTGACGTCGCTGACCTCGATCGCCGCGCCGAGGGTCACACCAGCGGGCCGAGAGATTGACGCTTCGGTCGACGGCCGGCCGGCTGGTATTTTGTTGATTTCGCGCGCAGCCGCCACGCCAACCCTGCTCGCATCCCGTTCGGCGTCAACGCCGGCCGGTATCACATGTTGTTCGGCGAGGGCGCCTACCATTGGACCAGCCCCTTCTGCCAGGCGAGCAAGTGGTCGCGCAGACGGAACAGCAGGGTGATCAGGCCGGTGCACATCAGCGCCATGACCATCAGCGCGGCATACATGTTGGCGTAGGCCGCCCAGCCTTGCGCCCACTGCAGGTACCAGCCGAGGCCGGACTTGACGCCCATCATCTCGGCCACGACGAGCACCGAGAACGACGCGCCCAGCCCCATGAACAGGCCGACGAAGACCGATGGCATGGCGGCCGGGATGGCCACTTTCAGCACCAGGAACCGCTGGGTCGCCCCCATCGTGCGGGCGACGTCGTAGAACGCCTTGTTGACGCCGGCGACGCCGGACCAGGTCAACACTGTCACCGGGAAGCCGGTGGCGAGCGCGATGAGAAACGTGCTGGCGCTGTGGCTGGAGGGAAAGGCGAAGAACGCGATGGGCAGCCACGCGGTCGCAGGAAGCGGGCCGATCAGGCGCAGGACCGGATGCGCCCAGTAGCCGATGGCTCGCGACCAGCCGATGGCGACGCCGAACGCAAATCCGACGACCGCGCCGATGAGATAGCCACCGGCGAGCAGACGGACGCTGTTCCAGACGCTGTCTCCCAGCCGGGGATAGTCATCGGTAAACACCTCCAGCAGAGCTTGGGGCGAGGCGAAGAACGGCCGGGGCAGGATGGCGAATTTCGCGGTGACCAGTTCCCAGGCCGCAAGGGCCGCCGCGAGAAACAGCAGCCACGGCCCGGTACGACGCACTTTGGCCGGGAGGGTGAAGCGGACAACACGTTCGCCGACCGAAGCGAGGAGCAAAAGGCCGGCCAACCCGGCGGCCATGCGCGCGAGCAGATCGGTCCGCTCAAAATCGTCGATGTCAGGGAGGCCGCCGATCACCATCGCGACACCAAACCAGGCGGCCGCGGCAAGGAGGCCGAGGATCCAGAACCCCGTTTGGCCTTCCTGGATGGGCGGGAAATCGACGAGGTTCGCCTCGCGCGACGACAGGCTAGCTGAGGACATCGGCGTATACCTTCGCGGCGAAGTGGTCTGGGTTGGTGCTGGGCTTGATGACGGAAATGCCCTTCAGCTCCTCGGTGTACAGGGCAATCTCCTGCCGGAGGTCGGCCCCTGTTGGGTGATGGCCATGGGTGTGGCTCCGCAGCATGGCGGCGAGCTGTTCCGGCCGGGAGGACGGGGCGTAGGGGGCGAAGATCGCGGCGGCCTCGTCCGGGTTCTCGAACACGAAAACCTGCGCTTCCACGATCGCCTCGGTCACCGCGGCGGCGGCTGGCCTGTCGTCGCGGATCAAGCTGCCGCGGACCCCAAGCACGCAACAGCTCCGGTCGGCGTAATCGCCATCCAGGTTGGTGGCGACCTCGGTCAGGCCGACGCGGTCGCGGATGACCCAGCCGAGGGGATCGCCGAGCGTGAAGGCCTGCACCTCGCCCTTCTGCAGCGCGACGGGCAGGAGATCGGGCGGGAACACCTTCCATTGCACGTCGGTGA
>JBEKLE010000817.1:0-3088 GCA_050010355.1 Rhodopila sp. | reverse complement strand
GGATCATGTGCCAGTCGCCGGCATTCCCATCCTCTGCTGAATACTGGCACATCGGCGCTATGATGATCCGGTTCGCCAAACGCAGTGCGTCCAACAGCAGCGGTTCGAACAGACGGCTCATGATCATCTCCTGTCGTCGCCTGACGTTAGCGGAAGAGACGCGTGGGTTGAACGGTTGGCTTTGGAGATCCTGGCGGCATACGTTGACGCGGAGCGGATAACCGAGTGTGGACATCGGGTAATCGCGGGCGGGAGCCAGACCCACTCATGGTGCCGCGGTCCGGGCGCTGTCGCTCGGCGGCTCACCTCACCTCAGGAAGGCATCGATCATGAAGACCAAGCCGCTCTTGCTTGCCGCGATCTTCGCCAGCGCGATCGGCGCTTCGATCCAATCCTCGGCCAAGGATACCACCGCCGCGCCGTTGCCCATCGAAGGAAAGTTTCCTCCGCTCGCCGGCGCCACCATGTGGCTGAACTCACCTCCGCTGACCCCCGCCGGTCTGCGCGGAAAAGTCGTGCTCGTCGATTTTTGGACCTATACCTGCATCAATTGGCGACGGACACTCCCCTATGTCCGCGCCTGGGCCGAGAAATACAAGAATCAGGGCCTGGTGGTCATTGGCGCGCACACGCCCGAGTTCACACGCCCGAGTTCGGCTTCGAAAAGAACCTCGACAACGTTCGCCAGGCCATGCGCGAGATGAACATCGACTACCCGGTCGCGCTCGACAGCGACTACGCGATCTGGCGCGCCTTCGATAACGAATATTGGCCCGCGCTCTATTTCATCGATGCGCACGGACAAATTCGTCATCACCAGTTCGGCGAGGGCGACTACGCCCGGTCGGAAATGATCATCCAGCAATTGCTCGCCGAGGCCGGAGCCGGGGGCACCGACCAGGACCTGGTGGCTGTCGATGCAACCGGCTTCGAAGCTGCCGCCGATATCGCGAATTTACGCTCGCCCGAAACCTATCTCGGCACCGCGCAGGGCGTGAATTTCGCATCGCCCGGCGGTGCATTGTCAGACCAGCATCACGTCTATGCTGCTCCCCCGCATCTCGCACTCAATTATTGGGCGTTGGCCGGCGATTGGGTCCGATTTCGCGTGCTCATCGACGGCCAGCCGGCGGGCACCGCGCACGGCGTTGACGTCGACGAGCAGGGCAACGGCACGGTCAGTGAACAGCGGATGTATCAGTTGATTCGGCAACCGGCTCCGATCGTCGATCGACAATTCGAGATCGAGTTTCTCGACCCAGGCGTCGAGGTATTCGTATTCACCTTCGGCTAAAGTCCTGCGCGTCGCGACGGCTCTCCGCACGAAGTCCCGTGATTGTAATTGGATCGTTCCTCAATTCCTCAATTCTGCGAGGGCCACGGCTAGACTGCGTGATCCAGCACCGTCTTGATGGTGCAGAACTCGTCAGGCCGAAATCCGCAAGCTCCCGACCGAAGCCGCTGTCCTTCATGCCGCCGAACGGCAGGCGCGAATCGCTGCGGGCGTTCTGACGCATGTCCTGCGGGCGGGATGCTAGGAAGTCGCGTAAGCGCTGCTTGGAGCTCGCCAGGAAGCCGGCGCGTTGGCCAGCCGCCGGATGCGCCAAAGCCGCCAAGCATGTGTGTGGGGACACGACGTGAATCGCGCCGGGCGGACCCGCTGCGCCGCAACGGGTGACGCCCAAAGCGCGAGGCAACAAACCGCAAGGCACATCGTATTCGATAGACGATGCGAGCAACGCATAAAGACACGAGGTAGGGAGGTGAAGCCGATACTTTAGGCCATAACCATATTGTCCAGTAACGTCGGATTCTGACAAGTCGGCCGGAATGTTGGAATGTTCGCAGTCATATGAGGACCGGTGATGGCCGAGGCAGCGTCATACTTGACTGCCCTGGCCCGGCTCGGTTTCATCGTGAGAGCGACCGCCCCGATACGGCACGAACTGGCGCCGCTGGCCTGCATGGCGCGGCGCTGACCGTCGGCGCACTGCCCTTGTAGTTCGCGGCGTCTGTCAGCACGGAACCGCTGATCGCGATCTACACTCCGTCGACCATGACGATGGCCAGGGCACTGGTGGTGTTTGGGTTTCCAGACGAGGTGTGAGACAGGCCGCCGGCGGCTTCATCTCTGGCTGTCACCCGGGGCGGGCAGAGCGAACGCGACCACCGCGTCACCGCGGGTCGAGCCCAGCTTCGCGTGGCCGCCTGCGGCGATGACGACGAACTGCCGCCCGCCCGTGATATAGGTCATCGGGGTTGCCTGGCCGCCGGCCGGGAGGGCCGCTTGCCAGACCTCGCGCCCGGTCGAGGCATCGAACGCGCGCAGATGGTCGTCTAGCGCGGCGGCGATAAAGACCAGGCCGCCCGCCGTCACGATCGGGCCGCCGAGATTTGGCAGGCCTTGCACCATCCCCAGCGCCCTCCGGCCCAGCGGCACCTGCCAGCGAATGGTCCCGGCGCTCAGATCGACCGCCGCCAGCGTCCCCCACGGCGGTTTGTTGCACGGGATGCCCAAAAACGACGTCAGCAGCGTCCGCTCGGCCGCATACGGCGTGCCGATGCCGCGACCGATCTCGGCCTTCGGCGCCCCCTGCCGCGCCGCTTCCATGTCGGCGCGCGGAATCAGCCGCACGACATGCGCCAAGTTCATCGTATTGATGACAAACAGCCCGCTCGCGGGGTCGAAGGCGCCGCCGCCCCAGTTCGCGCCGCCGCCAGTAAACGGATAGATTACCGACCCCTCCAGACTGGGCGGCGTGTACAGACCGTCTGAGCGCAGGTGCTCAATACGCCGCCGGCACTGCAGCCGGTCCACCACCGCAACGCCGAACGCATCCGCGGGCCGCAGCATTTGCGGCACCAGGGGCGGCGGCGCAGACGGGATCGGCTGCGTCGGCGATACCGCCTCGCCAGGGACGTCCGAAGCCGGGACCGGCTGCTCCGTCACGGGGAACACCGGTTGGCCGGTCGTGCGGTCCAGCACGAACAGGAACCCCATCTTGGTCGCAACCACGACCACCGGCATGTCGCTCCCATCGCGCCGCACGGTCGCCAGCGTCGGCTGCGCCGCGACGTCGTAGTCCCA
>JBEKLE010000816.1:0-2733 GCA_050010355.1 Rhodopila sp. | reverse complement strand
ACCCCCACTCGATCCGCCGCCGCCGGACCCGCTGCTGCCTCCGCCCGACGAACTGCTCCCGATGAATGGGGCTGGGGAACCATTCACCGAGTCGTTCGCTGATGAAGTCTGCCAGACCTGGGCATTCGAGACGGTGATCGGACTGTTCGCACCGGCACCAAGGATGAGCATGAGCTGCTGGCCGTCGATGGCGCCGAACGGGTCCTGGCCTTGGTTCCAGCTTACGGTGCCAACTTGCTGACCGTCGAAGAACCACGAGGCGCTGCCCTGTGTTGTTGACGTTGCTGGCACCCAGAGGAAGCCGTAGGTGTTCGGCAGGCTCAGGTTGGCCCCGGTGTTGGCGTCAGGTTCGTTGCTACCGATTGCCGTTGCGTTGTCGCTCCAGTTGATCATGTCGTAGCCGTAATTGCCCGGCGAGTTCGCATCCATCTCCATGAAGTCGACTTCGACATTGGTGCCGGTGCCGAGATAGCCGGCGATCGTGTTGGACCAGAACGCCGGAAACTGGTTGTTTGTGGGGCTCCAGAGACCTTCGGTCGCGCCCGGCACCGAGATCGTTGCCTGCGTGTAAAAGCCGCCGCCGAAGACCTCACCGACGTAGCCATTGCCGCCGGGCGTCGCGGTGGCAAGCTGGCCGTTCCAGGTGTCGCCGCCGCCAGCAATCGTCACACTGCCATCGGCGTTCTGCGTCGCGTTGACTGAAGCTGGACTCGCGCCGTCGAAGCCGTACGGCAGCCAATTGGTGCCGAGGGTCGGGTTTGGACCAAAGGTTTCTGTGCTATATCCAACCGCAGCTGCGGGAGTGGGTGGTAAGGTAGTGGTCGTTGACATAGAATTCTATCCGCATGATGTTATCGTACCGGAATGATAGTGCCATCATGAATGCCAATACGAATACGATTTGGTTTCTTCGCTTGGCATTTTATTTCGATCGTTTGCGGAGAACGTTTTGGCAATGGGTTGGGTAAAATAAGTTCCTGTCGGCCCAGCCTTCATCCAGGATTGGCCCTGAGTGTCACGAAACAGTACGAAATAATGAGTATTAATTTGGATTGTTGATTTATCGCCTCGGAGACGCGATCGCTGCTATGATCGTCCGCTGCGAGTATCTGCGCACCAGGACGCCAGGTGCTGCGGGGGCCGGGTGCTTTCGGTACGGCCGGTCCAGCCGAGCCCGCCACGTCCGTTTCGATCGACGGCCTGCTTGACATTAGCTCTTCGCGACATTCGCTTCGCCATGGGTTTCCCAGTAATTGCTCACCCCGGGGGTAATCGCCCCATTCCAAACCGGATCTTCCCGCAACCCCCCTGACCCGGTCCGCGCCCGCAAAAATTTCTTGACACGGTCACGAGCGACTCGATTCTACCCGTCGGGTGCCCCAGCGTCCCGTCACCCCCCAACTGAGCCGTGCCGAGAAGGATACGCTGATCGCGGCGCTGACCGAGCAGCTGGCGGCGGCACAGCAACGGATCGCCGCGCAGGACGCCCGCATCGCAGCCCTGGAGGCGCGGCTCAACGAACTGACCCGGCCGCCGAAGACCCCCGACAACTCATCGAAGCCGCCCTCGCAAGGACTGAAACAAGACCGTCCGGCCGCAGGCGCGGATCGCCCGCCGCGCAAAAGCCGCCCCGGTGTCGGCCGCACGCTGCATCCGCATCCCGATCGCACGATCGACCAGCGGCTAACCACTTGCCCGAAGTGCGAGGCCGTGTTCCCCGACGCGGCGCAGACCCCGCAGCAGATTTACGAACGCATCGAGTTGCCGCCGGTCCGCCCGGATGTGACCCAGGTGCGCCTGTTCGGCGGCCGTTGTGCATGTTGCGGCGAGCGGGTGACCGCCCAAGCCCCGGCCTGTATCTGCATTACGCCCACGCCATCGGCATGGAACGGCTGGCCCGGTTGATGGACGAACTGTTCGGGCTGTCGATCAGCGAGGGCGCGATCAGCAACATCCTGGCCCGTGCGCGGCAACCGTTGCTGGATGCCACGGCGACGATCGAGACAGTCGTGCTGGCCAGTCCGGTCGTCTGCTCCGACGAGACCTCAGTGCGGGTCAAAGGCAAGAACTGGCGGGAGTGGGTGTTCGTCACCACCGCGGCGGTGCTGCATGTGATCCAACCCAGCCGGGGCAAGGCGGTGGTGGCCGCGCTGTTCGGCGCGATCCAGCCGGAGGTGTGGGTCTCCGACATGCTCGGCAGCCAGCGTGGCCATGGTGTCCTGTGGCAAGTCTGCCTCGCGCATCTGCTCCGCGATGCGAAATACGCCATCGAATGCGGCGATACGGCGTTCAGCGCGCCCTTCAGGTGGTTGCTGCTGCGCGCCATCGCGATCGGCCGACGGCGAGAGACGCTGAGGGACACCACCCTGAAGCAATATCTCTATGATCTCGACCGCCGGCTCGACCGGATCATGGCAGAGGTCCCGATCGGCGAGCCTGCCGCAAACTGCACAAGCGCATACTTGCCAACCGGGCGCATCTGTTCGTGTTCATGTCAAATCGCGCGGTGCCGTGCACGAACAATGTCTCCGAGCGGCATCTGCGGCCCAGCGTGATCTTCCGCAAGGTCACCAACGGGTTCCGCTGCGAGTGGGGCGCCGAAACCTACGCCGCCTTCCGCTCCGTCGTCAGCACGGCCAAGGCCAACCGCGCTTCGGTCCTCGATACCATCCAGTTCGTGCTGTCCGCCAAACGAACCGAGGAGCCGCTACCGGGGGTGGGGTGAGCAATTGC
>JBEKLE010000815.1:0-2966 GCA_050010355.1 Rhodopila sp. | reverse complement strand
TGTCGGCATTCTCGACAGATGTGTGTCTTGATGGCTGTCGTGCCGTTAGGAGATATGCGCCGCTGGCCAGGTTTGGGGTAGGGCCGGCCCACTCCTGGGTGATGCCTCCGTGGAAGGCGCAGACTTCCGGACTTTTTCGTCGTCCAATGGTGGATGTTTCCCCAACCAAATCTTGAGGGAGTCCCGTCCATGTCAGTGGTGCGGGCGGATGTCGTCGCGGACGTCACGCCTGCCAAAACCGCAGTGAAGCCGCGCCCCGGACGATCTTCGCAACGGAGTACGACGCGAGCGTGTCATTGCCGATTCGGGGCAGGGGAGGGTGCGCGGTGTTATCGACACGACACTGATTCGCAGGCGGCCTGGCGTCGCGCGCCTTGACGGTCGGAGCCCGCCGTGAGAGATCCTGCTCCCAATAAGACGCCGGCGTACCTTTCGGGATTCAGCGCCTGGGCTTGGGCGTGCGCCCGCGCGACGGGAGTGACGGCGTGGTCGGACCGCCGTGCGCCTCGAATGGCGTTGCCTGCACAGTTCCGGACCACCCGCCGTTCGGTGTGTTAGCGGCCCGTTAAGTGCGGAGGTGGGCGAGGGGGAAAGCGACCACGACGCCTTCGCCTTGCAGGTCCGCCTTCGAACATCGAAAATGGCGACCTGCTGGCGTTTCGGCTCCGAGATGGGGCGGGCGATGTCGATTACCACGAGGTTCACAACGCTGGGCAGTGAGTGCCGTGCCGGAGGCGAACCAACGCGCGGTCGCGCAGCGCCGCTAAAGTGGGTGACCGCGGCGTGATCGTCCGTCTTGCCTTGCAGACCAAATTTTACCTGCTGGCGTGAGGCCTGACATAATCGGTCCGCCCTGTATAACGTGCCATGGGATCTGGAAATGGTGGCAAGGTCGCAACCGGTGCCGGCGAGGACCGGGGTCGCTTTTGGCGGCGGTGCCACTGCATCATTGGGTTCGGACTTGAGGGGGAATTAGATTTGCTGTCGGCGCCTCGCCTATGACGCGACGTTTGGTGGAGATGCCTGCGGGGTACGGCGATTGGCTCCTCGAGTTGAAGGCCCGCATCCGGGACACGCGGCTGAGGGCTTCGCTATCGGTGAATGCCGAGCTGATCGGGCTCTATTGGCGCATCGGCCGCGACATCCTGGATCGCCAGAGGCAAGATGGATGGGGCGCCAAGGTGGTCGATCGACTGGCGCACGATTTAAGCGCAGAGTTCCCGGGACTGCGGGGTTTCTCCCGCGCCAATCTGCTCTATATGCGCTCCTTTGCCGAAGCTTGGCCGGATCCGGAGATTGTCCAACGCGTCGTTGGACGATTGCCATGGGGTCAGAACATTGAGCTACTCGCGAAGCTCAAGGCCCCAGAGGAGCGGCTGTGGTACGCTGAAGCAACCCTGGAGCATGGCTGGAGCCGTCCTGTACTTGCAGCCCAGATTCAAACACGGCTGCGTGATCGCAAAGGGCAGGCCATCACGAACTTCGGCACCGCGCTGCCGCCTGCTGCATCCGACCTCGCCCAGCAGATCCTGAAGGACCCCTACCAATTCGACTTCTTGTCCCTCACGGAGAGCACCAAGGAGCGTGAGCTAGAGCGTGCGCTTGTGTTGCGCGTGAAGGACCTCCTGCTTGAGATGGGCAAAGGCTTTACGTTCATCGGTAGTCAACACCATCTGGAGGTCGGTGGCCAGGATTGGTTTGTCGACCTCCTATTCTATCATCGGCGCCTGCGGTGCTTAATTGCCGTGGATCTCAAAATCGGCGCCTTCCAGCCCGAGCACGCTGGCAAGATGAACTTCTATCTTGCCGCGCTTGACGATCAGGACAGAGAGCCAGGGGACAATCCGAGCATCGGCCTGATCCTCTGTCGTGAGCGTAACCGCGTCGTCGTTGAATATGCTTTGCGCAGCGTCAGCAGCCCGATCGGCGTTGCGGAATACAATTGGCAGAAGCGCTTCCGACCGCAAAGGAAATCGAAACGGGGATGGCACTACCCGACGCTACTTCGAACGACGCGCCGGCAGAATAGAAGGCATCCGGCACTCTGGCGAGGCCGGAAACGTGGGGCATGCCTGTCTCTCGACCGCGATCACAGTCCTGCTCTGGGCTCCGTCTTCGCCGAACTGGTGCCATTCAAGCCAAGGCGCTCTGTCCGAGCCAGCAGATGTTTAACCGATGACGGGTGCCATCGCGTGCCGCCGCGTGGGGTGCGTTCGCGCATCGCTTCGAGCTGCGCGGCGATCTGCTGAAGTGTGCGATCAGGCGCCGCCGCCTTGATCCCGGCGAGCAGCCAGACCAGGCGATCGTCGCCCTTTTGCGGCCGGGCGCGATCCAGCAAGCTGGGCTCAATGATCCCTTCCGCAACCAGCCGCCGTACCGTGCGACGTAGCCGTTCGACCGTCCAGTTAGTTACCTGCTCGCGGTTCAGCACCCGCACGACATCGCCCCAGGGCTGGTCCGGCCTCATCTGCCGCACGGTTCGCAGTCAGGTATCCAGTCGCGTCAGGACGCTTTCCAGGTGCGCGGCGTCGCGGCTCGCGCATACTTTGCGGATGGCATCCGGATCACCGGCGCGCAAGTCGGGATTGCCGCCAACCCGGCCGCGTGCACGCGCTGCATTCAGGCCAGCTTTGGTGCGTTCGGCGATCAAGGCCCGTTCGAGCTGAGCCACCGCGCCCAGCACCTGGAGTGAGAACATGCCTTGCGGCGTGGTCGTGTCGATCGGATCGCGCAGGCTGCGGAACTGCGCGCCTGTGGCCTCCAGTTGCTCGATGACGGCGAGCAGATGGCTGACGGAGCGGGCGAGGCGATCGAGCCGGACCACCACCAGGGTCTCGCCGGGGCGGCGAGGTGGGTGCGGTGGCCCGGCTGGCCTCCGGCGCTAATATTCGGTCGAGCCAAGCCCCTCAACATTAAACTCAATGATTCCAATTGGTTGGTAAACAGGATTTATGGTTTCCCCACCT
>JBEKLE010000814.1:0-2735 GCA_050010355.1 Rhodopila sp. | reverse complement strand
TCCGCTATTTCAACCAGGGCAACATGGCCGTCGTTGGCAAGAACTACGCGGTGCTGGAGCGGGGCTGGCTGCGCACAAGCGGCTTCCTGACGTGGCTTGTGTGGGCGTTCGTTCACATCCTCTCCCTGCCGCAGCTTCAGAACCGCCTGCGTGTGCAACGCCAGTGGGTCTGGTCGTATTTCACCGGCCAGCGCAGCTCGCGCCTGATCCCCGAGCCGCAGCGCACGCCGGGCGCGGAAACGGGGTAAGGGTGTGCCCATTCGCGCGGTGGAGAGGGGGAGGCGCAGCAAAAAGCGCCAGTAAGCTCGATGCGGAGGCCAATCCGGATAGCGAGCCAGACCAGTCCGGCAGTCGCGCACGGCGCTGCCAACTGAGTGAAGAGGAAAGGACTTAGGCTGGCCCGAAGATTTGGATGAGCGGCGCGATTATTGGCAAACCTATCGGTCAAAGAATGAACATGGACGAGCTCGCATTGAAGAAGCATCAGAAATACGAGCGGCTGATGGCTGCGGATTCCAACGAAGGCGGCCACCTATTCCAATCTGATCGCGGCCACCATTCCAATTTGATGGCGGCCAGTTTGGTATCGTCTCGTGGGCCGGTTTTGGTGATGTCATGAATGGCGGCCAGTTTGGTATCGTCTCGTGGGCCGGTTTTGGTGATGTCATGACGCCGCCGCTCTGGTCAAGTAGTCGCGTCCGAATTGTTACACCTCGTCTCGCGAATTCTTCCCGACAAAGCTGACCAGCATCCTTCTTCATTGCCGTTATTAATCGCGGCCGTAGCCGCGGGGCAGTTCGATCTCCACCAGATCAGTGAAGTCGAGCTCGACAATGGCTTCGAGCACCTCGGCGACCGAGCTGCCATGCAGACCGTCGGGCAGAGCCGTGAGCCAATTGGCATAGGTTGCCTGTATCGTCAGCAATTCGTTGACGGCGTCGCGCCATCGCTGGGGGCGGCTGCGTCGGTCGACAGGGCGGCGTGGGCGGCCAGCGACCGGCGCTGGTTGCGCCAGGTGGCGTGCTCGATACCGCGCCTGGCGTTCGGCGTTGCTCAAAGCCTGTTCGCCTTCGGGCTTACGGCCTCTCGGCATGGTCCTGACCTCCGTTATGTGACGCATTGCAGTGGCCTGGAGCGGCCTTCGGTATGGCATAGACCTCCGTTACGTAACGCATTGCAGGGGGTCTTGACTGGCCCGGTTGCACTTTGTTGCACGGATCGGGTGGCTGAGGGCCGGCCTCCCTTCGGAGAGTGATTTTTTGGAGCTGGTCAGGGTTGCAAGACCCCAAGGCCTCCGCTGGCGGCAATTCCGACGACGCCGTCCCACATCGCAGAGCCCTGCCTCCATCCTCAACTCTCGATGTGTGCCATGCCGTTCAAGGTCAACGCCGACCGTCGCCACCACATCCCGAAGCAGCAGCATCGGGTAACGAACTGGTCGGACTATGATGCAGCCCTACGCCAGCGTGGGAGCTTGACGATCTGGTTCACCGACGAGGCGATCGCGGCCTGGCATGCGGAACCACGGACCACGCGCGGGGGTCAACCGCACTATTCGCCACTGGCGATCACAACGGCGCTGACCTTGCGTACCGTGTTCCGCCTACCGCTGCGGCAGACCGAAGGACTGATAGGATCCGTCATCCGCCTGCTCGGTCTCGATCTCGCCGTACCGGACCACTCCACGCTGAGCCGGCGAGCCGAGACGTTGGCCGTGGCGCGACCGCCATCCAACGCCGAGCCCATGCATCTGTTGGTGGACAGCACCGGGCTGAAGCTCTGCGGTGCCGGCGAGTGGTTGGTCGAGAAGCACGGCGCAAGCCGGCGCCGCTCTTGGCGCAAACTGCACATCGGTGTGGATGCCGGTAGCGGCCAGATCGTCGCGGCGGCGCTGATCTCCAACGATGTCGATGACGGAACGCAGGTCGGCACCTTGCTTGATCAGATCGACGGTCCCATCGCCTCGTTCACCGCCGACGGTGCGTACGACCAGGACGGCGTCTACGGCGAGATCGGCGAACGCCATCCCGATGCGGCTGTGATCGTGCCGCCGCGTTCAAGTGCTGTGCCGAGCAAAACGGCCGAGACTGCGCCCACACAGCGTGACCGGCATCTGCAATTGATTGCAGAACGTGGTCGAATGGGCTGGCAGAAAGCGTCAGGGTATAACTTGCGTGCTTTGGTGGAAGCCGACATCGGCCGGTGGAAACGGGTGATCGGCGAGGCGCTGCACTCGCAGACAGACGGCCGTCAGGCAACCGACGTGGCGATTGCTGTCAACGTCCTGAACCGCATGCTGGAGCTGGGACGCCCGAATTATGTTCGTATCATATGAAACCGAGAAGGCTTAGGCATTACTGCATCCATCGAGCTGATCCATGCAACAAGGTCGCGCCGGGCCAGTCGGTGAGCCACGGAACCATCGCGGCCCAGCTCAATCAGGTCGCTTCGCGATTCGGGGTCGAGGAAGCCGGCGCGGATCATGCAATGACTAGAATCGCGGCGGAACTGATTCGCAAGGGGCTTTTTCGGGTTCCCCCGGAGTCGGGGTATATCAGGTTTTCTTCGCGATCTATGCATCGCAAAAACTGATCAATTCAGACTTGACCTTTAGCGGCGTGCGTCTACGCCTGCAACATGACCGACGACATCTATGACGAAGCCACCCGCCGCCGCAGCATTGCGCAAGCCAAGGCCCTCCGTGCGCAGGCACAAGCCGGCGGGCTGCGCTTCGA
>JBEKLE010000813.1:0-4724 GCA_050010355.1 Rhodopila sp. | reverse complement strand
CTGCTGTTCCGCCCCAGTCTGCACCGCGCGGCCCGTCGTCGGCTGAGTTCGGTGCGCGGATTGCCGAGGCTAAGGCGGAACATCCCGAACTGGCGGAGCACGGGATCATGAAGCTGCTGCATGAGATGCACGCCGAAATGCTGCGGCTGGAGCACCGGCTCCTGGGAGACACGTAAATGGCACGAGCGCCCTCGGCTTCGGCTGCCCCGCCCGCCGGTGCCGCACAGGCACTTGGCGGAGCCAGTGCCTGTGCTGGCGGCATGATGGGTGCCGACCCATCGGCCGGCGTCGGTGCTGGCACCGCGGGCGGTGACGACACGGGAGACGACACCGACAGCGGCGGCGATGTCGTCTGCACGCATCGCCCGAGTCCGGCTCATCGCCGGCGAAGACCATGTAAGAACCGTCGCCGTTCTTGGTGATCGCTTTCGATGCCATCGGGGCGACTCGCCTTTGTTTGCTGGACTGGAGTCCATGTCATGCCGCTCGATGATACAGGCTCGCGGGTAAACCAGCGTTTGGTTGCGGAACGCAAGCGTTCCCAAACGCGAGGAAAGCCGAAACCCGCTGCTCTCGTGGTTGGGCGCGACGAGACTGAACGTCGGCTTGAGGAGTTGCTGCTGCTGGCAAAGACTGCCGAGGTTCGGGCGTGGCTGGAGTATTGGGCGGCGACCGAGGACGAACGACGGGCGGTCGCGCGGCGGGAAAAAGCCAAACGCGCGGTGGTTCCTGATTTCGCCGCGAACCCGTTGCCGGTCGGGACGGTGGAGACGTTGTTCTCGTGTCCGTTGCTAACGGTGGGCGTGAAGGTGGTTCGCCAGGCCGACCGCGTCGACGTTGCCGGTGTCGTCGCCTATCTCGGGCAGAGCGGCGTCAAGCCGGCGCTGTTGCGGCGGGCGGTCAGGCGGAACAGCATCTGCTGTTCCGCCCCAGTCTGCACCGCGCGGCCCGTCGTCGGCTGAGTTCGGTGCGCGGATTGCCGAGGCTAAGGCGGAACATCCCGAACTGGCGGAGCACGGGATCATGAAGCTGCTGCATCGGCCGGCGCGCCCGGCGATGCCGACTCCCAATTCGCCTCGGAATTCTCAGCAGATAAGTCGCCGAAACCAGCCAGTGGTCCTATGAAACAGAAATACTGATGGCCGGCATGACGCCCGTCCCCAGGATCGGCAAGTTCGCCGGGCCGACCCGCAAGCCGGCGGGGAAGGCGCGCAAGTTGCTGAAGCCACGCAAGCCGAAGCCGAAGCTGGCCTTCGCGCCTGGCCTGATCAACCGATAGGCAGAATTTCGTCCATGCCAGCCCGCAAGCGCGGCCAGCCGCCCTACGTGCCTACCGACAAGGATCGGTTGACCGTCAAGGTCATGGTCGCCGGCGGGATTGAACAGAGTGCCATCGCCGGAGTGCTTGGCATCGCGCCGCAGACGCTGCGCAAAAACTTCCGACGCGAGATCGAAACCGCCGCAGCGGAGGTTGCCGCCCAAGTCGTGGCGTCGCTGATCACCATGGCAACTTCAACGCCGCCAAGTATTACACCCAGGCCCGCATGGGCTGGTCGGAGCGCATCATTGTCGACGACGGCAAACCGGCCGACACGCCCATGCGCGTCGTCGTGGAATTCGTCGGCGAGGCCGGCGCGCCGCAGGTTGAGCAGTCCGCACCCCGGACCGGCTCGCGCTTATCGGACGACATACGGAAGAACGTGCAACTGGTAGGATAGAGGAGGTCATCGTGACGAACCTGGAATGTGCACTGGCCGTGCTCGTAAAGCATCGCGAGGCGCGCGGCTGGCAGGACGAAGCTGTCGCGCTCGATCTGCTGGCGCAGCTCGGGCTTGACGCGGCGGCCGAGGCTGCCAACGCGGCGCCGGTTGTCGACCCGTCGCTGGTCAGCGAGGCTGAGGTCGTGGCGGCCGAGGCGGCAGCGAAAGCGGCGGCCGATAAAGCCCGCGCCGCACGTGACGCGCTGAACGCGCAGACCGAGGCCGAAGCCAAGGCCCACGCTGACGTCGCCGCCGATCAGGCGAAGGCCGCGACGGATGCTCGCGAGGCCGCGCAGAACGTCCACCCGGAGTCGTCCGAAGCATGACCGTGCTTGGCATGACCGTGCTCGAGCGGATCACCGCCGTCCTCGAACGGGCGCGTGTCGCCGGCGGCTGGATTGATGAAGATGTCGCGCGGGTTGTGCTGGCCGAACTCGGACTGGACGAGGATGGCAAGCCGATCGACGTCGCTGATCGTGCGTCGGGCGACCCGCCGACTGAATGAGCGCCGCGCTCAAACGCCAGCCGGCCGCTAAGGTCGCCGAGAAGGTCGTCCGTCTCCAACTGCCGCGCAAGCTCGCGTTCCTGCTCGAATGCCACCCCTACAAAGTGGCCTGGGGTGGGCGCAACAGCTTAAAGTCTTGGTCGTTTGCCCGCGCGCTGCTGACGCTCGGCGTGCACCAGCCGTTGCGTATCCTCTGCGCGCGTGAGGTGCAGAAGTCGCTGGCGCAGTCGGTCCACCAGTTGCTGGTCGATCAGATCAGGGCGCTCGACCTGACCGACCGCTACCGGGTGACCGAGAACGCGATCCGGGGCACCGTTCAGGATACGCTGTTTCGGTTCACCGGCCTGTCCGACCAGACCGTGGAGTCGATCAAGTCGTATGAAGGTTTCGATGTCGTATGGATCGAGGAAGCCCAGTCGGTCAGGAAGCGGTCCTGGCAGATCCTGCTGCCGACCCTGTTCCGCACCAAGGGCTCCGAGTGCTGGGTAAGTTTTAACCCAAACCTAGATACCGACGAGGCGTGGGAACGGTTCGTCGTCAATACCCCGCCAGGCGCCGTCGTCGTCGAGATGAACTGGCGCGATGCGGTCGCCTGCGGCTGGTGGTCGCACGAGCAGGAACGCTTGCGGCAATGGGACTTGATCCACTCGAAGGACGAATACGAAAATATATGGAACGGCCGCCCGCGCGTCGTCGTCGCCGGCGCGATCTACGCGACCGAGGTGGTCGAGATGATCACCGAAGGCCGGTCGCGGCCGATCCCCTATGACCCGCGGCTGCCGGTGCACCGGGCCTGGGACCTCGGCTGGGCCGATTCCATGTCGGTCATCATGGTGCAGAAGCCGCACCCCTCGGCGCTGAATGTCATCAACTACATGGAAGACAGCCGGCTGACCTATGCCAACATGCTCACGGCCATGGATCGCCTCAACTACAAATGGGGCACCGACTGGCTGCCGCATGACGCCACCCAGCATCATCCGACGAGTGGCACGAACGCCAAGAAAGTACTCGAGGGGCTGGGCTGCAAGGTGCAGATTATCCCGAAGTCCGACCCCGAGGCTCGCATCCGGGCGGCGCGGATGATGTTCCCGCGGATTTACATCGACAACGCCAAGCACGACACGCCGCCGGAGCGGCCCGACCGGTGTCTGGGGGCTGGCAACCTGCTCGACCGGCTGCGGCGCTATAAGCGCAACGTGCATTCGCACGGCGCCGATGCCTTTGGGGGACTGGCCGAGATCGTTGACCGCATCCGCAACGAGGGCGAGATGCCGAAGGCATCGGTGCGGCCGTTCGAGAATGTGGACGCGAGCATGGGGCTGCTGGGCTAGCGGCCTGGCGCCGGGTGGGCTTCGTGGAAGCGGGCGAGCGTTTCGAGCCAGTCGGCGATCGGGTCCGGTATTTCGACAGCGCCGCGCGCCCATTGCCGGACAGTGCCTTCCTGGCGGTTCAGCCTGCGAGCTATGCCGCGCTGACTCCAGTCCAACGCGGCAAGGCACTCGCGCAGGCGGGTTGGCGTCAAGGCGCGCCGATCCGGAACGCGTGGAGCAGCTCGGGCAGCCGGGCGATGACGGCGGCAACGATAATGCCAAAAACGGAAAGGACGGCGGTCAGCGGTACGATCCACTTATCGCGGTTGAACCTGTTTCCCTCTGCCATCAGCTTGTGCTGCTCCGCGATGAACTTCTCGCGTTCCTCTTGCAGCTTCTGGCTCTCGGCGCGGTCGCGGTCGATCCCCGCGATGACGGCGCGAAGGTCAAGCAGCTCTCGGTAATCGGCGGACGTATCGCTCACGGGACAAGCCTCGATAGGCCGGGCCTGATCGCCTCGGCTCGCGTTTGGCCAGCCCCCGCGCTTGCAGAAGCGCAAGACGCTGTGCTGGCGCCAACCAAACGCTGGTCGGCCCGGACCATGTAGCCGATATACGCAAATCGCGCACTACACGAATGGCCACACATGAGCGATAGTCTCTCCGACCTGCCCGACGACGTGCGCCAGGCGATCGCACCGCATGCTGATGCGCCGCCGTCGGTGCTGGCGGCCATTGGCGTGCAGATCGCCGGCAAGCGCGAGGAGGCCAAGGGCGCGCGGGGCCTGTCCGGCATTGAGTCGACGTGGAAGGAATGTGAGGAGGCGTATCTCGGCATCGACGACGCGAACCGGCACGAATTCACCGACGCGCGCTGGGCCAAGCCCATGTCGATGGACGGTCCGGTCACCACCGGGCGCAGACCGAAGCAGACCGATCACCGCTCGACCGTCTTCCTGCGGCTGACCTCGCGCTATGTCGACGCCGGCGTCGCCAAGCTGGGCGAGATCCTGCTGCCCGCCGACGACAAGGCGTTCTCGTTTTCCGAAATGCCGGTGCCGGAGCTGCTCGCGGCAAAGGAGGACGCGAGCCAGGTCGTGCACAGCGGGCTGGGTGCGCCGCTGACCCGACCGCTGGCGCAAGGGGA
>JBEKLE010000812.1:0-3698 GCA_050010355.1 Rhodopila sp. | reverse complement strand
GCCGACGGGACGCTTTCGATCCTGGATTACAAGACCGGCTCGCCGCCCTCACAGAAAGCCGTCGATTCGGGCCTGGCGCCGCAGTTGTTGCTGGAAGCGGCCATGGCGGCGGGGTGTGGGTTCGGCGCCGACCTGGCGGGCGTGGCGGGCGAACTGGTCTACTGGCATCTGTCGGGCGGCCTCGACGTCGGCAAGGCGATGCCGCTGTTCAAGAAGAAACCGGCGAACATCCTCGCCGCTGTGCTGGATGCCAAGGACCGGCTGTGCGAACTGATCGACACATTCGATCGGCCGGCACAGCCCTATCTGTCCCACCCGCATCCGGCCCTGGCGCCGCGGTTCTCGGACTATCACCAGCTCGCACGCGTAGCGGAGTGGTCCGCGGCGGGAGATGCCGATGAGTAAAGTGATCCGTCGGCATCCGATAGCTCTCGTTCGTCATGCCGACGAGGCCGGACCCGTCATGCCGAGTCAGGGCTGATGCGTCAGGCCGACGCGGGGCTGATCCGTCATGCCGACGGAGCATCCACGCCTTCGCGCGCCACAGAAACGACGTGGCTCCCTGACGTCGGCCCGCCGTGGCCGCCTCGCAAGATCGCGCGACCATGAGTGAATCCACCCGCGACCGAGCCAGCGGTGTCAGCCTTCGTGGCAGCCTCGGCCGGGTCGGGGAAGACGAAGCTGCTGACCGACCGGTTGTTGCGGCTGATGCTGACCGGCGCGGCGCCCGAGCGAATCCAGTGCCTGACATTCACCAAGGCCGCCGCCGCCGAAATGTCGCTCCGCCTGCAGCGCACCCTGGGCCGCTGGGTGACGATGGCGCCCGACGAATTGGCTGGCGAACTGGCCCGCCTGCTCGTGGAACCGACCGCCGCCACCTGCCAGGCCGCGCGCGCCTTGTTCGCGAAGGTGCTGGACCTGCCGGGCGGGATGCGGATCGGCACGATCCATGCGTTCAGCCAGTCCCTGTTGCGGCGGTTCCCGCTGGAGGCAGCGATTTCCCCGCATTTCCAGTTGGTCGACGACCGTGACGCCGACGACGCGCTGACGGAGGCGCGGGAGGACATGCTGACCAGCGCCGGGTCCGCCGCCATGCAGCACGCGCTGCGGACCCTGGCGGGCCTGTGTTCGGCGGACGCGTTCGGCGGCCACGTCAAGACGTTGCAGTCGGACCGGCTGCGGTTGCAGGCGGCGTTGCAACTCGGCGACGAACTGGAAGGTGGTCGGGCGAAGCCGCCCTGCGAGACGCGGCCAGGATCGTGCTCGCCGATGGCACGAAAGCTGTCGCCGACCGCGCCACGTTGATCCTGGACTGGCTGAGCCAGGAGCCGGATCGGCGCGCCGCGAACTGGACCGACTGGTGCGGGCTTTTCCTGAACGGGTCGGGCGAACCACGTGGCGACACCGCGCTGGTCAGCAAGGCGCTGCTGGCGACAAGGCCCGACCTGCTGGATCGTTACCAGGAAGAGGCCGCGCGCATCCTGGCGGTCGAGGACGCCAGGCGGGCGATCCGGCTGGCGGCGGTCTCGGGTGCGCTGGTCCTCCTCGCCGGAGACCGGACCCGCATGCTGTTGTTCGATCCCGGTGCGGCCTGGGTGCTCTACAAGCTGGATGGCGGCCTGGACCATCTTCTGCTGGATGAGGTGCAGGACACCGCCCCGCAGCAATGGCGCATCGCCCATGCGCTTACCGATGAGTTCTTTGCCGGTTCGGGTGCCAGGTACCGCGCCCGCACAGTGTTCGCGGTGGGCGATCGCAAACAGTCGATTTACTCATTCCAGGGCGCGGATACCGAGGAATTCGATCGTTCGCACCATGAACTGGCCCGCCGGGTGCGGACCTCCGGGCAGGTTTTCGAGGACGTCGGTCTGGACGTCTCGTTCCGCTCCACCGCGCCCGTGCTGTCGCTGGTGGATGCGGTGTTCACCGATCCTCTGGCGCGTCCCGGAGTGGTGGGGCCTGGGGAGACCCTGACCCATTACGCCGACCGCGCCGGCCACGCGGGAATGGTAGAGCTGTGGCCGCTCGCGCCGCGACCCGAACCGCCGCCGCATCAGCCGTGGACGATCCCCGAACAGAACCAGTCGCAGACCTCGGCGCGGCAGTTGCTGGCGGATACGCTGGCGGACTGGATCAGCGCGCAGACCGACGGCTCGGTGCTGCTGGAGAGCAAGGGGCGTCCCCTGACGGCCGGCGACGTCCTTATTCTGGTGCGGCGGCGCGATGAGTTCGCCCGGGCGCTGGTGCGGGCATTGAAGACAAGAGGCGTGCCGGTCGCTGGCCTCGACCGGATGGTTCTGACGGACCAGCCCGCGGTGCAGGACCTGATGGCGCTGGCGGATGCGCTGCTGCTGCCGTCGGACGACCTGACGTTCGGCTGCCTGCTGACCAGTCCTCTGGGCGGCCTTACCGACGACGACCTTTCGGACATTGCGATCGGCCGGCCCGGCACGCTGTGGGAGGCATTGCGCCACCGGGAGGAGGAACGCCCGTCGTGGCGGCGAGCGGCCGATTTCTTCTCGGTTTTGCTGGGCCGGGTCGACTACGTCTCGCCCTACGCCCTGTTCGCCGAAGCGCTTGGTCCACTTGGCGGACGCGCACGGCTGTTCGCCCGGCTCGGGCCGGAGGCGGCGGAACCCGTGGACGAACTGTTGAACGCCGCACTGAGTTATGCCAACCGCCATCCGCCTTCGTTGCAAGGCTTCCTGCACTGGCTGCGCCGGTCGGGCGCCGAGGTCAAGCGGGAACCCGAAGCCGCCGGCAACCAGGTACGGATCATGACGGTGCACGGCGCCAAGGGGTTGCAGGCCCCGCTGGTGATCGTGCCGGATACCTCGGCGCTGCCAAAGGACGATGGCTCGATCGTCTGGGCGGACGACGCTGTCACCCGCCGCGCCGTGCCACTCTGGGCGCCGCGCAAGGAATTTCGCTGCGCCGCGCTGGACCGGCTGCGGGCCGACGGACGGCGGCGGCAGATGGAGGAGCATAACCGGCTGCTCTATGTCGCGTTGACCCGAGCGGAGGACCGGTTGCTGGTGTGCGGCTGGGAGAACAAAAATCTACCACGAGAGGAATGCTGGCACAGCCTGGTACAGCGCGCCTTCTGGGCGGTCGGCGCGGAACGGGAGAAGTTCGGCCCCTGGGGCGGGGAGGTCCTGCGGTTGCGCTCGATCCAGTCGGTGCCAGCCGAGATCCCGACTGTGCCGGCGCGTGCAGACTGTGCAGGAGCGTCGCCCGCGTGGATCGGGTCGGCACCTGCATGGACGCCGGCGCCGGCGCCGCCGGAGCCGATCGGGCCAATATCGCTGGCGCCAAGCCGTCCGGAGGGCGTGGAGCTCGGCACGGTGCCGGCCGCCGCGTCCCCGTTGGCCGACCGCGATGCCGGCGGCAACCGGTTCCGTCGCGGCCATTGGATCCATTCGTTGTTGCAGCATCTTCCCTCGCTGCCGGCCGAGGCGCGATGGGATGCTGCGGTGCGGTTCCTTGACAAGCCGGGGCACGGGTTGCCCGCGGGTGAAGCCGAACGGATCTCCGGCGAGGTGCTGGCGGTCATGGCCCATCCGGATCTGGCGCCGCTGTTTGGGCCGGACAGCCGGGCGGAGGTGCCGCTGACCGGCGTGGTGGCAGATTCGGTGGTTCGCGGGCTGGTCGATCGCCTTGTCGTTCTCTCCGACCGCGTGCTGGTGGCAGATTTCAAG
>JBEKLE010000811.1:0-3431 GCA_050010355.1 Rhodopila sp. | reverse complement strand
CAAGCCAAGCGGCATGGACAACGCGACCGAGCCAGCAAAGCCGGCCAAGAAGGAGAAGCGGCGGTTCCGCGGCAAGGTGACACCGCGGGCCAAAATCGAAGATCTGGTGGTGAAAGCAGCGGTCCCGGAAGGGTCGCGATTCAAAGGTTATGAGCCGTTTCTGGTGCAGGACCTGGTGATTTCAGCGAAGGCCACCTGCTACCAGCGCGAGCGCTGGGTGACGCCGGACGGACGCACGATCCTGGCGCCGCTGCCGGACGGGATCGATGGTCATTTTGGCCCGGAACTGCGCCGCTTCGTGCTGATGCAGTACCATCAGGGACAATCGACGCTGCCCCGGTCGGCGACATTCCTGCGCTCGGTGGGGGTGGCGATCTCCAAGCGCCAGCTACAACGCCTGCTGACCGACAAACAAGAAAGCTTCGTCACCGAGGCACAGGACGTCCTGCGCGCCGGGCTGGAGACATCGCCGTATGTGTCGGTGGACGATATCGGCGCGCGCCATGCGGGCAAGAACGGCTTCCGCCCGGCCGAGTAACACTACATCGGTAATTCGGCGGCTTATGCGACGTGTTTCCTGACCCCGCCTGGCGCTGGATCGATCTGCAAGGCATCGTAAGTCTGACGCAGGTCTGGTTCGGGGACGGTTGCCTTGCGCACATGCAAGGCGCGTCCATCGCGCTGACGAAAGATGGCGGTGATCCGCTGCTGGACGGATAGCACGGCCCGCAAGCCGGACCATGAGAGGGGGCGCCGCGATCGGCCGGCCGGCGTCGGATGGTCTCGACCATCTGATAGGCCAGCACGGTGATGAACAAGCGGCCCTCGGCGCGATCTTCGCTGTGGTGGAACACCGGTCGCAGGCCGAGGTCCGACTTCAAGCCGCGGAACACGACCTTCAGATCCTTGTGGCATTCAGGTCAGTCTCGTCGGGGGTGACGGTGATCTCGTAATGCTGGCCAATGCCGCGGCTCTTTTCTTGCTCCGGCCCATGGATGGCCCGATGGTCTTCTGGGTGCGGGGTTTGCTCAGTCCGTCGGCGAGTTTGCTCACGCCTGCCTCGAACCGCTTGACGACCAGCGTTTCGTTGGCGCCAGCGAAACGCGAGGGAAGCGTGCGCTGATCGCGGTCTCCTTGGTCTGGCGGCCGGCAGAGTGGCAATAGAGCCGGACCTCGGCGCCATCCTTGTCCAGGGTCCGTTGCAGCCGGACGATTTCCTGTGACGGGTCAGCACCTCGGTTGCCTGGTCGGGGTCGAACTGGCGGGTGCGTTCGCGGCCGACGGCGAGGTAGCAGTAACCCCGGTCCCTGAGCCAGGTGAGATTGGCTTCGGTGGCGATGCCGGCATCTAGATGATGAGCGCGCCCTTTGGGGGCGTCGAGGCCCTTGAGCATGTCCTGCGGCGTGCTGCCCTCGGCGACATCGCCCGCGAACATCTTGGACCTGCGCACGAAGCCGCTGCTGTCGAGCACCATGCCGAAGGTAACCAGCGGACAGTCGGTGCGCTTCTCCTTCGAGCGTCCGCGCGCGGCCTTGGGATTTTGTGCGGCAGTGCCTTCAAAGTAGGTATTGGTCAGATCGTAGAGTGTGACGGTGGTGTGCAAAGTGAACGGATGCGGGCAAGCAGCACCGCCTCGATGGCGTCGCGGTGGCGCAGCAGGAGGTCGGAGACGCGGTAGAGGCGAACCAGCGGCATGGCCTTGAAGTCGGTGTCGAGCACTTCCCACGCGTTTCGCCAGCTTGGCTGACCTCGCGATCGGGCACGTTGGCGTGCCGCCAACCGATCGCTGGGGCGCCAACGAAACGCTGGTCGCCCAGCGCTTTGCGGCTGCGCACCGACTGCCCGAACCGGGAGCAGCCATGCGCCCGATCAGGCTGGCGGCCAGGGCCGCGCGCTAGACCCCGTTGAAGCCGAGTTTTTTGCAGGCTTGAGCCGCGAAGAGCGGATCAAGGTTGAGGCCGATCCACCCGATCGCCAGCTTGGCTGGTGCCAACGAAACGCTGGCTCGGCGAAGTCGGCGGCGGTAGAGGGCGTTGCGACGTTGGGACCGTGTGAGCAAGATGGGTCTGGCCGGGACCCCGCCCGGGCCGCGGGACGGTTGGCCGTCAGGCGGGCGGCGTAGCGTTGGACCAGGGTCTCGATGGGTTTGGTCTCGGCGAGCAGTCTACGCTGTGCGGCCAGCAACGCCTCAATGCGGGCACACAGACACGGCTAGTCCGACTGCGGCAGGTCGAAATGGCGGCCGAGATTGAACCTGCGCCAGAGGCTGGTCCGGGCAGCGGGTTTCGGTCAATGGGGTATCCGATGATTATCTCACTACATGACGGACTTTGGGCCCGCGCGGGTGGGCAGCCATCATGTCTGCCGGCAGATCGCACACCGCGACGATCCTGCGGCATCGACCATGACCATGCCCTGGTTCATATAGTCCAGCGTCGTTTCCAGCAGCGCCGGCTGCGCCGCGAAGCCCGCTTCGCTCGTTTGTATGGTGACAACTTGTCGCCCGATCCGATCCTGAACCGCCTCCGTCAGCGTGATCTGCCGGCCTGACCCATCTTTGACATGCCAGCGAGGACGCGCAGCGGGAGCAGCAGCGCGTCCTGCTGGCAGGCGGAACATAGCGATATATCGCCCACCATAAGCGGCCTTGAGCCAATCGGCGCCCATATAGGCGTGTGTTCCCTTTTGACCCACCCGGCGAACAAGATCTCTATCGGCACCGATGTCGCGACGGTGGTTCCGAGCAGCGCCGCTTTCAGCAAGCTGGCGAGATCTCTATCGGCACCGATGTCGCGACGGTGGTTCCGAGCAGCGCCGCTTTCAGCAAGCTGGCGAGATGGGGTGGACGGCCCCCGCGGCATCAGTGTGCCATGACGGGGTCGCGAAACCTGTCAAAAGGAGCCATCCGCCGTGTCCATTACCATGATAGGCCTTGATACCGCCAAATCCGTCTTCCAGATCCATGCCGTGGATGAGACCGGAAAAGCCCTGATCCGGCGCAAACTGAGCCGAACCGAGCTGATCCCCTTCTTCGAGAAGCAGGAAACCTGCACCATTGTCATGGAGGCGTGTGGCGCGTCGCATCACTGGGCCCGGCTACTGACCAGCCTGGGACATCATGTGAAGCTGATCGCGCCCGAAGCGATCCGACCGTTCGTGAAGAAAGGCAAAAAGAACGACGCCGCCGACGCCGCGGCGCTGTGCGAGGCCGCGTCGCGGCCCGACATGAAATTCGTGCCCATGAAGACGGCGGAACAACAGGCCATCCTGGCGTTGCATTCGGCCCGGTCCCTGCTGGTCAAACAACAGACGATGCTGGTGAACGCCATGCGCGGCCTGGCCACCGAATTCGGTCTGACCGTTCCGAAGGGGATCAACAGGCTGGATGAACTCACGGCGCTGGTCGATGCGGATGAAGCGTTCCCGGAAAC
>JBEKLE010000810.1:0-3591 GCA_050010355.1 Rhodopila sp. | reverse complement strand
CCGGCCCGGGGCTTGGCTTTGGTGGCTTCTGGACGGCCCGACGAACGCTGGCAGGCTACGAGGCGATGGCGATGATCAGAAAAGGGCAGGTTCGAAACATCGGTGGCAGCGACATCAGGGCCCAGGCAGAATTCATCGCCGGACTGTTCGAGGTGGCCGCCTGAGACGTCATCTCATCCTCTCCAAGATGACCGGCGACCAACGCTAAATCTTTGCAACGGAACCAACGGCGAGGAACCTGAAATCTCGTACATTTTGTGCCCGACTGCTCGCGGCACAGAGGGAGGCGGTCATCGCGACAGCGATGGCGATGGCTACGCGCATAGTCTTTGGCTCCTCGGCTTGATGTTCGCAAGCCAGAGAATGTCCCATGGCAATAAGGCTGACTGTTAAATAGCGCACAAATTCAACCGCGATAATCCTGCGAACGGGTGCCTCGCCATCTCCGATCGGAGGCCGCACCGTCCGCGCGTATGGTCAGTGCGAACCGTCATCTTGCGCTGCTTCGGGATGTGAGGGCGGCAATCGGTTTTTCATGGTCGTACTTGGCCAACTCGGCTTCGTCGATCACCGTTGTCATAAAGAACTGGAACAGCGCCGCGCCGATCAGGGTGATGACCGCGCCGATCGCCGGTGCCACCACAAATGACCCGGTCACGTCGACAACAAACAACGTGCCGCCCAGCAAGCCGGCGAAATTCTGGTTGCTCGCGGCCGACGCGCAATAAGCCTGCGGCGTCACCACGGTCACCAGGATCCATTTGCAGGTGCAAAACATCGAGATCGCAATGAACAGCGCCGGCGCTGAAGGCGTTCGCGGCCAGTCCGGTGAACACCGCAACGTTCGCGTTGCTACAGCGGCGCCGCCGCACGCGTCCGCGCCTGGGACCCCCACCGGCGCTGCCCGGTCATGAACGACACCCAGCCCAGCGCCGCGCCACTGTGCCGCAGCACCTGAAAGCTGAACGGCTCGATCAACGCCGCCGCCACCGCCGAAAAGAGATCGATCCGAACGGCCGGACCCGCCCAGCGACGATACAGCAGCAGCGACCACAGGCAGAACAGCACGTCCAGACCAATCTTTCCGCCGATGATCAAGGCAACCGGGCCGACGACGGAGACATGCCCGGCCAGCCCGTAAGCGAGGAGCAGGCCGATGCTGGTCAAACCGTACAGCGGTTGCATCGTGTCGAACGCCTTCACCGGCAACATGCGTGTGCCGAGGCGGCCGTAGCGTTGATCGCCGATCATGTGCCGGTACCAGAGTTGGGTCTGCAGAAAACCGCCGAACCAGCGCTGGCGCTGCCGAAGGAAAGCACTGATCGTGGCCGGCGCATCGGTCCGGGCGCGGGCGGAGCCGATGACGTCCGTGCTCCATCGCAGCCCCTGCGCCGCGGCATGGTGCCGCAAGCGGTGCGTCAGTTCGTAGGCCGCGAATGCGCCGGAGATCAGAAGCAACCCGTCCTGCCGCGCCCAGGCGTAGCGGGAGAGGAAGTTCCGCATGTACTCGTAGGTCTGAAACCACTGGAAGACCCGGCCGCCGGGCGATACCGGGCAGACCGGGAACAGCACGCCGGTCGCGGCCACAAGCTCCGGTTCAGCGGCGAAGGCCCGGCGCATCGCGGCGATCGCCTCAGGGTCCGGCACCGTGTCGGCATCGACCGTCAGCACCACCTCGGAGCCAATGCACCCGAGCGCTTCGTTCAGCGCGCGGGCCTTGCCGCCGCGCCTCAGACGCAGCCAGCGGAGCGTGGGGTAGAGCGGACCGGGGCCGCTGATCTCGCCCAACGCAGGCTGCACGAGGCCGTATCTGCTGAGCAGTTCGGCCGTCCCGTCATCCGATCCGTCATCGGCGATGACCACCTCATCGGGCGGTTCGGTCTGGGCCAACAGGGCGGCCAGGGTCTGCGGCAGCACCGCGGCCTCGTTGTACGCCGCGACGATGACGCCGAGGCTGATGCGATCCGCAGCGGCAGCCTTGGCCTCCGGGCCTGCGGCGCGCAGCAGCGGCAAGGTCTGCCAGAACACGAACAGCAGCAGCGCCGTGTCGTAGCCGATATAGGCGAGCCCGACCGACCAGGCGAAAACGCCGCCGGCGCCAAAGGCTTGGAGGAACAGCAGGATCCAGAGCAGTGTGACGCCGCCGTGAATGATCACCGCGCTCAACGGCGTGGGCGGCGGTGCATAGCGCGGGGAGACGGCACGGCGCGCACGTTCCAGGTCGGTCGTGAAGGTGGACATGCAGGCCGGTCGCGTCCTTTGCTCTCGGAGATAAACTTGAAACTGGCGGGGAACCCAGAATATGCCAGTCCCATGACGCAAATCGTAACACCGCCACAAACCCGGCCGGCGCCGCGACTTGCCGCCCGCTATACCCGGACCGCGATCGTGCTGCATTGGATCATCGCCGCCCTGATCACAATCAGCGTCGTCCTGGGCCTGACAGCCGACACGCTGCCCGGCCGGCGGCTGGACGAAGGCATCGCGATGATGCGCGCGGTCTGGTCGGAGGACCCGGTGACGTTCAAAAGCCGCTACATCCCATCCGTTATCGAGGGCATGACGATGACCCCGATGCCGGTCAGCCCGATCCCGCTTTGGTTCGGCGGCAAGGCTGAACCCACGTTGAAGCGCACGATCCGGATCGGCGACGGGTGGCACGGCAGCGGGCTTACCCCGGACGAGGCCGCACCGATCGTGAAACGGCTGCGCGAGGCGCGGCCAGGGGCGGATTTCACGATCTCGATGCGGGTGCAGTGGGATGGGACCGATCGCGGCGTGCTGCGGTCGCTGGTCGACAACTATGCGGCGATCGGGGTGGAGCACTTGCTGGTGGCGCCCCACGACCGGAACGTGGACGATTGGGAGAAGGTGACGGAGGGGGTTGGGGCTCTGGTGGCGTAGCACTCGCTCTTCCGGGAGTCCGCCCGGGCGAGGGATGAGGCGTCACCCCCGAGCTGCGCGCTCCGCGTCGGGGCTGTTGGGTCCAGGCAGCCTCATCCGATTGGCTCATGTTTGACGTCGCAACGGAAAAATTGGTCAGGCCACCTTGCCATCTGACCGAACGCCCTGTAAGGTGCTTTGCGAACAGGGACGCTCATGCCACTCAACCTCATCGAATCCCGCCGGCTCTATCAGGTCGCTGCCGAACAGATCGCGGAGATGATCCGCGCCAATGAGTATCGGCCCGGGGACCGGCTGCCGACGGAACGGGATCTGGTCCGCCAGCTCGGGGTCAGCCGACCGGTGATCCGCGAGGCGATGGTCGCGCTCGAAATCGCCGGACTCGTGGAAGTCCGGAGCGGCAGCGGTGTGTATGTCTGCGGTCGACCGTCACAAGCCGGGGTGGGCGGCCCCGCCACGCTTTCAGCCGAAATCGCGCCATTCGATATACTGGCCGCACGGGCCGCGGTAGAAGGTGAGGTCGCCGCCGTCGCGGCTGAGAACGCCGGACCCGAGGACTTGATCGAGTGTCTGTTCGTAGACGTCAGGCGCTCAGATCCTCGGTGGCGAGGCGCTTCAGGCGTCGAGCGAGGATGGAGATGAAGGCAATCGCAACGAATGCGATGAGGTGATCCTTCGAGCGCTCGA
>JBEKLE010000809.1:0-2776 GCA_050010355.1 Rhodopila sp. | reverse complement strand
TGCTTGTGCCGGTGCAGCAGCCAGGGGACGAGCATCATGATCGCGCCGGCGGGAACGGTGCGGCCGGAGATCGTTCTTGCCGCACGCGTCTCCCGCGCCTGGATTGGCACCGGCGGAAACAGGCGCAACGTTTCCTCAATCACCGCGCGGGTAAACCGGAGGCGGGGCAGATCGGCGTAGGTTGCGGACTGGGCGCCGAGTTGGTCGACCTCCGCGTGCAGGCGCGCTTCGGTGTCGGGGTCCTGCGAGAGCAGGAACCAGGCCCATGCCAGGGTGTTGGCGGTGGTCTCGTGGCCGGCCATGAACAGGACCGAAGCTTCGTTACGGATTGCGTCCGCACAAAGTGAGCCGCCGGCATGCGCGTCGGCGAGCGAGCGGATGAGTGACGGTTCGTTCCGGCGGGGCCCTTGCAGGATCTCCTTCATTAACCCAGCCACGACACCATGGATCCGCTCGGCCGCGGCGCGGATGCGGCGTCCGTGCAGGCGCGGAATGAAGTCGGGCAGACCGAGCAGTGAAATGATGTCCATTTGCCCGATGAGAGACTGGTATTCGCTGAAGGCGCTGATGATGGTTCTGGCAGCCTGGTGGCCGATCCCGCGTCTGCCACAGCGCCAGCCGCTCGGTCGCGGCCTGTGTCATGGGCGGTGTGAGTTCGGAAAGCCTGGAGACATGGGTCAGCGGTGCGACGGCTCGGCGGCGCTCCCGCCACAGCGGACCGTCGCTGATGAACAGGCCGTCGCCGAGCAGAAGATCCAGAGCGTGACGCTGTTGCGGCGACTTGCGCTCGAAATTGTCGGCGTCATCCACGAAGACCTGCTTCACCGTGTCCGGGCTGTTGCAGACAAACAACGACCGCCGCAGGAGGGTGTGGCCGAAGAATTCCTTGCTGAATGTGGGTTCCGGCCAAATCGTCAGCAGATTTTCCCGCGCGGCGCGGAGCAGCCGAAGCGGTGGCAGAACCGTGGCCGGTCGGTGTGGGCAGGGCGGAATGTAGGGCAAGGCTGCGATCGGGATTCCTGCGACGGGATCGCGCACCGACCCCGACTCGGTTCATAAAGCAACCGGTCCGGCTACGCCACTATACTATGGCCCGGCTGCGCGACGGAATCGGACGATGGTGCCGGCAGTGAGCCAAGGATGCCGCGATAGACGTGGGCCAGCCGGCTCACGTAGTTTTCCATGCTGTAGTTCCGCGCCTGGACAAGCCCGCGGCTGGAAAGCTCGCTGAGCAGATCAGTGTCATTGTCCAGGCGCCGGATCGCCGCAGCCATCTCGGAGACATTGAACGGGTCGACCAGCAACGCGGCGTCACCGGCGACTTCAGGCAGGGAGGTGACGTTGGATGTCAGCACCGGCGTGCCGAGCGTCATGGCCTCCAGCACGGGCAGGCCAAAGCCTTCGAAAAGCGACGGAAACAGCAACGCACGCGCGCCGCGCATCAGGGTCACGAGCTGACCGGAGGGCAGATAAGGAATGCGGCGGACCCGCTTGACCTTGGAGATGGTGTTCTCGCTGACACGGTAACTGGAAAACCGGATGTCCTGTATCCGCTCCAGGTCGCCCTCGTTCTGCCAGCCCACGCCGCCTGCCACAATCAGCGGACGGCGCGACCCGGAGGCGGCGTAGGCGTCGATCAGCCGGCTGACATTCTTCTTTGGTTCCAGAGCCCCAATGAACAGGTAGTAGCCGCCCGGTTCGAGTTCGAACAGGTTGGTGATCTCGTCGGCGACCTCGGCGTCCGTGCGGGCCAGTGCCTGGGCGGGGATCGTGACCGCCTGGTAGGTATTGCTGATCCGGCTTTCGGGGACGCCGAACAGACTGATGATATCGCGGCGCGAGTATTCTGAGACCGTTACGATATGATCGGCTTTGGCCACGAGGTGCTGGATGAGGCGAAAGAAGTAGCGCTTGTTGTCCAACGTCATGTGCGGCAGGCGCAGCGGCACGAGGTCATGGATGGTCACGACACTGGGGCAGCCGGCGATGCGAAGCGGCAGCGGGTGGGTGGCGTGGAACAGCGCCGGGGTATCGGGCAACCGGACCCTGGCGAAACGATTGTAGATATAGAAGTGGGTCCGAGCGGCCTCAAACAGTTTGTGGCCGACATAGGTTCGCCCGGTCGTGGGCCCGTCATCGGCTGGCCGAATAACCACGCCGGCATGTGGCAGCAGCGACGGGCGATAGCCGAACGGCGCCCGAACGGCGCCGGCGATGGCGTCCCTCACCGGATCGAGCCAGGGCAGCGCGGACCCACGGCGGACGTCGAACAGTTGGACTTCGGCGAGAACGGGGTTGCGCGGATCGATCCTGATATCGGTGCTGAGCAGCGCTTGCGGGACGAAACCGCACTGGTCCGCGGCGACCGCAAGGTTGCGCGCATAGGTCGCGATACCGGTGCCCATACGGTACACCGTGTTACTCTGATCAAACAGAATGCTTGCCGGCATTGACGGATTAGGCAGCGGGAGGCGCGAAATACAGCATCCAGTCAATGCCCGTCTGTGTCGACAGCACCGTGTCATACTCGACTCGTACCGGGACGCCGTCGTAGCCGACTGTTGCGATATCGCCATAAATGGCCAGAAGTCCGCCGAGAAGCGCGCTCGGGTCGGCGGACCGCCCGGTGTTGAATTCGAGCACCAGCGCCGGCCTGTGCCGGTGCAGCAGTTTCTGCATGCCGGCGATGATTGCTTCTTCGCTGCCCTCGGCATCGATCTTGATGAAGTCCACCCGATCGAGCCCGGATGTCAGATGATCGAGCGTGGTCAGAGCT
>JBEKLE010000808.1:0-4140 GCA_050010355.1 Rhodopila sp. | reverse complement strand
CCCAACCCAGCACCGCCGGATGCGGTTCCGGGCGCATCAAGTCGGAAATAACGTTGGTATCGAGAACGATCCTCATTCGAACGAGGGTGGCTCGCCGACCGCCTGGCGAGGATGAGGTTCCAGTTCAACGCCGCCGAGCGGCGCAAAACGGCGGCGGATGGCCTCGGCCAAATTGATTTCAGCCGGTTTTTCGCCCGTCAGGGCGGCGTTCAGGATGTGCCTTAACTCGGATTCCATCGAACGCCCGTTATGGGCCGCGCGAACGCGCAGACTTTCCTTCAGCAGCGGATTGACATTGCGAATGGTCAGCGTGGTCATGTCAAACTCGTGCGATAACCTGATCGCATTGTGATCATAATGCTTGCATTGAATGCAAGGAAATTCAGATGCCAAAGCTGGCCTATCCCGTACCAGCCTGACAAGTCTGCCGCCGTCTCTCGGTCATGCGACCGCCTGGCCGGAAGCGACGTGCGTCGATGAGGCCAAACCGAGGCGCTCAGCCCGAGTCAGCAGGTGCTTGACCGACGACGGATGCCACCGCGTCCCACCCTGCGGCGTGCGTTCGCGCATAGTCTCGAGTTGGGCGGCAATCTGCTGAAGCGTGCGATCGGGCGCTGCCGCCTTAATGCCGGCGACCAGCCGAATAAGGCGATCGTCGCTTGGCTGCGGCCGGGCGCGATCCAGCAAGCTGGACTCGATGATGCCTTCCGCGGCCAGCCGCCGCACGGTGCGCCGCAGCCTTTCCACCGTCCATGTGGCGGCCCCCCCCGCGGTTCAGGACCCGCACGACATCGCCCCAGGGCTGATTTGGCCGCATCAGCCGGACCGTCGGGAGCCACGTATCCAGCCGCTCCAAATACCTTCGAGATGGGCGGCGGCGCGGCTTTCGCGTACTTTGCGGATGGCATCCGGATCGCCGGCACGCAGGCCGGGATTGCCGCCGACCCGGCCGCGGGCGCGGGCAGCATCCAGGCCAGCTTTGGTGCGTTCGGCGATCAGTGCCCGTTCGAGCTGAGCCACCGCCCCCAGCACCTGTAGCGAGAACATGCCTTGCGGGGTGGTCGTGTCGATGGGGTCGCGCAGGCTGCGAAAATGCGCACCTGTGGCCTCCAGTTGCTCGATGACGGCGAGCAGATGGCTGACCGAGCGGGCGAGACGATCGAGGCGGACGACCACCAGGGTCTCGCCGGGGCGGATATCGCGCAGCAGGCGCGCGAGCACGGGGCGGTCACGATCGGCGCCAGAGGCGTGTTCTTCGAGGATGGTGGCGCAGCCGGCTGCGCGAAGTTCGTCGAGCTGCGGATCGGTGTCTTGTTCGTCGGTCGAGACCCGGGCGTAGCCGACCAGACGGCCTGCGGCAGCGGTTTTTCGGGCTTTTGGCCGGCCGTTTGCAGACGTGGCCGGGTGTCTGGCGGCGACCGTCTGGCGCGAAAGCAAGTCGGTAGGGCAGGGGTGGCTGGAAGGCTAGGGAGCTAAGCGGGCGTGGGACCGCGATGCAATCCAACGGGTTCGTGGAGACGTGCTTAACGCGATCGATGGCCGAAATCCGCCCCAAAGCCGGGCAAAACTGCCGATTTCCGCGAGTTGGAACGGGGCAGGGCAGGGGAGGTCGCCCAGGACCTTATGGCCCGGGATGCCGGACGGCCGCAGCGAGAAGCGTTCCGCGGTGTGGGATCGGCAAGACTGTTTACCACGCCTTAATCAGTCTTGCCTTGATCTAGGAACCGATTAACATAGCGGTATGAATCGCCGCCACTCGTCGTGCCGGCCTCGCATGGCCGCGGATGGGTCGACCTGAGCGGCAACCGGAAAGCGCGGGAGGGCATGTCGATCTTCCTTGGCCGTTTCAGTTGGACCCTTTAGCGTTTCAGTAAAGGGATAGCGTTATCAGCATAGGCCCGCGCCCTCGGCCGCGGCTTCCGGCGTTTCGGCCTGCGTTCCGCCGGCAGGACGGGGCAGGGGAGGCCCGCTAAGCGGTCCGGCTGCAAGCTGCGGTGTTGCGCAGGCCGCCATTTTCAGGCGATTTCCTCTGTTCTCCGCCGTTTTTTGCCGTTCCGGCGGCCCTCCAAGGCGCGATAATGAAGAGCGTTTTGTCGCTCATCGGCGCGGCGCACAGCTACCGCCGCAAGGGCTCCGCTGCTGGAATCCGCGCCGGTGAGCGATAAAACGTATTGCACTAAACCGCGTGCATTGCCGCATCAACGTGTCGACTCCGCATCTTCGACGGACCGTTTACATTCCACCGGGCTGGCCGGGGCTGGAAACCCGCAACGAGTAGAGGGAAAGTGTCTCATGCCGACGCCTCTCTGGGGTATACCGCAACGAGGCACTGACCGCCTGGGTGGAGAGCGGGCTGGCGCTTTCGGCTGAGGGGTGCGGCAAGCAGACGTCCGCCGTGTCCGGCCCTGTCTGGCCGAGAGCAGCCGGTCTGCTTCGGTTCAGAGGCTGAGGGTATTCGCAAACCCGATCAGTTGCGCAGCGAGCGTCTCGGGCTGCTCTTCGGGGATGTAGTGGCCGCTGTTCGTCACCAAACCGCCACGGACGTCCTCGCCAAGGTTTTGCATCGCCGCATGGATATCGGGCGCGCTGCCGCCGTCGCCACCCAAGGCAAGGATGGGCACCTTCAGCTTGCGGGCGAAGAGGCCCTTGTTATGCTCCATGTCCTGGATCACGGCACGATAGTAGCCAAGCATCCCACGCATGCCGCCGGGCCGGCTATAGACCCGCTCGTACTCATCGATGTCGGCGCGGCTGAACGTCGACGTGCTCACCCCGGTCTTGCGATGAAAGAACCACTCGATCAGCACGCGCTCACGCCCGGCAAGCAGCGCTTCGGGCAAATCCTCGACCATGTTGAAGAGGAAGTGCCAACTGCGCCAATAGTCTGGTTCCGCAATCCGGAGTGTCGGCTGGAGGGTGACACCCGGGATATTCCCGTCGAGGAAGACGATCCCGCTTAGTTCCTGCTCGAACGCGTGGGCGTAGGGGTATCCAACCCACGCACCGATGTCGTGGCCGACATACAAATGCCGGCTGACGCCCAGCGCCTGCACGAGCGCATTGATCCGGTGTGCCGCGGTCCGGGTATCGTAGCCGTCCACTGGCCGGTCTGAGTCGCCGTGCCCCGGCAGGTCGACCGCGATGACCCGGAACTGTCGGGCAAGCAAGGGCATAACCCGGCGCCACGCGTAGCAACTTTGCGGAAACCCGGCGACCAGGACGATTACCGGCCCCGATCCGCCCAGCACGCAGTGCAACCGCATGCCGGGAATCTAGACCATCCTGTGCTCGAACCCGGTCGGATTTGCTTCATCGTCGAGATGCTGCATCTGGTCCTCTGTCGATCGTGTTTTCGAGAAGCTGGAACACGTTGCCGGCCATATGGTGCCGCGCGACAATCAAGGTGAGGCGGGAGGTCGGCCGCCTCGTGGCGTTCACCCGCGGCAACCTTAAAGCGCCGCCGCGGTCCATCGCGAAGCGCTCGAAGCCGCGCACGCCGCATTGTCGCCGGATTCTTCGTGCCGAGCCACCCTGGCCCGAGACGGACGGCCCCCAATGGTCCGGGGTATTTAGCGGCAACCGGCCTTGGACATGGTGCGTAGGTCCCGGCGGAGCGCCTTGGTGAATGTCCGGTTCGAGATCACTTGAATGAGCTGCTGCCAACCTGATCGGATCGCATCGTGCGCCGGCGATTGTCTATTGCGCGTCAGATTGTTCATCATTGCGCGCCGCCACAGATAGGCTGACAGGATACGCAAACCCGCCTTCATCGACTCGTTGTTCGTGGCCGCGTCCGCGTCATTCCGTTTCCCCGATACGGCCTGTTGCGATCTCATCCTGAACAATGGACAGGAGCGCCAGCACGAACGCCTCGGCGTGACGGGAGGCAGGTCTGTCCACTGATAGAAGCAGGCGTCCGGCAATACGCGGTGCCGGTTCGAAGGGGCGCACGGTCAGGCCGTCTGGAATTCCCCCCAGTAGCGTGAAGCCGTCCGTCACCGCGATCCCCGCGCCGGACTGCACCAGTGCGCAGGCCGTCCAGGATTGGGTGACCTCGATCGCAATCACCCGCCGGATCGATGCTGCCCGAAACGCGTCCTCGATCAGCGCGCCGATCGGCTGATGCCGGCTGAATGATAT
>JBEKLE010000807.1:0-3176 GCA_050010355.1 Rhodopila sp. | reverse complement strand
AATGAGATGTTCTGATCATTCACAGGCCGCAACGCGCCCTGATGGCAAAGCTTACGAAAGGAGGCCATGCTGAAGTTCCCGAATCTGACTGGATTTTCGCCGCACCTGACGACCGGATCAGTTCTGGACATTTTGCTCGTCTCTTTTGTCATCTACCAGTTTCTGCTTCTGGTGAGAGGCACGCGTGCGGTTCCCATGCTCACCGGGGTGGGCGCGCTGGCCGTTGCCTTCTACGTCGCCCATCTCAGTAACCTGCGCACATTGGACTGGCTGGTCGGCACCATTCTGCCCTACAGCATCTTTGCCCTCATCGTGATCTTCCAGACGGAGATCCGGCAGGCTCTGGCGCGACTGGGCCGCAACCTCACCCTCACCCGCGGCTCGCAAAATGGTACAGCCGATGCTTACGACGACATCGTGATGGCGGCCACCACTTTTTCGCAGGATCAGACTGGTGCGTTGGTGGTGATTGAGCGCGAAATCGGTTTGCGCACCTACATCGAGAGTGGGGTCGCGCTCGACGCCCATCTCTCCTACGACCTGTTGGCAACCCTGTTCCGCCCGAGCGCGCCCTTGCACGACGGCGCTGTCATTTTGCAGAAGGACCGCGTAGCTGCCGCCGCCTGCTTCCTGCCTCTCTCGATGAATCCGCTGCTGTCCACGCAACTCGGCACTCGCCATCGCGCGGGAATCGGAATCACCGAAGAAACCGACGCAGTCTCGGTGATCGTCTCCGAGGAAACCGGAGCGATCAGCATCGCCGTCGGCGGGCAGGTCGAGCGCGATATCACCCCTGAGCGGTTGCGCCAGCGTCTGGGTGAGTTGCTGATGCGTTTCTCCGGGCAGCCTACGCACTCGCATCCGGGGCCGCATTTCACGCCCAGCTCTGTGGAGGCCAGCCCCACACCGGGCGAGGAAGACCGCACGGTTCCTTCGAAAGAGCGCCGCGCTGTCGACCGGGGAGACCGGTTGTGATCACCCGACTTCGCCATCTTATCTTCGACCACGCGATGCTCAAACTGACATCGCTGCTCATCTCGATCCTCATGTGGTACGGAGTAGCACACGATCCCGTCGCGGAGGTTTCTCTTCGCGTGCCGATCGAGTTCTCCCGCCCGCCGAAGGGCCTCGATTACACCTCGGACGTCATTCCGCAAGCGCAGCTCCGACTTCGCGGACCTGCCCGTGTGCTGCGCGATCTCCCGGTAGAAAGCGTGCACGCTGTGATCGACCTGCGGGATGCTACACCTGGCGAGCATACCTACGACATCACCACGGATCAGATACAAGTCCCTCACGAAGTCGAGGTCGTGCAGGTCACGCCCAGCCGCTTGCGTCTGAACTTCGATACCCGGGCTACTCGCCAGGTCGCAGTCAAGCCGCGCATCGTCGGCACAATTCCACCCGGTTATCGCATCGAGTCCGTGATCGCCGACCCCGCAATACTTACTATTTCCGGACCGGCGCGACATGTGAATGCCGTCGAAGACGCCATGACCGATACAGTGGATGTAACCGGAGTCGCTGGGCAGGCCAGCTTTGAAACCATGGCCTATCTCCCCGACCCGCTCGTACACATTTCCGGCTCCGGCCCCATTCATGTCATTGTAAAAACGCAGAAAACATCTTCGAAAGCCGGGGTCCCCTAAATTGGCAACTCCACCACGGGCAATCATGAGGCAGTTATTTGGAACCGACGGAATTCGCGGCGTAGCCGGCGAATATCCCCTGGACCGTTCTACGGTCTATGCTATTGGACGCGCCTGTGGCGCCCGCCTGGTGCGGCGTTCGGCAGATGCTAAGGTCGTGCTCGGCCAGGACACCCGCGAATCCAGCGGCTGGATCGCTGAAACCGTGGCGCGCGGACTACGCGATTCCGGATGCGGCTTCGCCAGCGCCGGGGTGCTCACTACTCCCGGTGTCGCCTACCTCGCCCACACCCATGGCTTTGCCGCCGGTGTCGTCATCTCGGCCTCGCATAATCCTTGGCAGGATAACGGCATCAAGCTCTTCGGACACGACGGCATGAAGCTTGCCGATGAAATCGAGCACGAAATTGAGTCCGATATCTTCGAGCACATCGACCTGTTGACCGCTCATCAGCCCGACGAAGGCAGCCTGATGGCTGACATTCTTCCGGGCAGCGCCAGCCTGCGCGCCGATTACGAAACCTGGCTCGCCTCCAGTGTGGACACCACAAAGCTCGCTCACTTCATCCCGAGCACGCCGCCGCCGAGTTGCTGCGGCATCCGGGCCAGTTCGACCTTGGCATCACCTTGGATGGCGACGCCGACCGCGCTCTCTTCAGCGACGAACACGGCAATGTGGTCAATGGCGATGCCGTTCTCCTTATCGCCGCCCGCGATATGAAAGCGCGAGGCGTCCTTGCCCATGACACTGTAGTGGCCACCACGATGAGCAATATGGGCCTGGAAAAGGCTCTCCACGCCAGCGGCATCCGGATGCTGCGCACCGCCGTGGGCGACAAGTACGTTCTCGAAGAGATGCTCAAAACCGGTGCCACGCTTGGCGGCGAACAGTCCGGCCACATCCTCTTCATGGACTCGGACGCCACCACCGGCGACGGTCTGCTCACCGCTCTGCGTGTCCTCGAAGTGATCGCCCGCTCGGGCAGGTCCTTGCACGAGTTGACGGCCGACTTCAAGGTCTTTCCCCAGCGCATCCGCAACGTCAAGGTGCGCGAGAAAATTCCGATGAACGAACTCCCCACGGTCGCCGCCGCCATCCACGCCGCCGAACAGGACCTGGACGGCAATGGACGCGTGGTGGTGCGCTACTCCGGCACTGAAAAACTCGCCCGCGTGATGATCGAAGCTGAAAGTGAAGCCCTCATGCACAAGCACGTGGACGCTGTCGCCGGAGCCTTGCAGCAAGCCATCGGAGTCTAGGGAATCGGAAAAACGTGGGTAGCCCACATCCGTCTGCTGCTGGCGGATGTGGGATCGCATCATGTCTCCCATACACATCTTCGTCGTTTTTGCGATACCATTGATTCCTCATGCAGTGCACATCAGAAAGGAACTCACGATGAGGCGTATCGGTGGATTCGTTGTTATTGTTCTCTTACTGTCGTTGCTCGGAGTTGCACAACAAGCCAAGCCATTGCTGAAGATCGATAACAAGACTCCGTCGGCCATCAGCATCTCACAGGAAGA
>JBEKLE010000806.1:0-4048 GCA_050010355.1 Rhodopila sp. | reverse complement strand
ACCAGCCGGCAACGCAGGCGCGGGATGGTGCGGTCGTTGAAGACCGCACCCAGGGCGCAAGGCGAGAACAGATCGACCGCTTGGTCGTAGATGGCGTCCGGCTCGACAACACTCGCCTCGTAGTCGCTTTCGGCCTGCGCCGCGCGCGCCGGGTCGGGGTCGGCGACGAAGAGCCTCGCGCCCCGCTCTCGCAGATAGCCAAAGGGGCATGCCGACATTGCCGAGGCCCTGCACTGCCACCGTCAGGCCCGTCAGGTCCTCGCGCCCGAGCGTGTGCCTGACCGCCGCGGTGATCGCCATCAGCACGCCATATGCCGTGACGGGCAGCGGGGCCTGGGCCGCCGGGGTCGCGGCTGCGGTGTGGGTGGTCGCGGCGCGCATCACGGCGAGGTCCGCGAGTGTCGTGCCGACATCGTCGGCAATGATGTACCGGCCGCTCAGACTCTCGACCAGGCGCCCCATGGCATGCAGGAGGGCTGGCGTCTTATTCCGTCGTGGATCGCCGACAATCACCGACTTGCCGCCGCCGTAGGGTAGGCTGCAGATCGCCGCCTTGTAGGTCATGCCCTTGGAGAGACGCAGCACGTCAGCGATGGCCTGGGTCTCGTCGGCATAGGGATACATCCGGCAGCCGCCGAAGGCCGGACCCAGGGCCGAGTTGTGGATCGCCACGAGGGCCCTGAGCCCGCTTGCCGCGTCATAGGCGAACAGGAGTTCTTCGTGGCTGTCATAGTCGGGGTGGCCGAACATGGTGGGTCTCGCGGGTTGGATGAAGAGGTGGCCCAGCGGTGCCACCGGTGCTCGACGCCCGGCGGCGCGATCCTGAGGCACTCGCGGCCTGTCCCCAACCCCGCTTTAGGCAGACCTGACCCCATATTGGTTCCGTCACAAAGTTCAGTTTACAGTCGAATTCGCAACAATATAATCAGCCAAAATCAGCGGGCTATTATTCCGGTCGGGAGACGGAAGCCGACTTTGCGACAGCGCTGCTGCGATGCGTGGCTTCAGGCGGTGCCGAGCCGCTCAGAGATGAGCAGGTCACGAAGAAACTCGAAGCGCCTTTGCCTCGCCGAAAGGGACTGTATTCGCCTTGCGAAAATCGTCGTCGGTGTCGCCGTTCCCATCGCCACCATCGACTTCGCCAGGCGGGTTGCCCTGTTTCTCGCGGAGCATGTCGGCAGCGCTGGCCTTATCCTCTTCAAGATAACGGGCAAGACGCTGTAGCCCGGACTGCATCGTATCGGGGGGAAAGGCCTTACGGATCGCCGCGACGAAACGGGGCAGCTCCCGCGCGAATGCGGGGCGTTCTTCCGCGGCCTCCGCAAAGTTCATCAGTTTCTCGTCGACGATGTAATCGAAGGCGGCTTCTTCGCCGTGCTGTTGTCGGATTGCCGATACTGCTCCGACCTGGTCCCGCCAGATCATGTGGAACTCGACAGTCATGGCGCCTCTCCCTCGCTGATGATGAGTGATTGCCACCGGCGTCGCCGCGATGGAAGGGTGCGTAGCAGGTCGATCCGTCGAGGCGCGGCAGCACGATGCCGAAGCGCCCCTCCAGGGTCACCTCGTCGAGCACTCCGGCGCCGGTCATTCGCGCCTCGTCGCAGTCGCCTAGGTCCGCTTTCCACCCAAAGCGGTCATAGCCGATGAACTGATTTGTAGTGGGATGCTTACGCCGCCGACCGGGACAACCGACGATTAGCCGCCATGCGTAGCGGAGGCTTCCGCAGAAGGGGCGTCTCCAAGTCGAGGCCGTGTGCGCGGCCCAGCATATCGCCGAGGATCTGGTCGACCTCCACAGGGGCGCTACCTTGCATGTCGCGATACATCGACGGGGCGAAATTCGAACCTTTCGCCGTCAGCATGCCGCGCGCTCGCGTGGTGAATACATCCCTCGGCGGGTAGCCCGATGCGGCGGCAACGGACGCGATTTCCGCCAGAAAATTCAGCGCGATCGCGGCCCCGTCCGGAACCGCCTCGATCTCGCCGATATTGCCTCGCACAAGGCATGTGATGCCTCCGGCCGTCGCCAGCATCACCCATTTTTCCCACATGTCCTGCATGATCGTGTTCGACAGCCGAGCATTGAATCCGGCGCCCAGCATCGCTGTGTCCAGCGCTCGCGCCCGTGCGGACACGATGCCGTTCCGTTCGCCGTATGCCAGCTCCTGCATTTCGGCAAGCTGGATGATGCGCCCCTGTGGGTCCAACGTCGTCGCGACGACACAGACGCCGCCGAGCACCGGCACCTCTCCGTGACGCTCGATCAGCCGGTCGATGTGGCGCATCCCGTTCAGGAGGGGAACGACCATGGTATCTGGTCCGATCGCGGGCTTGATGTCGTTGAGGGCTTGATCGAGCGCGTAGGCCTTGACCGCCAGGATGACGACATCAAACGGCTCTCTGATTTCCGCGGCAACAAGAAGCTGCGGTTTCAGCGTAAGGTCACCGTGCGGGCTGACAAGGCGGAGCCCGTCGCGGCGGAGTTGTGCGGCGCGCCCGGGCCGCACTAAAAACGTCACATCCCTCCCAGCTTGAGCCAGACGGCCGCCGAAATATCCGCCGGTCGCGCCCGCGCCGGCCACGAGAAACCGCATTTGAGTATTCCCTGTTTAACTAATTGCTTGTGTCCCGAGCAGGCATTCTATTGGGATCGAGCGACCGTCAGCGCTCGGGTTGGGCGGATCAGAACGAATGTGGGAATTAATCCTAACGCCGTAATCACCGCCATGATCCACCAGCCGCGATGAAACGCGCTAACGCGGGCGGCCGGCGACGCAGGCGAGGCCACGACGGCGACGAATATAGCGACGCCCACCGCGATCGCGGCTTGACGGATCATGTTGATCACGCCCGAACCCGTCGCAAACGACGAAGGCGGAAGCGACGACGTGCTGACGCCCATTAAGGTCGGAAAGGTGAGGCCTACGCCGATGCCTGTGGGGATCATGCCAAGCTCGACAAAGACGGCGTTCGGCTCCGGCCCGATGAAAGTGGCCCAGACGATCAGTCCCGCGACGAAGAACATAATGCCAGCGGTGATGACCGAAGCGACGCCAAAGCGAGCGATCAGCCGGCCGGCAAGCAGGAGTGATGTCGCGGGAACCAGAAGTGGGCCCGGCGCGATCGCCAGGCCGGTTTTCAAGGCCGACCAGCCCCAGGCGGTCTGCTCCCACACCGCAACGGAAAACAGCATCGCCCCGAACGCGATTGAATACGGTGCCATCACCAATGCGGCGCCGGTGAACTGGCGAACCCGAAACAGCGCCGGATCGACGAATGGGTTGCTGGACCGCAGGCAGAGACCCACGAACAAGACCAGGCAGGCGATCGAGGCGGCGAGGCTGAGACCGATGCCACCTGAGTTCCATCCCCAGTCGTTCACTTTGACGATCACGAAGGTCAGGCCACCGATCCCGCCCGTGACGAGCAGCGCGGCCCACGGATTGGGCCGGGGCACGTTATGGCCGGGCACATGCGGCAGTTTCCACCAGCCGATCGCGATGGCGACGAGCCCGATCGGCACGTTGACGAGAAAAATCCACCGCCAGCTGGCGGTAACCAGCACGCCGCCCACGACGGGACCGAGCGCCGCGGCCAGTCCTCCGATGGCGGCCCAGGTTCGCACAGCACCGCCACGGCGCTCGGCTGGGAACGAGGCAAGTACGAGGCCGATCGATGTCGGCGTCATCAGCGCTGCGCCCGCTGCCTGGACCAAGCGGAAGGCGACGAGTGTCGCGACACTATTTGCAGCGGCACAGGCGGCGGATGCGGCCGTGAAGAGCGCGATGCCGAGAAGGAAGCTTCGATCGCGGCGGTGGCGTTCGGCCAGGCGTCCGAAGAACACCAACAAAGCAGCATAGGCAATCGCATAGCCGTTCAAGATCCAGGAAAGATCCTCGAGCGTGGCACCCGGGAAATCCCGGGCAATATTGGGCAGGCCAACATTGACGATGAACAAATCAAGGTTGGCGAGCACGATACCGATGCAGACGATCGCTAGGATCTGATTGGCTGTGGCGACAGAACGGGGGATGCCCTGGCGCAG
>JBEKLE010000805.1:0-2562 GCA_050010355.1 Rhodopila sp. | reverse complement strand
TTGGATTAAGCAACCATCGTATAAGGCTGCATCCCTTTCAGACCGCTGCGCGGGCCAATAGAAAAATGCAGCAAAAGCTGCGCTGGCAAGGATGATCCCGACAGCTACACCCACTCCAAACGTCCATTTATAACTGATCGAAGGCATGCGGGGCGCACCGTGGCAAAGATGCTGCGTCAGTGCAACGGATCTCGACCTGTTCGCCATCGTCAAGCAGATCGTGGACGCGGGCGGGTAAGATAAGGACGTAAAGGTAGAATTAAAATGGAGGGCGGGAAAGCCAATCAATACAACAAATAACATCAAGGGATGCCATCGACGCCGGATTTTAGCCGAACGCTTCATTAGTCTATTTCACTTAAAGCGCGCGGCGTGACGCAGTGGCGGTGCTATCTCTCTGCCCTTCGCCGTCCCTTCTGAGCCGGGAATACGCCGACCAGCATTGCTTACCCTTCGCGCACGCGAAGACGATCCCTCGCTGCATCTCCGTAATCTAAACGTGCCGAATTTACAATAAAATTCTCGCAGGGCGTCGATCTATCCGGCGCACGCTCGACGCAGCCAAGGCGGGGCGGCACGGGGTCCGCGATCATCTCCTGATTCTTGCGATGTTCCGTCACGGCCCGCAGGTCGAGCAGCCGGCGCTGTTCGAGTTACGCGACGACAGCCGCCCCCGCGACCTGGCCCGGCGGGCGTTTGCGCGGGAAGTGGAAACCGCGCCGGATTCTTTCATTGCGTCAATGCCATAGAATGGCAGATACATTCTTCGCGGAGAATGAGGATCGGAGAATGAAAGCTACCGAAGAACGCATTTGGGCGGTGCTTCAAGAGAGATTTCCTAACAACAACGTTGCTCCAAGCCACTATGGGGAGCTACTAGCCGAATATGCTGCGTCGGGCATAAGCCCGCCTCACCTAGTTGCCGAGATTGAAACAGGAGATGAAGGAAAGCTGTGGTCTTGCATCTGGGAGGCGATGCTTCACCGCCATCTTCGCTCTGCCGGCTACAAGTTGCGGAGCTCGGTGAAAGCCTCGGGACAGCAAGGCCCCGATTTTTGCATAGAGCATTCCGGCCAGACGATATGGATAGAAGCGATTGTGCCGGCGCCCGAGGGCATTCCTGCCGACTACCTGGAGACGCCGCGCCAAGGTGAGAACCTGGTGAAGTCGAAGCCTGACCAGTCGAGAGTCCTGCGTTGCACATCCGCCATCGACGCCAAGCAAAAAAAATTTGCCGAATACCTCGCAAAAGGGATCGTCAATGCCAACGATTGCCTGGTGATCGCGGTGAACATATGCCGATTGTCGGACTGGGATATTGACGGAAACGGAATTAGCCAGTTCCCCCTTGTGATGGAAGCGGTGTTCCCTGTCGGACCACTCGGCGTTCCGATTACGCCCGAAGGTGATCTTGCTGGCCCGGCGCAGAACATCTCGCGGCTTTTCCTTCAGAAACAGAGCGGAAAGAAGGTCGATACCGCGAATTTTTTTGATACAAATTTCGCGCATGTAAGCGCCATCATTCAAAGTCACCAGAAGGACGTATTCCAAAAGGATCTGGTCCTCTCAATTGTCCACAATCCGCTTGCCCTCAATCCTTTGCCTATCGGCCTGTTCGGGTCATACAAAGAGTTTGTTGCGGAAGATCAAAAAGGCGGGGAATACCTAATAAAGGACATTAATACTAAACAAGACTTTCTGAATGAATGATAGGCAGTGGCCTGCTTTTGGTTTCGTGTAACCTCGCGCCGCGCTGGCCGTGAGGCCGCCCGAGTGCGGCGGGAAGTCCTGCGCCGCGACATCGATCCAGCCGGCGCCGTCGATGCGCTCGACGGCCTGGCGGACGACGGCGACGGCCGCGGCCTGGCGCCCGCTCAGGCCGCGAGGTGGTGGTCGTTCAGGGTGATCACGGCGTCGAAGGGGGCGGCGATAATGCGCCGCGATGGCTTAGCAAGCGGTCAACGTTGCCCGGCATAGCGGCCCGGCGTGGCGCCGTTTCCGCCGCGCCCACCAGCGTTAGCTTCACCAACACCCGCTCATCTGCAACACTCCGCCACAATCCGTCACCTCACCTAACAATTTACCATAACAGCAATTATGCGGCCAATTATACGGTGGGTTTGGCGGGGCTGGTGTTCGCGGTTGGTTCCGTGGCGCGGCGGGCCGGCCGGGACCGCCTATTCTCGCCCCATGAACGACACGTCCCAGCCCGATCGTCCGCCCGATTGGGAACCGCCCATGCCGAGCGAGGCCGAGCTCCTGGCCGCACTGGCCCGCAGTGACGCCGATCTCGCCGCCGGGCGCGTGGTGGCCGCCGCGGTCGTGCATGCGGAGCTCGCCGCAGCGATTGCGCGGATCGCGGCGGCGGGCGCAACGCCACACGACCGTCAGGCGGCGTTGATCGACTACACCGACGAGGCCCTCAGTCGTCGGCCAGCAGCGCGTCCAGCGTGACCGTGCAGACCTCTGACACCGGCAGCGGCGGCTGGTCGTCGATCAGCTCCGGCAGGGCCTTGACCGCGTCGTGGTAGAGGCCGGCGATATCGAGCCGCTGGCGCATGG
>JBEKLE010000804.1:0-4812 GCA_050010355.1 Rhodopila sp. | reverse complement strand
CAAACCAACGCTCCACCTTCCCCATGACACCCTCGAATCCACCAGCACTCAACATGCTGTAGGGAATCGCGCCGTATTCACGCTAGATCTGGGCTAAAAGAAATGAGGGGATTCGTGAGGGTAACGACGGCTTGATCATACGCAACGTTCGGGACACGCCGAGCCTCAAATCCGAAAACGTCTATGTCGCCTTCGATCCGAAGCAGATCAAATCGGCCACCGGCAACCGCGGCACATTCGATCCGAACGATCCGCGCATTCAGTTCTCCCCGCGCCGCGGGGAAGACCGCGAGCAGGGCCACACGCCGCTGTTCTCCGCGCTGACCCGGGCGGTGGAGGGGGTGAAGCAGGAGAAGGCGACACCCGGCCAGTGGATCGCCACGCTCAAGAACATGGCCGGCGTGAAGCCCGAGGAACGCGCCTGGACCGGCCTCGATGACTGGCTGGGCAAGCAGCCGAAGTCGGTCGGCAAGGCCGAGGTGCTGGACTATCTGCGCGCCAACCGGCTGGATGTGCGGGAGGTGGTGAAGGGCCGCGATAACGCGATCAACCAGGCACAAGACGCTATCGACGCAGCGGCTGAAGACCGGCGCGGCGGCTATCAGGCGATTGATGAGGCGATGATGGCGCATGGCCATTACGTCGACCTGGGCGATGGAGATCATCTTTACAGTGACGAGGTGTCGCGCGGACTGGCAGCTGGGACAATAAAGCCGGCGGATTTGCCGGAAGCTTTGCGTCCGGCTGCCGAAACCTACGTCGCGGCGATCGAGCGTCATAACGCAGCGCACGATCGGCTTGATGCCGCCGTTGCCGCGGGCGAAAGGGCGAAACCAACCAAGTTCGGCGGCTACACACTACCCGGCGGCGAGAATTACCGGGAGATGCTGATCACCTTGCCGTCGCCAGAACCGCCACCTGTAGGTCACATCGAGGCGCTGCCGAACGGCAAGTTTCGGGTGACGCAAGCCGGCATGAGCGATCTGTTTGCCACGCGGGCTGAAGCCGAGGCGGAAACCCGGCGCCTGGGCGCGATCTTCAATCGCGATGCAGGCTCTTACCGGTCGTCTCACTGGGACGAGCCGAACGTGCTTGCCCATACCCGGTTCAGCGAACGCACCGCACCTGGACGGCGCAAAGGTGCTGCATATTGAGGAGGTGCAAAGCGACTGGCACCAGGCCGGAAGGAAGAAAGGGTATCGCGAACCACCTCCCGCGCCGGAAAAAATTACAGCACTGCCGCCCGGCTATACCGTCGCCAAGTTCCCGGCTGGCTTCGCTGTAAGCGACCCCGATGGCCGGCACATGACATCGAGAGGCTTTCGGACCCCAGGAAGAAGCGGTTGCTGATACGATTGAGCGCCTGAACCAATTGGAGACCGACCGGGCGCAAAGACCGTATCAAGGTGATCACGTCCCCGACGCCCCGTTCAAGACCACCTGGCCGGCGCTGGTGATGAAGCGGATGATCAAATACGCCGTCGATCATGGCTTCGACAGAGTCGCCTGGACACCAGGCGACGTGCAGGCGGATCGGTATGACCTGAGCAAGCACGTTGACCGCATCGAATACGAGCCAACCGAAGAAGCCGGAACATACGAGATCGCGGTTTACGACAAAGCCGGGAAACAGATCATCCACGAGGATGAGGTCGGCCTTGACCGGATCGAGGACATGGTTGGCAAGGAACTCGCGCAAAAGATAGCCGACGACGCTGGCGAACCGATGAAAGACCGCCCGGCCCGCGACTGGCGCGTGCTTTCCGGCGTCGACCTGAAGGTCGGCGGCGAAGGCATGAAAACCTTCTACGACAAGATGCTGCCGAACGAAGTGCAGAAGCTAGTCGGTAAGTTCGGCGCCAAAGTGGACAACAGCGAGATTAGTACTGGCCCACGCGAGGCGGCAGACCGCGACACCACGCGGCCGGACGCACAAGCGCGGGCCGATCACGACGCGGCCTGGAACGCTGTCACTGATCAGATCAGGGCGATCGAAGACCGCCAGCCGCCGGGCACCGGCAACACACCGGAAACCATGCGGCTATATGACCAACTCGATGTGATCCACGCGCGGATGATGGATGAAACGCTGGCACGCATGGGCACTGAACCCGGCCCAACGCAATCAGTCCACTCATTCGAGATAACCCCGCAGCTACGTGACGCGGCGCGGACGCAAGGCTTGCCGTTGTTCTCGCCACGCATCGCCGTCCGAAATGAGCGTGAAACCGAGCGGTGGACGCCGTCCGAACCATGACCCAAGATCTCGGGCGGCGCACCGTGCGCTACTGGCTGGACCCTTACATCGGCGTCAAAGCCGACGACCCCGCGGGCTACATGGCGCTGCGCAACGCCAACACGACCGCAGGGGCTGCCGAGATGTTCCTGACCGACGGGACGCTGCGGTTCAACGGCTCCACATACGCGATGGATCAGCGCAACGGCGGCGTCGAACATTACCTGGTGCGGCCGTTGCACGGCGAACAGGACCGCTTCCTATGGTGGGTGGCGGCGAACCGCGCCGAACGGCTGACAGCCGAAGACCGGGAGAATCTGTGGTCGCAAGACGACATCGACACGATCAAGCAGACCAACCAAGGCCAGGTGCCGTTCGATTATCGCCTCGACAACGGCCAGATCACCCGCTCGCGCGAAGCGGTCTACCTCGACAGTCTCCGCAAGCTCGATGTGTTCAACAAGAACGTGCTGGATCTCGCCGTGCAGTCGGGACTGCTCAATGGCGATCGGGTGAGCGCCCTGTTCGCCAACCCGTTCTATGTCCCGTTCTACCGCGTCGCCGACGAGGGCGGCCATTTCGCCGGACCCAACATCACCTCGGGCTTCGTCAAACAGAAGGTCGCACATGATCGACGCGTCCTTGCGCAACCGCGCCGCCAGCGGCGTGCTCGATACCGGGGTCACGAACGGCGCCGTCACCGAGCGGTCGGAACGGGAACTCGCCTACATGGGCAAGGCGGCAAGAGAAAAAAGCACCGTCTGGGTGATGAACAACGGTCAGAAGCAGTCTTTCGAGGTGCACGACCCGTTGCTGTTCACGGCGATCTCGGCGCTGGATTTCAGCGGCTTCCACAACCCGGTGATGAACGCGGCGACGAAGTTCAAGACCGTGCTGACGCAGGGCGTGACCGCGGATCCGCGGTTCATGCTGCGGGTCAGCATCCGCGACGCGGAACAGGCGATCGCCACGGCGCCGATGTCCTACAACATCGTCAATAACGTCAGGACCGGCTTCAAGATGGGCGACCTGCCGGGTGCCATGCAGAACGTCGCGCGGGCTGTGGCCCGGCAGGAGCTGAACCGGCTCAAGCTCGGCGATGAGGCCGCGAACGCGATTGCCGGCGGCGGCACGATGCGGCTGGGCTCGGGCCACGATACCGGCGGCCGCATGACCGACCTCAACACGATGCTGGACCGGCCGGCCACGATCACTGCGTTCTGGCACCGGATTTCGCAGATCGCCCGCGCCTACAAAGAGGTCACCGCGCAGGGCGAGGATGTCCAGCGGTTTGCCCTCTACCACAAGCTGATCGCCGAGGGCGTGCCGCACGACCAGGCGTCGTTTGCCGCCCGTGACCTCGAAGACTTCACTCTCAAGGGCGCCGGCACGATTGCCCGCGTGCTGACCCAGACCGTGCCGTTCATGAACGCCTGGGCGCAGGGGCTGTACAAGGTCGGGCGGGCGGCGACTGACCAGGACCGGAATTTCGCCGTCGCGGTCGGGCGCCGGCTCGCGGCGTCAACCACCCGACGGTTTGCCGTCGTGCTCGGCACGACCGCGCTGATGACGCTGGCGCTGGACGCAATCTACGCCGACGACGAGGACTACAAGAAACGTCCGGAGTACGACCGGAACGCGAATTTCTGGTTCAAGTTCGGCAATACGCAGTTCCGCATCCCGATGGGCTTTGAGATCGCCGCGATGGCCCGGATCGCGGCCAACGGGGTAGAGGCTTTCTTTGGCCAGAACGAGATGACCGGGCGCCGCTTCGTCAACAACGTCGGCTCGATCATCTCGACCAATATGTCGATCTGGCCGGTGCCGCAGATCGTGAGCCCCGCGCTGGACGTTTACACCAACAAGAGCGGGACCGGAGCGCCGATTATCGGCATGGGCATGGACCGGCTGCGGTCGGAAGAACAGTACACCGGCGCCACGACCCTGTTGGCGCGGGCGGCCAGTTTGGCGGGAAGTGCGGCGGCACGCGCCATCGCCGGGCCCCAGGCGCAATTCCTCGCGCCGATCCAGATCGACTACCTGGTGAACGGCTATTTCGGCTGGTTGGGCTCCCATGTCATGAACCTCGCCGACATCGCGGCCCGCGGCGCCGACCAGGCACAGGCCGCCCTCCGCGGCGTGCAGCCGAACTGGCCGGTGCGGCCCAATGCCGATCTGTGGAACCAGATCACGGGCGGCATGGTCTCGACGGCAACCACGCCGCAAAGCCGTTACGTGGACATGCTCTATCAGCAGGCGGAGGGGATCAACCGGGCGTACGCCACCTATAAGGACCTCATCGCACGCGGGCGCATGGATGACGCCCGCACGTTCTACGCGACGAATAAGGATCAGATCAGCAAGTACGACTTGGTCGAGAAAGTAAAGCAGGTTGAGCAGGACGCGAACCGGCAGATCAAACGGATCGGGGAAAGCGCCAATCTGAGCGCCGAACAAAAGCGCGTGGAAATAATGAAATACAATGCTATGCGGAACCAACGCGCTGAGAACGTCTTTGGCGCGCGGCCGTCAGCGCAATAGTCGCAGCCCGCAAATCTTCGCCATCGGCTCAAAGT
>JBEKLE010000803.1:0-3489 GCA_050010355.1 Rhodopila sp. | reverse complement strand
CTGCCATGGCAGGGACAGAACCAGCCGCCCCACTCGCCGCGAGGATCGGACGGCTTGTTGCCCAGCGGCACGCAGCCCAGGTGGGTGCAGATGCCAATCAGAATAATCCACTGGTCGTGGCCAGCCTTCACCCGTGCCGAATCGGCCTGCGGCTCGATCAGTTGGGCGAGCGGGACGTCCTGCGCTTCCTTGATCTCGGTCGGTGTCCGATGCCGCACAAAAATCGGCTTGCCCTGCCAGACGATCGTGATGCCCTGGCCCTCAACGACTGGGCTGAGATCAACGTCGACCGACGACAAGGCGAGCACGTCCTTGGAGGGGTTCATCGAGTCGACCAGCGGCCAAACGATGGCGCCGACGCCGATGGCCGCGCCGGACGCAGCGATGAGTTGCAGGAAATCGCGTTTGCTCACGTCAGGCGCGTGATGAGCGGCAGCGGCGGACGAATCAGCCATGGGTTCCCTCGAGCTTACCGTTCGGCCAAAGCGCGGACACGCCTAACCGCGAGCCAATCCCTCGACCGGCCCGTAACACCGTCTTGTCACCCGCCGGGTTGCCCCGGAGCCAGCGCTTGGCGCAGTCTAAAGACCGGCCTCGCCTGCCGCAACAAGCTTGCAGCACCGGTTATCCCGACTGTCGCACTGGAACAAGCCCCCGATGACTGAAATTCCGCACGCCGTGGCCCATGAAGCGCTCAAGCCCGCCGCGAAGGCCTGGTTCGAACGGTTGCGCGACCAGATCTGCGCCGCATTCGAGGCGATCGAGGACGCCCACGAAGGCCCGCTCAGCAACCGGCCACCCGGCCGGTTCGCCCGTTCGGCGTGGAACCGGCCCACCGAAGAGGGCCAGGAAGGTGGCGGCGGCGTCATGAGCCTCATGAAGGGCCGGGTGTTTGAGAAGGTGGGCGTGAACGTCTCCACCGTCTGGGGCGAATTCAGCCCCGATTTTCGTGGCCAGATCCCCGGCGCGGCCGAGGATCCCCGTTTCTGGGCCAGCGGCATCAGCCTGGTGGCCCATATGCAAAGCCCGCTGGTGCCGGCGGCGCACTTCAACACCCGCATGCTGGTCACGACGACGTTCAAGGCATGGTGCGACCGCTACTTTTATTTGCCGCACCGGCAGGAGCCGCGCGGCGCGGGCGGCATCTTCTTCGACCACCACACCACCGCCAACGTCGAGGCGGACTTCGCCTTCACCCGCGATGTGGGGCAGGCGTTCCTGGATGTTTACCCGCGGATCATCCGCCGTCGTATGGGTCAGGCATGGACGCAGGCCGACCGCGATCATCAACTCGTCCGTCGCGGGCGGTATGTCGAATTCAATCTGATCCACGACCGGGGGACGCTATTTGGGCTCAAGACCGGCGGCAACGTGGAGGCGATCCTGATGAGCCTGCCGCCGGAGGTGCGGTGGCCGTAGCACGGCGAGAGCTCCGCCCCTCGACCCCGCGTCATGCGAAGCGTGCATGCGCACGACGAGCCGGCGGCCCTTGGAACCCCGGGAGCGCCGTCTGTCCTAACACCCAGCCCTCCCACCGTTGGATCCAGGGATCGTCCGGGGCGGTGTCCGGCCGGTTGCCGGCCAGCACGTTCAGCACGCACAGCACGCCTAGAACGCTGTCGAAACGGTCCTCGCCTGACGCGTCCGCTCCGAACCCGTTCAGGATCGCGCGGCGCATAGCATCGTCCGGCGTGGCCGATTGCTGCTCCATCGCCGTCATCAAGGCCGCGCCGGCGGCGCATCGGTCAGCCTGCCGCCGCTTGCTGCCTCGCAGCTTCATCCCGAGGTGACGCAGTGCCTCGGCCGGATAGGTCTCGGCGACGGCAACCGAACCTGCGGACAGCAACGACCGGAACGGCCCCTCGAATGGCCACAGTCGCAACGGCGGTTCGGAATGCTCCAGCGCCGGCAAGATCAGGTGCTGCCAGGCGGCGATCGCGGCCTTGCCGGACTGGTTGGGACCGAGGGTCCAGAACAGCGGCGCACCGGCCGGCCGTTCGGCGGTGGCGCCGTCGCAGGCACGAGACAATCCAGACGCGTCGGTGAGCCCGAGCGCCAGGGCATGCGACAAACGGGTCATCCCGGCGATCCCGCGGGCGGGATAGAAGGGGCGGTCCGGCCGCAGCTCGTCCAGCGACGCGCAGACCGTGAAAAAATCGGGCATTCCTCCGACGTTTCGCAGGAATGCCCGGAAATCCGCCTCGGGCCGAACAGCGGCATAGGCACGCGGCAGACCGATCGGCAGATCGGCCCCCAGGGCCACCGCTCCGCCTTCGGCTTCGGCCACCAGCCGCAGCAAAAGGGTCGCGACGTTGCCGACCGGCCGAGGCTCTGCCAGTGTCCAGCCCGTGGTCGTTCGCGCCGCAACGGTGATCCAGCGCTTGCGCGGATCGATGCTCCAGTCCGCGTGCGCCGCGAGACTAGGAGCCGAGGGGCCGCTGGGCACGCTCAAGCAGACGCCCGAAGAAGCCGGGTGGCTTCGGCGGCTTCGCGGCCTCAACGGCCTTGAGCTTTGCCTTCGCCTCGGCCTCCTGCTGGCGTTGCTTGCTGGCGAGCCATTTATCAAGACTCATGCCCGCTTTTGCGGCACGCTTGGCTTCGTAAGCGCGCTGCCCGTCGGTCAGTGTCTTGGCGTTCAGTGTCTTTGGCGGCTGCACGTCGGTCCCCTGGGCAGTTTCCGTCGTCTTTTCGCAGGCCCCGGTCTTGCGATCAAGACGGGTTTGCGATCAAGCAGATAGAGGACCAGGGACAGTCTACCGACCGACGGTACACTCGATCTGCCCGTGCGGCTCATCCGTCGCCACAAACACCTGGTTGTTGTTCTCTAACCCGAACGGCGACAGGTTGATCAACAGATAGTGCTTGTTCGGGCATGCCATGCTGATGTCGGACATCTCCGGCACGGCCGCCAGGGCGGCTGTCCCCATGCGATACAGACTGTCCTGCACGCTGGCGCTGTACGTCGTCGCGAAGACCTTCAGCATCTCGCCCAGGATCGTCGCGTTGGCCGCCTCGTAGTCCACTGGCACTGATTTCCAGCGCCAGGACGCGTCCATGGCGGTCGCTGCCATCCGGTCATGCGTCTCCGGGATAGTTGTGAAGCGGTCATGGATGTAGTGTTCCCACCCGGACTCGGTGGACTTCATAAAGGTGAACGCGGACAGGCCAGATTCCGTGGTCATGCCGCTTCGCGTCGCCACCACCTTGGCGAACGGCTTGCCATTGCTGTCGAGCAGGAAGCTGTGCGCGTGCGGTTTCCCGTCGATCTTCAGGCGCACCCATTTTGTTTCATGCGCGGTGACAGTTGCGCTTTCCACTTCCGGATACGAATCGAGCAGCTTGCGGGCCACCGCAGCACAGAAAAGTTCGTTCCCCAGAGTGATATTTTCGCGTGCGACCACGTTGACGATGTTCTTCACGGTGTCGGTCGCCACCGAGGTCTCATTGTCCGCGTGCGTGAATGCCCGATCGAAATCACCGGTCAGCATG
>JBEKLE010000802.1:0-3051 GCA_050010355.1 Rhodopila sp. | reverse complement strand
AATACAGCGCGGACGTGCGGGCGCGGCAGTTCCCAAGGTCGGAGCATGTTTTTGGTGAGGCTCGTTCGTGATGAGGCCAGAACCACCCATCGAAGCCGGACATTCTGTCCGACCCAAGATGGTGGGTTCCGATGAAAAAGGTGATTTGTGTTTCGGCGTGGGACACTGACCCACCCGTCGGCTTTAAAAGCTGACCCTACCACGCCCTCAGATTCATCGGCGGAATGAAACTGATAAGCGACAGGCCGGGTCAAAGTTTGGGCGCCGATCCACACATCTGAATTATCGAGTGGGAATTCTCCGCCCGGTTGTTGAGGCCTTTATGCTGCCGATGCTCGACGCCGGGTTTGGCTCGGTCCTCTCTGTGAGATATCAGATGGCACGGCGCTTGGCCTCGGCTGCCCGTAATCGCTCCTGCACGAACCGGTCGGCGACCTGGAGCGGGGTCTCGCCCGACGCGGCTGCGCGCTGGAGGACGTCCGCGGTAATATCGCGGATACGCTCGACGGAGGCGAGCACCGTCCCGGGGCGGTCGTCAATCGCTTCCTGGTAGAAGTCGATGACGCCGCCGGCGTTGGCCAGGTAGTCCGGCACGAAGGGTGCACTGCTGAGCTATTCGGGGCGCGGCACCGCTATATTGGGGTTGCCTTCGGCCGAGAGATCTCGGCGGTGTTCGCTGGCGGCATCGCCCCGCTGGTCGGCTCGCTGATCATCGCCTGGACCGCCAACCAGTACGGTGGCGGTCCAGGCGCGGGGCGGCCGGCCTGGATGCCGCTCGCGACCTATGTGGCGGTGCTGACTCTAATCTCGCTGGCGACGACTTTCTACACGCCGGAAACGCGTGGCCGGGATCTCGACGATCTCCGCGATGCCGGGCAAACGGCGGGCATTTGATCGGCATTGGTGGATGAAGATCGTTCGGGTTGCATCTCCCGCTCAGGTTCGCGTCTGATTTGATGCGGACGGAGATCGGCATACCGAGGCTGGTCATTCTGTTGAGCACGTTGCAAGCCATTTGGGCGTGATTCAAAGCCGGGTCCCACGCGAAGCAGGGTTGGCGCTGCGGCGATTCGATTTGGTTCTGTCGCAAAGTTCGGTTTATAGCCGAATCAGCAACAATATAATCAGCCAAAATCAGCGGGCTAGTATTCCGGTCGGGGAACGGAAACCAACTGTACGACAGAACCGTTTGAGACCCATCGCAGTATATCACTGATTCCATTGTGTCTGTGAACCGTCACGGCTTTGCCTGCTGAGCCTGGCGGCCGGCCGAGACATGCGCCAGCACATAGGTTGCATCACTGATTATGTGCGAGTGCCTTGTTTAAAACAACGGCGAGCCGGACGCCGGCTTTACTGAGTTGGGTGGCTACGTCCTGCGTCGCCATGGTGATGTAATCATCTGAAAGCCGGAAGCTGCCACGTGAACTGGGCGGGGGAAGCTGACCGTAAGCATCTTCTTTGGCTACCTTGAATGTCTCCGTGGCCCAGTCGGAAGGGGTGCCCTCTGACCACCCCTGCACTTGGCTTTCGGTAATATGCCCGATCAGGTCAGAGGCGATACTGCTCGCGCTTGGCCCGAGCGCTTGGTATAGCCCGCGGCACGCCACCACGGGCTGCTATAGGTCGTGAACAGCTTGAAGAGCGGCCGCGGCGTAACGCTTGCGGTGATTTCCTGGATCTGCTGCAGCGGTGGACTCATCGGAGCGAGAAGATCGAGCGACCGGCGCGGCATGGCGAGGATCAGCGACGCCGCGCGGACCGTTTGTTCCCCGATCCGCAGCGCGAACGCGCCGTCAAGCCAGTTGAAGCTGTCCAACCGGGTCGCGAGCCGAATATCCCCTCCTGCGTCGCGGAAAAGCTGCGCTAACGACTTCGGTACCTGCTGAAATCCCTGCTTAAAGCCCTTGTATCGGGGATTGATGCCGAAATCTGAGAGATACCAGGGGATCGCATCGGCAGCGTTCCAGTTGGTTAGTGTCGAGTTATAACCGCCAGCATCTGCACCGAGATGATAGGCTTCGCTGCTCATGACTCGCAGCAAGACGTTCCAGAAGCCCTGCTGATACAACGGAGCGCCATCGAAGCTCGCGCTCTGGGCCATGTTCCGACGTTGGGACTCAGTCAATCCTGGAGCTGTAATGCCCGGAACGATCTGGTCTATTGCGCTGACCATGACGCTACTTGCTGTCCCGCCAGACTCCAAGAACGAGAGGTGATACGGAACTTTGTTCGGCTCGGCGGTAAAGTCGGAGAGGCGAAGATAGACGCCGCGCAGATAAGCGATATTTTGCGGCTGGTCCACCGGAAAATCGTAGAGCGCGATCCCTTGCTCTCGTGGAAGTTGCTTATTCAGTACCTCGATGGGCTGTGTGATTAGTGGTTGAGCCTCAGGCAATATGCGCATTCCCCCTAACTCCGCTACCATGTTCGGAATGTCGGGTGGACGTATCGAGAGCAGCCGGCCACCGACGTCCTCGCTGCCCTCGAACACAGCGATCCTGCGGTGTGCGTCGGCTTGCTTAAGCCGCCACGCGGTGTAGATTCCAGAGATGCCACCCCCTACGATGGCGATGTCGATTTGTTCATCAGCCATGAGTGAGGTACCTCCTTACAATGTGTGGCAGCTCCGAAAGCACATGCCGCATGGTGCTTTTGTGCATAATTATGCTTGGTTTAGAACCTGTTTGTAGGTGGCACGAGCCAAGTCGCGCGACTTTGGCTGCAACCGACGGTTGGATTATATTAGAACTTTACGCTATCTACTCGTTGCGGGTTTCCAGCCCCGGCCAGCCCGGTGGAACGTAAACGGTCCGTCGAAGATGCGGAGTCGACACGTTGATGCGGCGAATCAGTAACATTATGATCTGAAATGCGTCATTTCGTCATTCTGCGGACGTGCGCGATCATGGCGCGGCGTGGCGCCACCACAACCCGCGTGCCAGGATCGCCGATGTCAGCAGAAGTGGCGTAGATTGATCATCGCATAGGCCAATGACTTGAAGGCGTAATGCAACGCGCTGAGGCGTTCGAACCGGAGCAGTAGGTGGC
>JBEKLE010000801.1:0-2883 GCA_050010355.1 Rhodopila sp. | reverse complement strand
GCTTGCCGATCGGATAACGTTGCATCGCTGCGCCGTCGGGGCAAACGATGGGACGGCGGCGCTGTTCGGCAAGGGTTACGCCGACTCCGGCAGCAGCCTGTTTCGCTCGGTTGAGCGGACGAGCGTGCTGCAAGGACGGAAAGAGGCCGACGTTACGGTGCGCTCGGCCGCTTCGCTGCTGGACGAACTGGGCCTTGATGCCGCCACGTTGCTGAAAATCGACATCGAGGGCGCGGAATATGCGGTGCTTCCGGCCATCGCGGCGCTGCTGGCCGAGCGCCGGCCGTTCCTGCAGGTGTCGTTTCATCCGTTTAACATTGTTTGCGAGGACGCTTACCTGACCGCGCTGGCGCGTTTGGGCGCGATGGTCAATGTGGCACAGGCGCTGGCGTCGTATCCGTTCGTCTATCTGCATGGCCACACTGCCGCCGGCAGCGAAGCGTGGCGCTGCTTCGCTGCCGGCGACCGTCAGGCGCTGCTGTGCGACTACCTGCTGGCGTGGAAGCAGGTGCCACGCATTGGGTCGCCGCAGCTTGGGTTTGTCGATGCGGTCGGGTTTTCGTTCACGCCGCTGGCGGCCCTGCACTGATCGAGGTTCGGTCTAAGCCAAGGTCAATCCCGGTTGGGCGGTGTGCTTGGGCTGCGAGACGCCGGCATAAGCTTGGCCGGCAGCGACTGGCCGCCATCTCTGGCACTTGGCCCGTTCGGCATGGCATCGTCGAATGCGCCGAGCCACAGGGCGGTCGCCGCGGCAGACGACTGCTGGATGAAGCTGCCTAGAACATGCGCATATTGATCGCGATCAAGTTTATATGATCTCGCAACGACGGCGTCGATCTGGGCGCGTAGGGCCGAACGCGTCTCCTTGTCGTCCGCGGTAGGCGACATCAACTTCCGGCCGGTTTGTTGCCGCCATAAGTCTTTGTATTCCGCATGGTTGCAGGACAACCGGAGCGCGCCCTGTGCAAGGAAGTGCCGGGCAGCGGCGCTGAAGCTCGGGACGGGCAGCGCGTCCAGGATGTACAGGCTGAGATGCGTCGCGGCCTTCTGCCGTACCAGCCAGTCGAACGCGAACGAATTGAACAGCGCACATAACACGAGGGCATCAGCATTGGTTCGCGCCCATGGCGATTTCTCGACTGTCGCGGTGTGGCCGAACACCGTGCCCGGGGGAGCGATGAAGGCGATCATCGTCCGCTCGTCATTGGAACGCGCGATGTCGCGGAACGCCAGACGATAGTATTGGGATGCTCTTCCGGTCATCGGTTTCGCGGAGCCCGGCGCCACGCTGTAGCGCGGCTTGGCGTGCCAGAGGTCTGTGTACTGATGGAACGTCTTGCCCTCATGGAGTATCAGGCCGCCGACACCGGCAGGCTGGAAGCAGGCGGCGTCCGCTGTCATATGCAGATCGCAGCCAAACCGAATATGGTGATCCGCGCACCATTCTTTCAGCTGTTCCGGCTGCGCGAAGAACTTCTCCGCTATCCGCAAATCAGCGGTGCCCCGCAGTTCCAGCAGCGTCTGGCTGCTGCCCCCGGTTTTGTTGAGGAATGCTATGTCGTAGTTCATGATCTTCGCCGAATCAGCAGCATCCTCGATGCGATCCAGGTAGAAGCCGCACCGCAACGATCGCGTCGGTCCGGGGCGATGCGCGACCAGCACGTCGAACTTGAAGCGACTGTCGATGTCGAAGATGCGCCGGCGGTTTTCGAACGACAGGCACCAGCTCAGGTGCGCCTGCCGCAGATACAGATGCCGCACGCCGGTGGTGCCCTCGTTGGCATGGAATGCAGACGGCAGCAAAACGCCGATCACTCCATCAGCCGCCACCAGGTCCATGTTCCGCTCTGCAAACAATCGGAACAGGTCGAGGTTTCCGGCGGTCGAATCCGATCCGGCGCGAACGCGCTGATGGCTGTACACACGGGATGCAATCCGCTTCAGCCGGTCGAACCCGGCACGATAGGCGTCGAACGCGGCAGCGACGCCGGGACGCGACAGCACCGTCTGTTCGATCGCCGCCCGTTCCGTCCGGGTCCGAGCGTCCAGCACCGAAGGATCGTAGTCGGCAACGAAATCCTTGGTGTTGGGCAGCACGACATCCCACGGCGGGTTGCCCAGAACCACGGAAAAACCACCGGGAAATACCTCCGGAAAAACCAGGTCCCAGGCAACGGCAAGCTGCCGCAGCGGAAACAGCAACCGGTCCAGCCGGCCCTTTGCCACCTGCTTGCTGTTCAGGTCCGCAACATCCCGCCCAATGGACGCATTCAGCTCCGTCACCAGACCTCGTGCCTGACAGAGACTTGCATTCAGGCGTTCCGCGACCCCGCGCGCCAGCAGTGGATCGATCGCCCCGCCCGTCACCGGCAGCGTCGAGAGCGCCTCAAAGAACGGACCGGTCAGCGCGTCGCCGTGCACCAGCCGGTGGTCCAGAAAAGTCAGCGGCAGGCCTTCCGCGTAAGACTCCAGCCAGAGCGACAATTTCGCGAGTTCAACCGCCAGCTTGTTTCGATCGCAACCATACAGACAATGCACCGCCACCAGCCGCCGGCAGATCGCGCGCGACCGGGCTTCCGAAAAGCCGCGGCTCGGGAGATAGGACGCGATGGTGTTGTCCGGATCAGGCAACGCGGCGATGCGGTCGTGCAGCCCGCGCTCGTCGCAGACCCGGCACGCTGTCAGCAGCGCCTCCCCGAGATACCGGCAGGCCTCCACAAGGAAGTGGCCGCTGCCGGTGGCAGGATCAACGATCTTCAACGTCAGCAACTTCGCGGGATGCGGGTCGTCCGGTGGGCTCAGGGCGGCGATCTTTGGGTCCAGCGTCTCACGCACCAGAAACCGCACGAATTCATGAGGCGTATAGAACGACCCCGTCGCCTT
>JBEKLE010000800.1:0-3259 GCA_050010355.1 Rhodopila sp. | reverse complement strand
AACTGGAAGTTGCGGCGGTGCTGAGCCTTCATCTTCGCGGCCTCGCCCTTGGCGATCCCGAGCAGACCATAGAGATCCCATCCCACCGCCCGGCGACGCGACAGATACGGTTCGAAGTACGCATCCGGATAATACCGGACCTCCTGTTCATGCCCGGGTTCGGCGGCGTCGAACGCTGCCTGCACCGCATCGATCAGCGCCGCCTTTGCCGCCCCCGCCAGCGCATACCCCCGCCACGGCTGCATGTTGGTCCCGCTCGGCGCGCGGGCGGCGGTATCCAGGATCGCCTCCACCGTCGCCGCCGGCACCGGGGTCGGCAGAAACCGCCGGACCGACCGGCGCGAGGTGATGGCGTGGTCGACGGCGGCGGTATCCATATCAGGTCTGTGCATAAGATGCTCGCCTCCAATCGGTAAGCATGTGCTGAATTTTAGAGGGCCGAACGTGGTCTTCAATTTTCATTTCGGAATCGTCCGATATAAAGTCTGACGAGAACTTCGGGACTGTCCGCGTCCTGAATAAGGGGGACCATGAGTTCGACTATCTTTCTGACGCGGTACGGAACAGGTTGCCATCAACCACCATTGCATGCGAATCACCGCAGCATCGATCGCAAGGCAAACCGACACTATGCGGCATCCGGTTCTGACCACGTCGTGGCTGGTTATGGTGGCATGCGTGATCGGCCCATTGGCCGTGAAGGGTCACGCACCGATCATCCGTACCGGCGGCGACGACAATAACGACCCGGCCGCCGCACCGGATCGTGGCGGCGGGGGCCGCTTCTCTTGCGGCCTAATACGGGCCGAAGAGCTGGGGTTCTCCCATGCCTGGTTCTACGACACGCAGATGCTCTGTGCAGACTGCTTCGTCGCCATGGGCGCGGCCGCGGTCCAGACCTCGCGCATCCGCCTCGGCACCGGCGTGCTGATCCCGACAAACCGGATCGCGCCGGTGACAGCCAATGCCCTCGCCTCGTTGAACCAACTCGCCCCCGGACGGATCGATTTCGGCGTCGGCACCGGCTTCACCGGACGGCGAACCATGGGCCTCGGCGCGATGAAGCAGTCCGACATGGAGGAATACATCCGCGTCGTCATGGCCCTGCTCGACGGCGAGACGCCCGAGTTCGAGATCGAGGGCAGGTGCCAGAAGATCACCTTCCTCAACCCGGAACTGAAGCTGATCAACCTGCGCGACGAGGTGAAGCTGCACGTGTCGGCCTATGGACCGCGCGGACGGGCGCTCACCGCCCGGCTGGGCGCGGGCTGGCTGAACTTCGTCGGCGACGTGACCAGCGGGGTGGCAGCGATGCGGGCGATGCAGCAAAGCTGGGACAAAGCCGGGAACGATATGACCGACCTGACGGCGGTCGCCTTCGCCCTCGGCTGCGTTCTGCAACCGGGTGAACCCGCCGACAGCGAGCGGGCGATGGCTCAGGCTGGCCCGCGCGCGGCCGTTTTGCTGCATCGCGCGGCGGATGAGGCGCTGACCGGCCTGCCCAACACCTCCCCCATCCCGCCCGAACTGGCCGAACCGGTCGCCGCATACGTGGAACTTGCGAAGGCGTTCAAGCCGGCGGACGCCCGTTATCTGGCCAATCATCGCGGCCACCTGATGGCGGTAAAGCCGATCGAGCGGCCGTTCGTGACCGGGGAGATGATCCGCCAGACGACGTTCACCGGGACCGAACCCGATCTGCTGGAGCGGATCGCCGCACTGCGGGATGGCGGCTACACGCAGTTCACCGTACAGCTCGTACCCGGCCAGGAAGCCGCGATCGAGGACTGGGCACGAATCGCCGGCGCGCTGAGAGCTTGAAGTTCGGACCTGCCCCGATCCGGACCGCAGCCGCGCGACCGCCGGCTTTGAACCATCAGCCGACCTGTTCGACCGGCCTCGAGCCCGGCGCCGGGCATTGCTTTATCGCCGGAAGCCAGATCGTCACCGTCGTGCCGTGGCCCTCTTCGCTTTCGATGGACAGATTACCGCCGGCGCGTTCGGCGAAACCACGCGCGCCGGCCAGGCCAAGGCCGGTTCCCCGCCCCGGCGGCTTCGTTGTGAAGAACAGCTCACCTGCCTGCGCAAGAACCTCGGGACACATGCCAACCCCTTTGTCGGAAACCGAAATCCTGATGTACGGTCCGGGTGCCAGAACGACGCGGTGATGAACGCCACCCAGGTCACCGAACGCCTCCCCAACGCGCTCGGAAGCCACCTGGATAAAAATCTCACCGCCGTCTGGCATGGCGTCGCGAGCGTTCACGGTCAGGTTCATGACCGCCAGTTCGAACTCGGCTGGATTTCCCTGCATGGAGGCCGGCAGGTCATCCAGCAATTCAAACCGCAGCCGGTGTTTGTGGCCCAGAAAGCGGGGAAGCATCTCGGAAACCCGCGACATCGCCTCCACGGGATTGATCACACCGATCGGCTCGCTGTCGCGGTCTTTGCCCGGTCCGCCGTTGTGTCGCACAAGATCCAGCATCCGGTGGGTCAGTGAAGCGCCTCGCTGGACATCCTCGGCAAGCCGGTCGGCGAGCGAACGCACGCGTTCGGGCTGACCGGCGGCGCGCTTGAGCATTGTCGCCACGACCTCCATCGCCTGAAGGATATTGGCAAAGTCATGCGCGACGCCGGCGGCGAACTGCCCCAGAAGCTTCAGGCGCTGTCCCTCGTGCACCTGCTGCTCGATCGCGACACGCCGAGCCTGCTCCGCAATGAGCCGCTGCACCTGCTGCATGATGGCGAGAACGGCGATCACGAGGGCTGCAGTCGCCAGGACAGCGACACCACCGATCTCAAACATATGCTGCCGCCACGGCGCGATTACCGACCGTACGGTGACACCATAGCCGACCACCAGCGGGTAGTTTCCAACTCTGGAATATGCACAGATGCGGTCGACCCCGTCGGTCGCGGAACGCGCTCTGAAGACGCTGCCCCGTGGGTCCGCGTCGATCTGGTGCATCAGCGGGCTGTCCTGGCCGCTGAGCGGCGGGAGGATTCCACCCGTTTCCGGGAGATGGGCCAGTACCTCGCCATCCGAACGGACCAGTTCGATCACGATATCGTTCCGGCCCGCAACAACCGCAGACCAGAAATCAGAGAAGTAGGCCGCCGTAACGGCGACGTGAACCGTTCCGTCGAAGCTGCCATCCGGCGTTGTACGCCGGCGGCTGAGGGCGAAGTCCGGTTGGCCCGACTGTGCACCGACATAGGCACGGCTGATGAAGGTACCCCGGTCGGCGTCGCGTTGCGC
>JBEKLE010000799.1:0-3245 GCA_050010355.1 Rhodopila sp. | reverse complement strand
TTAACCAGCGACACGAACGCAGACGCGGTGCCATCGAGTCTCGTTTCCGCGCTCAACGCAGGGAGGCGGCGTCGTGACGGGGCAACAAATGTGCCAAGTAATTCGACTCTGTCAAACTAGGCGGGCTGGCGGATGATGCGGTGTCCGCTGTTATGCGGAGTGGCACGCCCTGGCCGGAACGAACGGCCGCGTAAGTCGCTGACCCATTTGAATTGGGGCACGACGGCGTTCGGTGAGAGCTTCGCATAACACATGCTCGAACATCATGTCAATTCACCTGTCACTCGTCGCCGGCTTCGCTCCGGTCCCGCCGCTGAACACGTCGACGGCTTTGCCGATTGGCTGCATCGCCACGGCTACAAGTCGGTCAGCATAGTCGCGATTTTTCGTTCACTGGCCGGTTGGACGGACTGGATGCAATCTGCTGGTTTTACTGTGCATGACTGTCCTGCGGGTTTAGCGGCGTGCACGGCAGAACTCCAGGCGGGTGGGCGTGTGCGATACCGCCGCGGCCCGAACAACCATTCGTTGACGGCCGCTGCGTTATTCATCCAGTTTCTCCAAGAGTGCGGAGTGCTGCCGCCGCCTGCCATACCGGCATCTGCAACCGATCTTTGGCCGCTCATCAGGGAGTTTCGGTCTTGGATGCGTCAACACCGCGGACTGACTGAGACGACACTGGACGTGTATCAGCCGATCATCACGGAGTTGCTCACCGCCCTGGGCGGCGATCCACGCCTTTACACGACGGAGGCTCTACGTGGCTTTGCGTTGGAGCGCGCGCGTCGTTATGGGCTCCACCGTGCCAAGACCGTTGTTGTCGCGGTTCGTGCTTTCCTGCGGTTTCTTGGCGCTACGCAACAGTGCACGCCTGGGATGCAGTACGCCATTCCCGGTTTCGCTTCCTGGCAACTCTCGACAGTTCCCCGATTTCTGGCTGCTGACGACGTGGAGCGGGTGATCGCTTCTTGTCCGGCGGATGGCAATGGACCGCGGGATAGGGCCGTGCTTCTGCTGCTGGCCCGGCTCGGGTTGCGCGCGGGCGAAGTCGCACAGCTGCGGTTTGCCGACATTGACTGGGCCCAGGGGCTGCTCACCGTGAGCGGCAAAGCCCGACGCCAGGAGACGTTGCCCCTGCCGCAGGAGGTCGGCGAGGCGCTCCTGCACTACCTGCGCCAGAGCAGGCCGCCTTTGCGAACGCCCGAGGTGTTCACCACGGTGGTGGCTCCTGTCCGGCCGCTGACCCGTGCCGCCGTGACACATATCGTGCGCGCCGCGCTGCGCCGAGCCGGGATCAAGGCCCCGATCAACGGTGCTCACGTTCTCAGACACTCCGCCGCCACCACTATGCTCCGCCAGGGCGCGTCCCTGGCCGGCATCGGCGCCGTCCTGCGCCATCGCTCTCCCAGGACAACGGCTCATTACGCCAAGGTCGACTTCGGCCTCCTTTCGGAGATCGCCCAGCCGTGGCCGGAGGTGGTGTGATGCTGACCGATCACATCGATCGCTATGTCGCGCTTCGTCAGGCCCTCGGTTACAGGCTCCGCAAAACCGCGCGACATCTCCATGCTTTCGCGCGCTTCGCCGATGCCAAAGGCGACACGCACATCCGGACGTCAACCGCGGTAGCCTGGGCGACCGATGCCCCATCGCCGAGCGCCCGGCACATTCGGCTGCGTGACGTCGTTCACCTCGCCCGCTTCCTGCATGCGGAGGACGCAGCCCACGAGGTGCCGCCAGCAACCTTGTTCCCCGCTCCCAAGATGCGCCCTCTGCCTTACATTTACCCGCCCGGGGAGGTGGCGCAGATCGTTGCTGCCGCCGGCCGACTGCGACGGACATACCCACTCCGGCGCGAGGTGTACACGACACTCTTCGGACTGATCGCCGCGACGGGGCTGCGGGTCTCGGAAGCGCTCGACCTGCGGTTCGACGATCTGCAGCCCAACGGCGTGCTGCTGATCCGGCGGACAAAGTTCGGCAAGAGCCGGCTTGTCCCGCTGCATCCTACGGTGGCGGAAGCGCTCGACCGCTACCTCGATCGGCGCCGCAAGCTGGCCGTGACGGACGACCATGTGTTCCTTTCGGCATCGGACCGGCGGATTGGCGCCAGCATGGTGAACTATACTATACATTTCGCCGCGTGGTGCGGCTCGCGGGGGTCGCTGCCGAGCGGACCCGGCCATGCCGGATTCATGATCTTAGGCACACATTTGCAACGAGATCGCTGCAACAATGCTCGACCCGTCGCGAATCCGCCTCGCGTCACTGCGTCTCGCTGGCGACCTACCTGGGACACACGGCATCGTCCATACCTACTGGTATCGCCACCGCGGCCGAAGCCCTGATGGTCGGGGGGAACAACCCATGACACCGATCGCCCCCCTTATCACCGCCTTCCTCCGCGAACACATGCCGATCGAGCGGGGCTACAGCCCGCAAACCTGCGAGACTTACGCTTACGCCTTTCGATTGTTGTTCCTCTTTGCCAGCGAACGTCTAAAGCAACAACCGTCTCAGCTCTGTCTCGAACACATCGACGCCGCACTGGTACTCAGCTTCCTGACCCACATTGAGCAAAACCGTAGTAACGGCGCGACGAGCCGCAATTCTCGACTTGCGACGATCAAGGCCTTCATGCGCTACGTCGAGTTTCGCGTGCCATCCGCTCTGGACCAAATCCGGCAGATCCACGCCATCCCAACAAAGCGCCACGATCAGGCTCTGGTGCGTCACCTCACGATGGACGAGGTGCGAGCGATCCTCGACGCACCAAATCTGACGACGCGCCTCGGTATTCGGGATCGCGCCATGCTGCATGTTTGTTTCGCCTGCGGGTTGCGTGTCTCCGAACTGGTAGGGCTTCAATTGGAGCAAGTCTCTCTGCATCGGCCCGCGAGCATCCGTGTCCGCGGAAAGGGCCGCAAGGAACGGTCCCTTCCACTTTGGAAAGAAACTACCACCGACCTCAGGGCCTGGCTGGCTGTCCGCGGAACCGTCCGTGTCCCAGAGGTCTTCGTCAACGCTGAAGGCGCCGCAATTACACGGGCGGGCTTCGAATACATCCTCGATAAGCATACCCGCGCCGGCGCCGCCGGATGTCCGGGATTGGTGGGTCGCTCTGTGTCGCCCCATCAGCTTCGGCACAGTTGCGCGGTGATCATGCTGCAGGCCACCCGCGACATCCGCAAAGTCGCCTTATGGCTCGGCCACGCCGATGTGCGCACAACCGAAATCTACCTGCG
>JBEKLE010000798.1:0-2979 GCA_050010355.1 Rhodopila sp. | reverse complement strand
TCTATGGCGATCGCCATGCTCTCCTCGACCTGTTTCCCCAAACCCGGAAACCGTTTTTCGAGTTCCAGGATCAGCCGGCGAAAGGTCGTCGCCTCAACCTCGAATTCGGTCTGGCCATTGGTAAACTGTTGGCCAGCCGAACCCGAGGAAAGAACGACCGTTGGCATCAGCCGCGCACGCTTGCGCTTTGCGGCTGTACAACGCCTATCCTTGTGACAAGCCAGTGCCCATCGTCCACGCCTCGCCGTGGCAAAGGCGTGGACGATGGGTCTGCGCCCGCCATGTCCCGGCGGCGCGACATTCGATGCCTAGCCCATCTTAATCATGGCGCTGCGCGTCGAATGCCGCTCGGACCTTGGGCGGTGACATCGGCAGATCCGGCATCCGCAGGCCGGTCGCGCTGCGGATGGCGTTGGCGATCGCCGCCATCGGCGGAACGATGGGCACCTCACCGACGCCACGGGCGCCGAACGGGTGCCGCGGATTAGGCACTTCCACCAACACCGCCTCGATCATCGGCACGTCGGAGGCGACCGGCACCCGGTAATCCAGGAAGCCCGCGTTCTCCATCTGGCCTTTGGCGTTGTAGATGTATTCCTCGTTTAGCGCCCAGCCGATGCCCTGCGCGGCGCCACCCTGGATCTGGCCTTCGACATAGCTGGGGTGGATCGCCTTGCCGACGTCCTGGATCGCGGTGTAGCGCTCGATCGTCACGCGGCCGGTCTCCTTATCCACCGTGACGTCGCAGATATGCGCGCCGAAACCGGCTCCGGCGCCTTGGGCGTTGACGGAGACCTCGGCCGCGATAGGACCGCCGGTGCGGCCGGCCTTGAGCGCCAGGGCCGCAAGATCCAGCGGCTCGAACGCGCCGGCGTTGGACCCGGCCGGATAGGCCATGCCGTCCTTCCAATCCACCGCCTCGACAGGGATGTCCCAGGTCAGCGCGGCGCGGCGCTTGAGGTCTTCGACGACCTTTTCGGCTGCCTGGGTGGCGGCCATGCCGGTCGCGAAGGTGACTCGGGAGCCGCCGGTGAGGAAAGTAAAGCCGATCGAGGCGGTGTCGGCGACGATCGTCCGGACCGTGGTCGCCGGCACGCCCAGCACTTCCGCCACCATCATGCCGATGGATGCGCGCGAGCCCCCGATATCCGGGCTGCCCGTCGCGGCGGTGACCGATCCGTCCTCGTTCACGTGCACCTGAGCCGATGATTCACCGCCGATGTTGAACCAGAATCCGGTGGCAAGGCCGCGCCCCTGGCCTTCCTTCAGCGGCGACTTCCAGTGCGGGTGCGACTTCACGGCGTCCAGCACGGCGGTGAAGCCGATGTTCTGATGGACCGGCCCGTAATGCGTCCTGGTGCCGTTCTTCGCCGCGTTCTTCTCCCGCAGCGTCAGCGGGTCGATGCCCAGCTTGATAGCCAGTTCGTCGATCAGGCTTTCGACGGCGAAGGAGGTGATCGGCGCGCCCGGGGCCCGGTAAGCCGCCACTTTGGGGCGATTGCTGACCACGTCATAGCCAACCACGTCGACATTCGGCAGGTCATACATGGCAAGACCGCACATGCAGCCCGGCCCGATCGGCGAACCGGCGAAGGCGCCCGCCTGATACTTCAGCACCTGCTTGGCCGCGACGATGGTGCCGTCCTTTTTGGCCCCGATCTTCACCTCCATCGCCGCTCCCGAGGTCGGGCCGGAGGCACGGAACACGTCTTCCCGCGTCATCTGCATCTTCACGGTGCGCCCGGACTTCTTCGACAGTGCAACGGCCAGCGGTTCCAGATAGACCAGCGTCTTGCCGCCGAAGCCGCCGCCGATCTCGGCCGGGTTCACCCGGATGTTGGACATGTTGATGCCCAGCAGCTTGGCGGTGTAGGCGCGGACCATGAAGTGGCCCTGGCTGGAGCTGTGGATCTGCACCTGGCCATCCGGCGAAAAGGTCGCCAGGCAGGCATGCGGCTCGATATAGGCTTGATGGACCGGCTGGGTGGTGTAGCGGCCCTCGACGATCACGTCCGCGTCCTTGAAGCCGGCCTCGGCGTCGCCCTTCCGGAATGTGACGACCTTGGCGATGTTGGACGGCTTGGACGGCTTCGGATCGACGCCGGTGGTGAACATGTCGGCGTGCAGGACCGGCGCGTCCGGGGCCATTGCGGCCTCCACGTCGATGACGTGCGGCAGGACTTCATACGTCACGTCGATCAGCGCGAGTGCGGCGTCGGCGATGGCCTGCGTCGAGGCAGCGACCGCCGCCAGCGCATGACCCTCGTAAAGCACTTTCTCCCGCGCCATGCAGTTCAGGGAAAGGTCACGGAAATTCAAAATCGGCTGCCGTGATGACGGCGAACACGCCGTTCAGCGCCTCGGCCTTGGTGGTGTCAATTGAAACAATCCGAGCATGCGCGTGCGGCGAGCGGAGGATTTTCCCCCACAGCATCCCCGAAGCCCTTGTGTCTGCCGCAAAAACCGCTCGGCCTGTCACCTTGTCGACGCCGTCGGGACGGATGGGGCGGGTGCCAACGACTTTCAGACTGGAATCGATATAGTTCACGCTACGGTCTCCCCTCGCATTTCGGCGGCGGCGTCCATGACGGCCCGGATCACCTTGTCATAGCCGGTGCAGCGGCAAAGGTTCCCGGCGAGCCAGTAACGAGCCTCGGTTTCAGTCGGGTTGGGATTCTCATCGAGCAATGCCTTGGTGGCGACAATCAGGCCCGGGGTACAGAACCCGCATTGGAGGGCGGCGTGCTCGAGGAATTTCTGCTGCACGGGATGCAGTTTGTCGCCCTGCGCGATGCCCTCGATCGTGGTGACCGATGTGCCCTCGGCTTCGACGCCGAGCACCAGGCAGGAGCAGACGAGGCGGCCGTCCATGATCACGGAACAGGCTCCGCAGTCGCCCGAGGCGCAGCCTTCCTTGCTGCCGGTCAAGCCAATCACGTCGCGCAGGACGTCCAGCAGTGTCTGCTGGGTCTCGCACAG
>JBEKLE010000797.1:0-2500 GCA_050010355.1 Rhodopila sp. | reverse complement strand
AAACCGCCCGGAGAGGCATAAATCGTTGCGATATACGGCAAATTGCACGCTCCAGTCCCGCATCGTTTCTAAGTCATTATATGGACCCCTGACAGCGCCCCTCGAAACCCGCAACCAGTTGGGATAGAATGGCCGCAGCCTGCCTGGGAGGCGTTACCGGACACGGCCGGAGGCAATTACGCTTTTACCGCGGTTGATGGTGGCACATTCAACAACGATCCGGTGTCACTCGTGCACCGGGCGTTGGCAGGCTTGGTAGGAACCAACCCGCAAGGCAAAGCTGACGCGCGTCGAGCGATTCTGATGATCGATCCTCTCGTGGATCAGCCTAAGCCCATAGACCCAGTCGGTAAGAGTCTTGTCGCGGTGGCCGAGGCCCTGACGGGGACGGTGGTCAGCGCCGCTCGTTACCTGACCGCAGATATGGAGCTGTTCGCCCGAGACGATGTATTCAGCCGCTTCCAGCTTGTGCCATTCCGTCCGGAGCCCGGGAAGGTTGGCGAGGCCGCATTAGCTGGAGCGTCCCTTTATGGCGCCGCGGGGTGGTGCGCACGGCCCTTCAGGGTTCACGACTTCCTGCTGGGACGATGGAACATGAAGGAATACCTGCAACGCCAGTTGGTGCTTGCGGGTAATAACCACCTGTTCGACGCCTGGAGCCTGGACGACAGGAAGGACTGGGCAAGGGACGCCGCAGGTGAGCGATTAAACATCGACGAGAGCACCGAACCGGCCACCTACTTTCTGCCCATCCTGCCAGTTCTACCCACAATCGTGGCGTATCGGGTGTGACTGGCATCGTCGATTCGGCACTGGCCGACAGCATCGAAGCGTTGCTCGAGGAACCACGTATACGACACCTGCCGCGTAGCGCTGACCCGAAATCGGTCGACCAAAAGATGATCGCGTGCATTGCGCATACGCCCAGTGCTGTGGCGCCTGTCCCATACATGCTCGCCATTTTCATGCAAGAGACTGAGGGCCAACATTTCGCTATCCCACAGGAAGTTGGCGACGACGACAGCTTTCTCGTCGTCGGCCTCGACATCAATTCGAGCTGTGCCGACGAGGTGAAATCGCGCGGATACGGAGTGGGGCAGTACACATTGTTCCATCACCCGCCCCGCGTCGAGGAGGTCGCCGACCTCATGCTTGATCCGCTGCGCAATGCACAAGGCGCATTTGCCAAGCTACGTGAGAAGCTTGACCATTTTGTCGTTGGCAACGACCCCGAGACGCGGGCGGATGATCGTAAGGCGGAACACCCTCTGCTGGCGCTGCGTCTATGCCACTATAGCCCGGACGACAGGCGCTATATGTTGGCGCGTCATGACTGCGCACGTCGGGCCCGCAAGGTGGACATCAAACCCACGACGCCGCTCTATCATCTTGCGTCGCAAACCTATGGTGACGCCGAACACTACCGAGATCCCAGCTACGTCGGTGTCCCGGACCGGGCCGACTTCCAATGTGACTGGCCCTATGCCGTGCGCCGCTACAATGGCAGCGGCCCCGACTCTTTCAACTATCAAGCCAAAGTTTTGTTGAAACTGCTGATTCAACAGCAAGAAGAACCAGGGGCTAACGTATGATCTTCGGAGCGGTTATCGACGTCGCCATCGGCCTTACCTTCACATATTTCCTGCTGGCACCAATGGCGAGCGGCGTGCAGGAGATTATCGCCGGCATTTTCCACGGCAGGAGGCCATCCAAGTCACGGTAACCCAGGGGGGGCCAGCAGTCATGTTTAGCAGTGGGATACTCACCGTCGCGATTGGCTTGGTTTTCACCTTTCTGGTAATAAGTCTTGCCGCCAGCGCCGCGACCGAAATGATGGCGTCGGTGCTGAAATGGCGCGCTCACACCTTATTCAAGGGCGTCAAGGATCTTGTCAACGACCCGAAGTTCGAAATACTCGGGAAGCAACTGTATCAGCATGGCCTGATTAACCCACGCGGCGATGGTGGCGTACCGTCATTCTGGGAGCGATGGAGTAAGGGGCCTGCCTATATCCAACCAAACCAGTTCGCCGCAGCCTTTCTTGACATCGTCAAGGGATTATCGGACAGCGAGACGGCACAAGTGCCGGCAACAGCGCCAAACCCGGCGCCGGTTCAACAGCAGGCTCAAGACTTGAAAGCGAAGGTCGACAAAAAGCTCGAAAGCAATGATCAGATAAGGATTATGCTTCACGGGATGATCGACCGGGCCGAGGGGAGGAGCAGAAGATCCGCGTGGAGTTGGCCGCATGGTTTGACAACGCAATGGATCGCGTCGGCGGCGTCTATAAGCGGGGGACGCAGGTATTCTCGCTTGTATTCGCCTTGATCTTTGCTGTTTTGCTCAATGTCAGCACAACCGAGATTGCTCAGACACTTTGGTAATAGGGGCAAGAATGTGGGCAACCCTGCATTTTTCGCTTGCCCCGGCTCGACTCGGTGCGATTCTTTGCGAATGTGCCGCCGCTACCTCACCTTTCCGATCTAAGCCGTCCAGAGCT
>JBEKLE010000796.1:0-2505 GCA_050010355.1 Rhodopila sp. | reverse complement strand
GGTGAAGCTTTATGAGCCGGCACGATATCCTCCTCTCCCGATCGAGAGGGTCGACTCGCATCGCTGGTGGATTCACACCTATGGCCTGAAGCCCCGAAAGGTCGTTTTCGGGGAAACTGTGGCAAATGCGACTCGGTTCGCCGTAGTGGTCCAACCGAGTCGCGAATTCCGACGAGGTGTACTAGGAGGTTGTCTTGAGCAGCGCATCAGAGGCCACCGCACAATCCTTCCCGGATAGGGTATGATCGTCCGTTGCCCGATTCGGGCATGCGAGGCAGGACCGGAGCCAGAATGATCGCGCAACTCACCGGACGCGTGGAGGCACTCTCCGACGGCAACTGCGTCATCGATGTGGGGGGCGTGGGCTATCTTGTGCAGGCGTCGTCCCGCACGCTGTCCGCGCTGCCGCAACCGCCGATGGCTGCCAAGCTGCTCATCGAAACCCACGTCCGCGAGGACGCTATTGTCCTGTATGGGTTCGCCGATTCTACTGAACGCGACTGGTTTCGCCTGCTCACCACGGTGCAGGGGGTTGGCGGCAGGGTTGCCCTCGCCATCCTGTCGGCGCTGTCGCCGCGTGACCTGATCGGCGCTATCGCCACCGGGGACAAAGCGAGCCTGATCCGGGCACAGGGGGTGGGTCCGCGGCTGGCCGTGCGGCTGCTGACAGAACTGAAGGACAAGACCGGCACGATGCCGACTTCGAGCACCGGTGTGACCTACCGGCCGATCGCGGCGGCGACGCCGGCCGATGATGCGCTTTCTGCCCTGGTCAACCTGGGGTATCGCCGGCCGGACGCGCAGCAGACCGTGGCTCGGGTGCTGGAACGACTGGGCGAGAACGCGACGCTCGATGCGCTGATCCGTGACAGTCTGAAGGAACTGGCGCAAAGGTCTGCCTGATGAGTGACGCCGAAGACCGACCCGTATCCGCTGCCCGGCAGCCGGAGGATGCCGCCGAGGTATCGTTGCGCCCGCAGACGCTGGCTGACTTCACCGGCCAGAAGGCATCCCGCGAGAATCTGGCGGTGTTTATTCAGGCGGCGAAATCGCGCGGTGAGTCGCTCGACCATGTGCTGCTGCATGGGCCGCCTGGTCTTGGGAAGACGACGCTGGCGCAGATCGTTGCGCGCGAGCTTGGGGTGGGGTTTCGTGCCACGTCGGGCCCGGTCATTGCGAAGGCCGGCGATCTGGCCGCGATTCTGACCAACCTTCAGCCCCGGGACGTGCTGTTCATTGACGAGATCCATCGTTTGCAGCCGGCGATCGAGGAAGTGCTTTACCCGGCGATGGAGGATTTTCAGCTCGACCTGATCATCGGCGAGGGGCCGGCGGCGCGCAGCGTGCGGATCGATCTGCCTGCCTTTACCCTTGTCGGTGCCACCACACGGGCCGGGCTGCTGGCGACGCCGTTGCGCGACCGTTTCGGCATCCCGCTGCGCCTGGTCTTCTACACCCCTGAAGAGCTTCGCCTCATCATCGTCCGGGGCGCGCGCCTGCTCGGTCTTAGCCTCACGGATGAGGGCGCGGCCGAGATTGCCGGGCGGTCCCGCGGCACGCCCCGCATCGCCGGGCGGCTGCTGCGGCGGGTCCGGGATTTCGCCTCGGTGCAGGGCGATACGCCCGTTGACCGGGTTGTTGCCGATTCGGCCTTGAACCGGTTGGAGGTCGATCGCCTGGGGCTGGACTCGATGGACCGGCGCTATCTGCGCCGGATCGCCGAGCACCATGCGGGGGGACCGGTCGGTGTCGAGACGCTGGCCGCGGCGCTCGCCGAGGCGCGCGACACGCTGGAGGACGTTATTGAACCGTATCTTATCCAGGAGGGGCTTATTCTGCGCACCAGCCGGGGGCGGATGCTGGGGGAACCCGGATGGAGGCACCTGAACCTGAAACCGCCGCGTTCGGCGGCACCTCTGCTTGATTTGCTGGCGCCTGAGGAGTGACGGGACGGGGCCGTGGCATGCCGCATCAGTGCATCTGGCGATCCGGGCATTGCCGAATTGCGGCGAAGATCGCGTGTCCCGGTCGTCGGAATCGCGGAGGCCGCCATGATTGCGGCTTCGGACAACGACCGACGGTTCGGGATCGCGACCACGACGCCCGGGTTGGTCGGTTCGATCGACGCGCGGGCCGACGAACTGGGTGTTTCGCGTCTTTACACCGGCACGCGGCTTACCTCGGGTGACCCATAGAACTGGCAGCCGATCCTGACCGGATGACCGAGGCACTGAGGCAGGCGGTCGCTGCCTGCATTGAACTCGATAAAGCGGAGGCCGTCATTATTGGCGGGGGGCCGCTGGGGAATGCGGCGATCGCGTTGACGCCGATGTTCAGTATCCCGGTGATCGCACCGATTCCGGCGGCGGTTCGCCGGATACTGATACCAACCCGCCTAAAGAATCACCCATTCGCGCGCTCCGATAGAGGCGATACGTGGAGCGTCGGAAACAAACCAATTCCATGCATCGCAGCAGGCTCGAACGACCTCTTTGTATGACTTCC
>JBEKLE010000795.1:0-2512 GCA_050010355.1 Rhodopila sp. | reverse complement strand
TTGGCTGGCGGGCGTGCTCTCGGTGTGCTCGATCTGGACAGCCCGATAGCCGGCCGCTTCGACCACGAGGACCAATCGGGCATCGAACGGCTCGCGGCGATCCTTGTCGCCGCGAGCGCCTGGCCTGGGGAATGATGGCGGGGGCCCGGACCCAGTCGGCCGGTCGTCGTTCGTCACTCCAGGCCCGTGCGCCCGGGTCGGCGCAACTCGGCCGGCGGCAACGACGGCGGCAATCTCGAGCGACCACAGGTGTGCCGCATGGTCGAAGATCTGCCTGCAAAGGCGCTCTTCGCTCGAACTGACTTTGAGGTCCACGTGGATCGAGACGAGGTTTCGCGCGGCCGCGAGCGCGGTGAGACTTTCGTGCTCAAGCGTGAGGGCGGTCGATTTTGCGATGCCGGGCTCTCCGCGCAGCGCCAGCGCCGGGTAGCAGTCAAGCTCGGCAAGCGGTTTGAGGGCGTCGGCGCCGAGCGGATGATCCACGGGATCACCGGAAACCCCACGTCCGCCAGGTCGAGAATACCTATCTGCGCGACCCAGAATCGCGGCCAGTCGTACCGCATGTCACGGTCGGAGACGGGGCCTGCCAAGGGCATATCGCGTCTCCCTCAAGCAGGCCGTCTGCCGCCGGCGACACATGCCGATGGACGTTCAGGACTTGGGGTGTGAGCGCGCGCCGGGCGTGCCGGACGACTGCATCGAGATGCGCCATCGCTTCTTCCAAGGCGCCGTAATCGAAGGCGCTGCGCTCGATCGGCGAGAGGGGCGGCAGCGGCGCCGCCTCGGTCTCGTCCTTGTCGTCGATGCTCTCATGGCACGGGCGGCCCGGCCGGCGGCTCGGGTCGGCGCGATAGGGCGGCCGGGCCACGGCACGCAGCGGCGCAAGCCCGGCCAGCCCGAAAAGTCGCCGCTTGGAACGATGCGTCACTTCGATCGCGATCTCCGCCGTACAAAGCTGGTCGAGGATGCGGGCCGCGTTCTTGATTGCAATGCCGAGGATGTGGGCGAGCGTTGTTGCGGAGATCACGCGGGCGGCCGCGAGCACGTCCACGGCCGCGACGGCTTACGTGGTCTTCCGACGGTCGCCGACCGGGCGTCGGGCCTCGAACCAGGACCGCTCCAGGGTGAGCGGCAGATCGAGGCCATCGGCCGCCTCGCGCTCCAAGGCCCGTAGAAAGGCAGGCACCCAGCACTCCGGCTCCCACGATTGCTCTGCGCGCAGCGCCGCCCCGCCCGTCAGCGGCACGGGCAACCGGAGGAGGTGGCGCTGTGTCCAAAAGCGAACCAGCGCCGGCCGGATCGGTGCTCTCCCTTCCCCGCCTTCGATCCAGCGCCGAAAACCCTGGGCGGCCGCGAGCAGCGGCGGCAGGGTGCCGGGCTGGGCGGCCAGGACGGCTTCGGCGCGCTGCACCTCCCCCTCCTGATCGAAGTCCGGCTCCACGAGCCATTGGTGGAGCGCGAGCGCCGCGCGGGCGGCATCGAGGATGCGGCCGCGGTCGATGATGCGGAGATAGGGGTCCATGCGAAGGCGCAGGCCTTCAAGGGTGGCGGCGAGATGTCAGGGATCGATCAGCTCGCCATCCACAGCCGCCTGTTGCCGGACAGCATTGAGGCGCGCCCTGTAAAGAAAGGCCGGGCGCAGAGGATGGGTGGCCAGCGTTTGATCCAGGCGGGCGATCGCCGCCGAAGTTTTGGCGAGCGCCATGGCGACGCCGGCGTCGCTGCCGGCACGTTCACCGGGCAAGGCCATCAGCCGATCGAGGGCACCCGCCTCGGTCATCTCAGAGGCCGATCCATGCGTCGCGCTCATAGTCGAAGTAGCGATCGACGCGCTCGCCGTTCCAGCGATATTTCAGGTGGCGCTCCTGGTGGGGAATGCCCGCGGCGCGCGGCCGGAAGGCTCCGATGCATTGTCCGCCGGCGTGCCGGACGCTCGGGTAGGCTACGCCGTTCGCGGCGGCCGCCCGAACTTGGTCCGCGTAAGCCCGGGACGCAGCGTAGGAGTCAGGGGCGAGAATCGCGTGCTGCTGTTCTGCCGGCAGCGCGGCGAGGTCCTCGAATTCGGCGTCGACTGTGCCGACGAGAACGCGAAAATCCTCGCTGCGCGGCGGATCGGCGCTGTCCCGGGCAAACGCCTCGAAATGGAACACCGTCTCGGCGACCGCGGTCTCGAGGGAAGCTGCGGCATTGTAGACGCCGAACGCGCCGTCGCTGAAGCGTGAGCCCTTCGGATTGACGTGGGTGAAGGCGGCCATCACGTAGCTGGCTCCGGGGCCGCTGACGCGCTCGTCCGGCGGCACAAGGGCGATCTCGCCCACCTCATTGCGGATCCTTGGGTTGGCAAGTTGCTCGAGGGCGACCAGCGCGTCGCAGACGGCGGGATCCGCGGTCAGCCGCTCGAAGAGGTTGATTGGCGGGTAGCGGGAGGCGATGATGCGCCAAGCCTGAGGCCAGTCGACGCGGCAGGGGGGCACGGATCAGCTCCATGGCGCCCGGGCCGCGTCGAGATAGC
>JBEKLE010000794.1:0-2519 GCA_050010355.1 Rhodopila sp. | reverse complement strand
GCCGGCGCCGGTAAGCACTATCGCCCGGACCGAATTGTCCGTGCCAGCAGTCTCGATCGCATCGGCAAGCTCGAGCCGGACCGGAATGTCGATCGCGTTGCGCTTGTCGGGTCGGTTCAGCGTGACGATCCGCACCGCGCCGCGATCCTCGACGAGGACAGAACCAGTACTCATTGTCCGGTGAAGTTCGGTTTGCGCCGTTCGATGACAGCTCTCAGGCCCTCGAGTGCGTCAGCGGTTCCGGACAACTCGGAGACGGTGCGCGCCTCTTCGGCCAATCGTTGTTCGACCGATGCCCCCAACCCACTCCAGATCAGCCGCTTGGTGGCCGACAATGCCCGGGGCGGCATCGCGGCCAATTCGGTCGCGACTTGTTCTGCGCGGCTGATTAGTTCGGCATCATCGACAACCTCGGTGACCAATCCGATCTGCAGCGCTTCGGTGGCGCTCAGCGTCGGGTTGGTCAGCAGGATCCGCAACGCCTGACGCAGACCGACCAGTTGGGTCAGCGTGACCGAGGAGCCGCCGTCGGGTGCCATGCCGACCCGAACCGCCCCCGAGAAGAACTTTGCAGATCGCGCTGCGACGACGATGTCAGACGCGCAGACCAATCCCAGCCCTCCGCCGCCCGCGGCAAAGCCCTGCACCGCGGCCACTATCGGTGCGCGGAGCTGAATCAACGCGGCGGTGGCCAACTGCAACCACGCCGTCGCCTCCCGCAGGTAGTCCGGAAGATCCGCTCCCTTCGACTCGAAGGTGTGGATATCGCCGCCCGCGCAGAAGTTTCGGCCTTCACCGGAGAGAAGCACGACTCGCACCGCGGGATCAGCGTGACACGCCAACGCCGCCGCATGCAGCGCCTTGAGGAACTCGACGTTCATCCCGTTGGACGCCTCGGGTCGATTCAAACGCAGCCGGGCGACGCCGTCGGCTACCTCGAGCGCGATGGGCGCGCTGGTTTCTGCAACACTCATCAGCCGGCTCCTCGCTGCCGAAAGGCGGTCACACCGTGCTGTCCATCGTGCCCGCAGATGTGGTCAACTACGCAATCGATTTCGTGTTCCAATCCGGTGGGTAGCGCCGCCTCGATGCCGGTGTACACGAGGCGCTTGATGCAGATCACGGCCTCACGGCGGCGCCCGGCCAGATCCGTGACGAACCGGTCGACACCGCTGCTGAACTCTGCCTGGGGAAAGCTCCGATACGCCAGACCGCGGCGTACGGCGTCCACACCGGAAATGCGGTCGCCAGACAGCAGCAGACCCAGCGCCTCCTGACGACCCACCAGGCGGCTCAACCGCTGGGTGCTGCCCCCACCCGGGATCATCCCGTATTTGATGTGGTTGTCGGCGATCTTGGCGTCATCGCTGACCAGCACGATGTCGCTGGCCTGCATCAGCTCAAAGCCGCCGGCCATGGCGACACCTTCGACTGCGGCGACCACTGGGACCTCGACACTGGCGATGGCGTCGCAGGCGCGGCGAAACGCCGCAAACAGTGCGCGCAATGCATCCGGGCCGCTCGACCGCAGGAGTTCAACTTCGTTGAAATCGCCCCCCGCACAAAAGTTTCCGCCTGCACCCTGGATGACGACAACGTTCACCCCGGGGTTGCTGCCCAGATCGAGGATGGCCCGTTCCAGTTCACCGCTCAGCGCGACGGTGAGGGAGTTCATCTGCTCGGGTCGATTGAGCGTGATCGCCCCTATTCCATCGGCGACATCGCAGACTACGAGCGTCATACGTTTGGCCCCCCGCCGATCTCGGCGGCAGCCTCGTCGCGAAGTTCAGCATGAATTCCAGCGAGTACGGCCTGGGCGCCGCATCCGGTGAGCGATCGTCCGATCTCGCGCCCGATCCCCTGGTCCGCGCCGGTGACGACGGCGGCACGCTGGTCGAATAGCAACTCAGCCATGAAATAGCCCTCCTCAACCCTACCCGAGATCATTGTTTCTAATCCACGTTAAACTAACATGGCGGCGGTCACAATAACCGCCCACGACAGGGAGCAGAGCATGGACCTTGGATTGGCTGGCGCACGCGTGGTCATCACCGGAGGCGCTTCCAACATCGGGCGCGGCATCGTCCACGAGTTCGCGGCGGAGGGCGCCCGCATCGTGATCAGCGACATCGACAAGCCGCAGGCGGAACGGGTTCGCGGCGAAGCCCAGGCCAAGGGCGCGGCAAGCGTGGAACTCGCGATCGCCGACCTGACGGCTCTCGGCGGAGCCGACACCGCGATCGGGACTGCCCTGGAACACTGGGGCGGCATCGATGTCCTGGTGAACAACGCAGGATGGAGCGTGCCCGGATTCATCGAGACCGACACCGACCGCGACAAGTGGCAGCGCACCATCGAAATCAATCTCTTTACCGCTGTCGCCGCCACCCAGGCCGCGATCGGCCCGATGAAAGAGGCCGGCGGCGGCGCGATCGCGTTCATCGCCAGCGACGCCGCATTCGGACAAATTCGCCAAGGTGTCTACGGTGCATCGAAAGCTGCGGTGGTAGCCCTGGCCC
>JBEKLE010000793.1:0-3767 GCA_050010355.1 Rhodopila sp. | reverse complement strand
CTACACGCCGGAAACGCGTGGCCGGGATCTCGACGATCTCCGCGATGCCGGGCAAACGGCGGGCATCTGATCGGCGTTGGTGCATGAAGATCGTTCGGGTTGCATCTCTCGCCCAGGTTCGCGTCTTATTTGATGCGGACGAAGATCGGCATACCGAGGCTGGTCATTTGTTGAGCACGTTGCAAGCAATTTTGGGCGTGGGTTCAAACCCGGGTCACACGCGAAGCATCTCACGACCATTGCCGCGCATGGACGCATGAGCTGGCAGCGAAGCTCGGGCGATAATCGGCGGAGTTTAGTTGAGACGACGATGTTTCGCTACAAGACCGTCATCAGCCGACCACTGCACGCCCGGGTTCTGCCCAATCCAACGGACCGAGGCGAAAGTCGGGTGCAATGTGCTCAACCGGATGACAAGTCGGGCGAATCTCTTTAGCTTTTAACCGCGAGGCGTCGGCGTTGAGCCAAGCAGCGCTCACTTTGGCTGCGGGTAATTCATAATCCGCTGGCCAGGCAGCGGGGTGGTGAACTGGTTGACGTCGCTCTCCACGCCATCGCTCGTACCGTCGCCCCCTGTTGAAGTCACCTTATAGTAATAAGTCGTCTGCGGCTGCAGGCCGTCTATGCGGACACGGAATATCGTGTCTGAATGGCCCAGGTTGATCCTGACGTGCGATTTCGCCGTCTGGGTCAGCGCATTGGGACTCGTGCCATATTGTACGACAGCAAAATGTTCGGCTGATCCGCGAGGGGTCGTGGTGGTCCATCTGAGAATAGCTTCGTCGTCGTGCGCACTTTCGAGGTTCGGCTGTTGGATGATTGCCATGCTCTGGGCTTTCGCTGTGGGAGAAAGCATCTGCGCGAGGCTGACGCAGAGCAGGCCGCCAACCAGGGCGGTGACAGACAGTTTCAGGGGCAACTTATTCATGGATAGACCTCCCATTGCTGGTCCCTCTGCAGACCCGGCGCGGCGGGAAGGCCCCGCGCGTCGCGCGCTGGATCCGCTCGGTGTTTCGCCTTACGGTATGGGCGGAGAAGGCAGAGGCGGGACATCGCAGACAGCCGATGCGCACGGCGGCAACTCGGGTGTAGCGATGAGCGTTTCGTTGCCTTGGGTCGATGCCGAACCGCCCGTCAGACACTGACCGGTGAAGGTATTACTGAATGGGTATGGCGTGGTGAAACCGTCAGTGGCTGCCTGCAGGATAGCCACAACTTGGTTCTCCTCCTCATCCGTCATGAGGAGATTGCCGACCGTCATATCCATGTTGCCCGGCACCTCCGGCATCGGCCAGCAATCCACCTTTTCCGTGGTTCCCTCTGGGCAATGTCCGGACGTGACGTTGTACGGGTAGACGTCCCGGGTGTTGTAGAAATGGACCAGTTGCTTCAAGCTCTTGATGTAGCCGTTATGGAAAAACTCCTTCTGGAAATAGGGTCCCGGCGCCTCGGTGGTTGGACATTGCGGCGGTGTCATGGCCACATTGCGGATAGTAGAGGTCTGCATGAGCCCGTCGGAGCTGGGCGCATATTGCACCCATGTCGAGTTTGGATTGGGCGCGGCGCCAAAGCCACTTCTGAGGAAGGCGCCCAACCCCAAATCTCTGTAGCCGAAGCCGTAGGGGTTGGCTGTGAACCCGAGGCCATCCGGCACGGTCTGGTAGTAAAAGGCATCCCGCGGATTGAGCGGCAGGCCGAGATCGGCATAGCAGAAGCCGGTGAACAGGGGGGTTGTGTTGGCCGGGGTACCGGTGTCGGTCTGACCCGGCGTCAGGGTCGTCGTGGTTCCGTCAAGGTGACAGGAATTGCAGTTGCCTTTGCCGCGGAACAGGGCGGCGCCGGCCGCCTCATCCGCAGTGTAGGTATAGTTGCCCTTTAAGTTGGCATCGATTTTCGACGTGAACGGGCTGATGTCTGTCGAATGCTCAAGGAACGAGATGGATTGTCCCCAGTGATCGAAAACGTCGTTCGCCTTGGTGCGGTCGTCCGGACTCAGTGCGATAGGGGTAGCGTTGCCGCCGAATATTGCCGCACCTCCGGGAGTGCTGCAGATGTCTGCAGTGTTGGCTGGGAATTGGATGTCGAGAGACCCCGCACCCCATATCGCTTCAAAAAGGGGCCGGTAATCCGCCAGGGACAACTTGTACGCGATGCAGGCTGTGTCAGGGTTGGCCATTTCCTGAGTGTCAACTGGTGGGTGCTGTGCCTGCTCAGCATCCGGGCTCTGTAGCAAGTAACCGGTCGAGCGTCCGTCCCAGAAGTTTCCGCCGAAGAATGCTCCCTGGGTCGTGTCATAGGACAGAACGGGGAAATAGGGCGAATACGTGTATCGCTGCGCTGTCCGCTTGCCAGCCCGATAATGATACGAGCCGGGATAAGCGACCATTGTGAGATTGACGGAAGGAATCGGACCGCTAAAGCCGGCATACGGCATATGGCAGGACGAACAGGCCACGTTCCTAAGAGGAGACATATTCAGATCGTAATTCAGGAGGCCGCCGAGTATCCGCTGGGCTTCGTATCCATTGCCCTGAATGGTCGGGGGGTTACCTATTACAGTTAGTGGCCCCAGCTGCTGTAACTGCAGGAGATATTGCTGGAAAATGCCGCGAATCTCGCGCTGAACCCGATGTATCTCCGACAGCACCTTGGGCGCCAGAATACCATCTGGATATGGATCATAGAGCGGCAGTTTTTGTGCCGTGGCAGGGGACAGGAGCGTGGCCCCGGCAATCGCAGTGCATATTGCGGACGTGCTAAATAGTACGGTGCGTTTCATCTCCAATATCCCCGTTTTGGGTGATGATTCTTTGGGACGTCGATAGTTGCGGCCGCGACGCGACGGTCTTTCGATACTCAGGCGCCGGCACGTCGTGGGTGGCCGGGCCAAGGCCGGCCATGACACCCGGGGGGCATGTTGCGGTGGGCGATCTCAGCCGACTCGCTTGTTTTTGGGCGTCGCCTTAGTTAGAATCCCGCTGCCGAGCATGTTGCCGACAGGCGAACGATATTCAGTCGACCATCTACCTGACGAACGGGACGGCGGAGCGTTCGAGTCGCCGGATCCGGGCGGTCTTACCGTTGTCACACGAGGTTGGTGTTAGATGGTCCCGATCAACCGCGCCGCAATTCATCGAAGTGATCAGTTGTGTCGAGAGGACCCAATCCTGTTGCGCTGTCTCCAAGCCTGGCAGACATGAACGAAACCTAATTGATCTATCAAAAAATGCCTGAGTTTAGCCAAACGGTCAATCTTGCTCTTGGAAATTCCCCTCTCAAGATAATGCGAGGCTTGTTCTATCATATTCAGGGTTCTGTTGCAGCTTTGCGACGCCGACCTGGTCGGGTAGACGCCGTGGGATGACCAAACGTCGACAAGCTGGCCAGGTATCGCGGGATCAGTCCTTCAAAGGGCGGCAGTTCACCGGTGAGGTGATCCTGTGGGCGGTCCGGTGGTATCTGATGTTTCCGATCAGCTACTGTGATCTCGAGCTCATGCTGCTGGATCGTGGCGTGGAGGTGGACCACACCACCATCTTCCGTTGGATCCAGGCCTATGCCGTCGAACTGGAGAGGCGGATCCGGCCGCACCTGCGCATGAGCAACGGTTCCTGGCGGGTGGACGAGATATACGTGAAGGTCAAGGGCGTATCTGCTCAACCCGGCAGAATGACAGATTCCCCCTGTAGAACGGCGCGAATAGCGTGATACGCATCGCGTCCCCGGCGTGCTGCGGTGCCAACGACAGATCGAACGGCGGCGAACAG
>JBEKLE010000792.1:0-2550 GCA_050010355.1 Rhodopila sp. | reverse complement strand
ACCCTTTGACCAGCCTGAGCACCGTGATAACCGCTCAGGGCTCCAGTCCAGTCCGGTTGGGATCACTCACCCCTTCACAAATGCGGCTTTTTTCTCTTGCGCGCCGTATTCCACATAAACGCGCATTACGACGAGCGCTGCTTCTCGCCGATCCATGTCTACGACGCCGCCTCCGGTCACTGCGTCGTCACCATTCTGCGCCCCGGCAAAACCCCCAACGGCAAGGAAGTCCGCAGCCATCTGCGCCGTCTGGTACGGCGGATCCGGCGGCACTGGCCAAACACCGCCATCACTGTTCGCGGTGACAGCCACTATGGCAGGCGCGAGGCCATGGACTGGTGCGAGAAGAATGCCGTCGAATACGTCTTCGGCCTGGCCAAGAACGAAACGTTGGACGCCCTGGTCTTCGCGAAGGCCGACGAGGTGCGCACCCGACGCGCGATCGGCAACCTCGACGTGGTGCGCAACTATGCCGAGACCCGTTACGCTGCCCAATCCTGGTCCCAGCGCCGCCGTGTCGTGGCGCGCATCGAGGCGACCCGCAAGGGCCTGGATATTCGTTACGTTGTCACCAGCATCGCCCGCTGCGACCCGGCATCGCTCTATAGCGGCATCTACTGCGCACGCGGACAGGCGGAGAACCTGATCAAGCGGCACAAGAGCCAACTGGCCTCCGACCGGACCAGTTGCCGCTCGCCGCTGGCCAACCAGATGCGCCTGATTTTGCACACCGCCGCCTATTGGCTGATGCGCCTGATGCATGACGCAATTCCCCGGCAGCAACCGCTGGCCAAGGGCGACTTCTCCACGCTTCGGCTGCGGTTGCTCAAGGTGGCGGTGCGGATCAAGGAAACCGCCTCCCGAATCAAACTGGCGTTCGCCGCCAGTTGCCCGGACGCCGCGCTGTTCCGCGGCTTGGTGAACACGCTGATCCTGCGCCCGAGCTGATCGCCGGGGCTAGTGCTCCGTTGAGACCGTGCCGATCAACCTCCAGCGCCTGCCAGATACGGTCCGAAACGCGGTCCAACCAGCAGGCGGGGAAGTGTGGACATTATGTTGCCTATATACAACGAGGATACGACTGCCGGTCGCTATGAATTAGATGGGTTAGCACCATACGAAATTGCGAAAGATACAGTCAAGGACTGGCGACTTCCGTGATTTTCAGGGAAAATGGCGTGGTTCAGAATCAGCGGCTTTTGGGTTACAGAGGCGCGCGGAAACCGCCGGCCTGTAAGGGCCGGATTTCGGTTCGAAGATTGTTCTGTGCGGGGGGCGGCCAGGCCTCCCCGGATCAAGCTTGCCGGGGTTGAAGCGGCCCGAGGCCCAACAGCGTCAGCCAATGCGGATGGCCTTGGCCGGTCATCAATCCCCGCGGGCTTTTGCCATTGCGTTCGACACGCCGGCTGCGCATGAAGTGCCGATGGTTCAAGAAGAACCGCAGCAAGCCCAAGTATGAACCGCGCAGGTGGCGGCGCAGCGTGAAGTAGTTGCGCAGCCGTTAATTGAGGTTTTCCACAAGCGAACTGCTGCGCGGCGTTTGCGCCATGGTCCGGCTGACGGCGTCGAACAGCGTGTGAAACTTGTCACCCATCTTCGCTCGAAGCCGATTCCATCCCTGCCAGTACGCAGACGAGGTGCTCGGCAGGCGATGCAAGACACACGCCTCACGCACGAGGGATTCGGCGATCCTATGGGTCTGCGCGATGTCGACCAGCTTCGCGTCGAGCACGCCGGCGAAGGCGAGCAAGTCGTCGCGCTGGTTCTGCAGCGCGACGCGCACGGGGCGAATACGTCGGACATCCTCAGGCTCCCGGCGCCGCGATACGAACTGCGGCAGATCAGCGTCAGCGCCACGATCACCTGGCGCAGCCATGTCGGGGTGACCGTCAACCGGAACGGTGCTTCGTCTTCCGACGCGGCAGACATGAAAGCATCATCCAACGCCGCAGAGGCCTTGTGCGCTTGCTGGTAGACGAACTTGCGACTCACGTCGTGCCGGACCGACAAATCGCTGATCGTTGCCGATCGTGCCAACGCCTGAATGGCCAGGTCCTTGCGGTCACTCTCCGGCAGCATCGCGGCTGCACCAACGCATCGAGCCATATTCGCACCATCCGAAAAAATCAGGGTGCCATCATCCGCTCAGGCAGCGTCAATCCGTCTCCGCGTGTAACCCGCCTTTGAGCCACGCCCCGTCCAGCTCTGTCAGCCCCGTTTTTGGGCCGGTACGGGCAGCTCTCCCAGCATCCACGCGCAGGCTTAGATCTTTTCCCGCCTTGAAGGAAGGAACCGATTTCGCATCGACCAAGACCGGATCACCATTCCGCGGATTGCGCCCGGTACGCGGGTCGCGTCGCCTGACCGTAAAGGCGCCAAAGCCGCGGAGTTCAACCCGATCTCCGCGCACCAGCGCTGATGCTATTCCGCCGAGGATGGTTGTCACGATGGTTTCAACGTCCTCGCCACGAAGGTGTGGATGGGCGGTCGCTATTTCTGTGATCAGTTCGGATTTGGTCAACTCGCGTCCTGCCGTCAGTCCCCGGAACG
>JBEKLE010000791.1:0-2553 GCA_050010355.1 Rhodopila sp. | reverse complement strand
GCGGCAGTGGGGACAGGCGGAGCGGGCGAGAGCGATGGGCGTTTGCGCGGGCAGACGGGTGATGAGGACGCCCAGGAAGCTGCCGACGAACGGCGCTGTCACGAGCGGCCATAGCCACGCCAGGTCGGATGTGTCAATCACGCGTCTCATTAAGCAGATTGGCGGATCGCTGACCCGTCATTTGCATGTCATTGGCGACCTGTTCGAGTAGGTGAGGGGAGGCGGCCTGGATGGGAACGACCGTCACCGATCAGCAGTTGGATGCACTGGGCGATATACTGGTTCAGCGGGGACATTGCGACCAGAGGACGCTGGAGCGTGCGCGCCGGGTTGCGGCTGAATCGGATCAGCGGCTGGATTCGGTCCTGATCCAGCTTGGTCTGGTATCGGAGCGCGGACTGGCAGATGCCTATGCCAGCCTGCTGTCGGCACCGGTGACGTCCGCTGACAGGTATCCGCCACTCGAACCGGTGTTGCCCGATCTGCTGAGCGCCGGTTTTCTTCGGCATGCCCGCGCCATTCCCCTCGCCGCGGACCAGACGACGGTGGTGCTGGCCGCGGCTGATCCGCTCGATCCGTTCACGCAGGCGGCCGTGGCGGTGGCTACTGGGCGGCGCGTGCGGCTGGAAGTCGCGGTGCCGATCGAACTGGAGACGGCGCTGAACCGGCTGTATCCGGAAGCGGGTCAGGCAGCGGTTAACAGCGAGGCCGACGCGCCGCTGGAAGACGACGCCGAACGGCTGAAGGACCTGGCCAGCGAGGCTCCGGTGATCCGGCTGGTCAATCTGCTGATCACGCGCGCGGTGGAGACACAGGCCTCCGACATTCATATCGAGCCGTTCGAGGACCGGCTTCGCGTTCGCTACCGGTATGACGGTGTGCTGCACGAGGCGGAACCGCCGCCGCGCAATCTGGCTGCCGCCATCACGTCGCGCATCAAGATCATGGCGCGGCTGGACATCGCGGAGCGGCGGATGCCGCAGGATGGCCGCATCAAGATGGCTGTACGCGGTCAGGACGTTGATTTCCGCGTTTCCACGATTCCGTCGCTGCACGGCGAGACGGTGGTGCTGCGCATCCTGGACCGGTCTGCCGTGGCGTTCGATTATGGCCGCCTGGGGCTGTCGCCGGTCGTCATCAAGAAGCTGGGATCGGCCCTGCAACTGCCGAATGGCATCGTTCTGGTGACCGGGCCGACCGGCAGCGGCAAGACAACGACGCTGTATACCGGTCTGCTGGCGCTTAACGCGGTCACCCGCAAGATCATCACGGTGGAAGACCCGATCGAGTTTCAGCTTCGGGGCATCAACCAGATCCAGGTGCGGTCGCAGATCGGTCTGACCTTCGCCAGCCTGCTGCGATCTATCCTGCGGCAGGATCCCGACGTTATCATGGTGGGTGAGATCCGTGACGGCGAGACCGCTCAGATCGCGGTGCAAGCGGCGCTGACCGGGCACCTCGTGCTGTCGACGCTGCATACCAATTCGGCGGCGGCGGCGGTCACGCGGCTGCGTGACATGGGGGTGGAGGACTATCTGCTGACGGCGGTTCTGCGCGGGATCATGGCGCAGCGCCTGGTGCGCCGGCTGTGCCAGGAGTGCCGGCAGGCCGAACCGGCGCCGCCGGAATTGGTCAAACGGTTTCGGCTGGATCAGCGGGCTCAGACCAGACCAATTCAGCTTTGGCGCGCTGTCGGGTGCGCATCGTGCCGTCAGACGGGTTACCGCGGCCGAGCGGCGATCGCGGAGTTTCTGGAGCTGGGAGCGGAGATTGAACGGCTGATTTTCGCGCGCGCCGACCACTCGACGATCGAGCAGGCGGCGGTTGCGGGCGGGATGGAGCTGATGTTCGACGCCGGGCTGGCCGCGGCGCTGGTGGGCGACACCACGATCGAGGAGGTCACGCGCAGCATCCGGGCCGACCCATGACGACGTTCCGGTATACCGCCATTGGGCCCGGCGGCGAACGGCTGGCCGGCCTGATGGACGCTGCGAGCGAGGCGGAGGTGATCACCCGCCTGCAACGGCAGGGCACGATGCCGGTGCATGCCGAACCGGCTGACAGGGCGTCACGCTGGGGCGGCCTGTTGCAGTTCGCCCGGGGCGGCCAGCGGGGGCTGCGGAAGCAGGATGTCGCCGACCTCATTCGCGAACTGGCGACGATGCTCACGGCCGGTCAGGATCTGGACCGGGCGCTGCGCTACATGCAGGAGACCGCGCCTGGCCGGGTGAGACCGACGGTGACGGGCCTGCGCGAGGCGGTGCGGGACGGCAACCCGCTGTCGGCGGCGATGGGGCGGTACCGGAGCAGTTTTCCGGCGATGCATGTAGGGCTGGTGCGCGCCGGCGAGGCCGGGGGCAATCTGGGGCCGACGCTGGTGCGGATCGCCGATCTGCTGGACCGTCAGCGTGCGCTCGCGTCTACGGTGACTTCGGCGCTGATCTATCCCGCGGTTCTGCTGGTCGCGATGATCGGCGCGGTCACGCTGCTGCTGACCGCGGTCCTGCCGCAGTTCGTGCCGATGTTCGAGCAAAGCGGGGTTGCCTTGCCGCC
>JBEKLE010000790.1:0-2556 GCA_050010355.1 Rhodopila sp. | reverse complement strand
ACAGGGCTGGATGGCGTGGAACTGGCAGCGCTGGCCTCCGCGTGGCCAAGAGGCGGCTCGCTGCGGGGTCTGCATAAGTTGGTGGGGGCCGTGTTGGCGGCGCGGGATCAGGGCGCGGTGCCGTCATGAACAGTCAGCTTAAAATCAGGATCACTCCATCCGCCGACGGAAAGCACGTCATGGTCCGAATGCCATTCGCGAATGGAGCGGCCGAAATCCTACTTTCGGTCGGTGCCAAATGGCGGAGATCCTTGCGCGCCTGGGCCATCCCAGCGGACCGGGTCGGTGATTTGGAATGCCGGATTGGCGATCTCCGCGCGCTGGTGGAACGGCAGTGGCGACCATAACAGCCTACACGCAATGGTTGCGCCTAGCATGCTATTGTGTGCAAAAGGCACCATTGCAGTCCATTAACCGATTAGGTTTCAAGTGCAACGCCCTGGCCTCGGCGCATTCATCAGAAAGGCTCGGCGCGAGGCTGGCTTGAACCAGACCGAGCTCGCCGCGAAGGGCGGACTGCGCCGCAATGCCGTGGGTGCCATCGAATCCGGCCGCGGCAGCGTGGATACGTTGTCGGCACTCGCCGAAGCTCTTGGCCTCGAGATTTCCGGGCGCGCACTTGCGGGAGACGGAGGTCTTGGGCCGCGCTTGTTCGCACTGCGGAAGCGGCGGCGCCTGAGCCGACGGTCGGTCGCCGTCATCGCCGGGACCAGCATTCCCGCCATTGAAGCTGTCGAGCGGCTCGGCACCGGCCATATCGCCAGCCTGGAGGGGTTGGGATTGGCCATCGGAGCGGGGCTTTGCCTGATTCCAAAGGGAACCGCCATAGGTTTCTGGGCGTCCGCGGCATCGTCCTCTGTGGATCAGGAGTGGTACACCCCCGCCTGGCTCATGCAGCGGATAGTGGCGGCGGTCGGACCGATCGACACCGACCCGTGCAGCCCGGGCAAGGGTCGGTCGGCCGTGAGGGCGAAGCTGCATTTCACGGTTGCCGATGACGGGCTGGCCCATGCGTGGCCGGGGACCGTTTACGAATCCGCCGTACGGCCGTGCGATGTCGGCGTGGCTCGAGAAGGCTCGCAGCGAGGTGGAGGCCGGAAATTCACGCTGCGTCACCGCACTGATACCGGCGCGTACGGACACCTCGTGGTGGCACGACCATGTTGTGGGCTGGGCGGACATCGTGTTGCTGAGGGGCAGGATCACATTCACCGACGGTGCCGCGTCGGCGCCGTTCGCTTCGGCCGTGCTCGGCTACGGGCTTTCGCTGGCGCAGCGGGACGCGCTGTTCAGGGCCTTCCCCGATGCCATGTGCATCCCTGCGTCGGCAGTTTCCACGGAACGCCTCCGCGCGGTGCCCGGGTAGGCTGGACCGACATCTCATTCTGCGCGAGATGCCACAGATGCCTTGCGACAGCGGCCCCATGCCCGACCGCGCTTATCGAGGACGATCAGCATATTCGTCGAGTTGGTCTCTCAATCGGGTTCCAACGGTGTTGCTGTCGGCGTGGGGGCCACACCACTGGGGTTTCTCGCCTTCCACGCGCCTCGAGCATCCTCCCGTCCGACACGTCGGCAAATACATTGCAAATCACGACCATACCTGTCTGTTTATGCGCGGACCTGGCTGGCAACGCTCGGTGGTATCCCGCCTCCAGCGCACTGACGAAGGACGACGAACCTGACGCCGATAGCCTCGCCGAACGCTGACGGCGTCGATTCTGTCCTGAAAGATCCGGAACCGGGGCCGCCTCCCGCCGCCGTAACCATATCAGCGACGATGCAACCGGCGGTGAACGTCGCGCTCTGGCAGAACCACGTGCCCGTGCTGACCGCTCTCAGTATCACCGTGGACGATCCCAGGGCCGCGGGCGACATTATCGTCGAGCTGGCCTGCGAGCCATCGGTGATCCGGCCCCGGCTATGGGTTCTCCAGAGTGTCAAAGAAAACGAGACACGGGTTCTGAGCGACCTCGACGTGGCACTGGACGGAAAGATACTGGACGCGCTGACGGAGAGCACGCGGGCGGTCGTGACCTTCACCGTGCGGCGGTGTGGCCTCGCGGATGATGCCCTGGGCGAGAAGCTCGGCGAGCGGAACCTGGACCTGCGGATGCTGGCCCGCAACGAATGGGGAGGTTCGGGCGGCATCCCGGACATCCTGGCCGCCTTCGTTGAGCCTAACGATCCCGCCATCGGCAAGCTGCTCCGGCTGACCTCGGACCAGTTACGGGCGGCGGGAAAGACGGATGGCCTGGAGGGCTACCAGGCGACCAGCAAGGCCCGCCTGTGGGAGCAGGTTGAAGCGCTTTGGCGCGCCGTGGCCTCCCTCGACATCCGCTACGTCAATCCTCCCGCTTCGTTCGAGGTGGTGGGCCAGCGGATCCGGCCACCCAGAGAGGTTCTCTCCGAGAAGCTCGCGACCTGCCTGGACCTCGCTGTCCTGGTCGCGTCCGCGATCGAGGCGATCGGCATGCGCCCGGTCATCGTGCTCATCAAGGACCACGCGTTCTCAGGCGTCTGGCTGACCAGGCACGATTTCGGGTCCTCGATCGT
>JBEKLE010000789.1:0-2557 GCA_050010355.1 Rhodopila sp. | reverse complement strand
GCCGAAACCTGATGGACCACGCCTATCTGCTGAGCTGGGCGCTCATGCCGCAGATCTGCGGCGTTATGCGCGGCACCAATTGCACCGGGGGCATTGTTGATCTGCGTGGTGGTCCGTTCCGCTCGCGCCAGGCCGCATTCAGCGTCGACATTCATAATGATGGCTGGGGCTGGGCAGTCGGCTCCCCCTATTCCGACCTGATCGAGCTGGTGGACAGCCAGAACAAGTACGGCCAGGACCTGCGGCAAGGCCTGATCGATCGCGTCTCACGTCAGTTACAGCTCGCCTTCATGATTGAAGTCATGCCTAACCCGAGCAACCGCGTCTATGTCGATCCGGCTTATAAACCCGATCGTCTGGGCAACATGCGGCCGGTGCTCTCCTACAACATTCCCGACTACTCGATGCGCGGCGCGGCCTATGCCCGGCAGTTTGCAAAGCTGCTGTTCCAGCGCCTGGGTGCCGCTGACTACACTGCCTATGACCCGGCCGATTACGGATACGTCGCCTACGAGGGCGAAGGCTACGTGATTCGCGGCGGCAATCACCTCGCCGGCACCCATGTGATGGGATCCGACCGCAACAGCTCCGTCGTCGACGCGGACCAGCGGTCCTGGGACCATGACAACCTGTTTCTCTGCGGTGGGGGCAGCATGCCTACGATCGGCACGGCGAACGTTACCCTTACTATCGCCGCACTCTGCTTTCGCAGCGCGCAGGCCATGCTGAAGCAACTGGCAACCGCAAAATCTCGCGCCGCCTAACCCCAGCGATTGGAGGATAGCGTGCAGGATCAAAAAATCACCACGATCAAGATGCTCAAGCACTATCTACACGTGGCCATGCAGCTCGAGCATGCCACGGTGCCGCCCTATCTGACGGCGCTCTACTCGATCAAGCCGGACTCGATCAAGCCGGACTCGACCCAGCCGGGCGGGAACCTCGAAGCCGTACAGGTGCTACGTGTGGTCGCGGTGGAGGAAATGCTGCACCTCGCACTGGCTGCCAACCTCCTGAACGCGATCGATGGCAAGCCTAAGCTATCGGATTCCGGCTTCGTCCCCAGCTATCCGGCCTACCTTCCGGACGGCGAGCGGGATTTCGAGGTCCATCTGCAGGCGTTTTCACAGGACGCCGTCGCGACCTTCCTTAAGATCGAGCGGCCAAGCATGGCGCCGAAACCGGAGATGCGGTTAATGGCGCGGTCCGACCGGCGCGCCCAGTCCTTCCTTGCCGCCAGCCTGAACGAGCCGGAACTGTACTACTACAGCATTGGCGAGTTCTACCGCGCGATCGAACAGGGCCTTATTCATCTGGAGCAATCGGCCCAGGCCAGCGGCAAGACGATCTTCATCGGCGATCCCGCCAAACAGGTGACGGCCGACCACTACTATTCCGGCGGCGGCCGGCTGTTCCCGGTCACCAACCTGGAGACCGGGCGCTACGCTATAAACGCGATAATCGCGCAGGGTGAAGGCGAGGACCGCGGCATCTTCGGCCCCGACGGGGAGCTGGCGCATTTTTATCGCTTCAATCAGCTCAAGCACGGGCGCTATTACCAGAAGTCGGATGACCCGGGACCAAAAGGCGGCCCGGTGCCGGTCCCGACGGGTCCGGAGCTGAAGGTCGACTGGACCGCGGTTTATCCGATAAAGACCGACGCCAAGCTCGCAGACTACGAGCCCGGTTCAGAAACGTACGCCGCAGCTGTGGCATTCAACACTGCATACGCGGCCTTCCTTGGCTTGATCGAGCAAGCCTTCAACGGCCAGCCCGATCGGCTGAACGAGGCCGTGCCGATGATGTTCGGGATCCGTAACAAGGTGAACCAGCTCATGCGCAATCCGCTGAATGACGGGTCGGTCTACAACGCCGCTCCCACCTTCGAGATCGGCGCGACAGGGGCAACGCCATGAGTAGTCCGCTGGCGGACTTCCTTGATTTCTCGGTCGAGATGACGTGTCACACTCGGTTCGAGCTGCTCGGCACCGGTCAGGCGGAGGCTTATTTCGAGACGACACAACGGGTTGCCGGCGGTGTCCTTAATGACTTGCTCAACTGCTACCGCAACTTGCCGCGCTCCGGCCAACGCGAAGCGGCGCTGCGCGTGCAGATCCTCGGCGATGAGAAATTCGGGCCGGTCGCCCGCGCCATCATCAAGCTCTGGTATATCGGGATCTGGTATGCGCTGCCGCAGAGCTGGACGCAGAAGTACGGCGCCCGGGCCGACAACGCGACGTTCATGGTCTCGCCCGCATCCTATGCGGAAGGCCTGCTCTGGCCGGCGATCGGCGCGCATCCGCCTGGCGCTAAGGCGCCGGGATATGGCTCATGGGAAGGCCCACCGGTGATCCCGGCGTTCGGCGGCACGCCCGCGAGCTCGATGGCTCCGTCGGTTACTCAGACGGGATCGGGCCAGGTCTCACCGCATCACACTGCCAAGCCACAACACCCGCCATCGTAAACTAGGGGGCCTCGTCATGACCGCACATTCGACCGCACTGTCCAGGGACAAGGTCCGGCTGGGCATCACGCCGACGCTATGGTGGAACGACGA
>JBEKLE010000788.1:0-3102 GCA_050010355.1 Rhodopila sp. | reverse complement strand
GCGCCGGTCGTGTTTCTGGATCCGAATATGATGTCCGGCATCCTGCTCTACGCGTTCGCCGGTGCCCTGCTGGGAGGGATCGACAGCCCGCTGGGGGCGGTGCTGGGCGGATTCGCCGTGGGTGTGATAGAAAATCTCGGCGGTGCCTACCTGGTCGGAACCGAGTTGAAACTGACGATGGCGCTGGTGATCATTGTCGCAGTCCTCACGATCAAGCCGACCGGCCTGATGGGCCGTCGAGTCTACAGCCGGGTATGAGGAACATGCGGACATCCTGGATCGTCGCCATCCTTGTGCTGCTCGCGGTGATCGTGCCGGTGACGCTGTTCACCGACTATCACCTGTTCCAGATAACGATGGTGGTGGTCTATGCCATCGCGATCCTAGGCCTTTCGCTGCTGACCGGCTTCAACGGCCAGATTTCGCTGGGACACGGCGCGTTCTACGCGATCGGCGCCTATACCTCGGCGATTCTGATGTCCGCAACCGCCGTGCCATACTGGGCCACCCTGCCGATCTCGGCCGTCGTCTGCGCGGTCGTCGGCTTCCTGCTCGGTCTGCCGGCGCTGCGGCTGGGCGGCCTCTATTTGGCGCTGACGACGTTCGCCCTGGCGGTCGCGATTCCGCAGATCCTGAAGTATAAGGCGTTCGAGGATTGGACCGGCGGCGTTCAGGGCCTGGTCATCGACAAGCCGGACGCCCCGTTCGGGCTGGCGCTGTCGCCAGACCAGTGGCTTTACATCTTCACGGTCGCCGTCGCGGTGGTGCTTTACGTCATCGCCTGGAACATCGTTCGGGGCCGGATGGGACGGGCGATGATGGCAATTCGCGATCACGCGATGGCAGCCGAGGCGATGGGCATCAACCTGGCCATGGTGAAGACCCGCGCCTTCGCCCTGAGTGCGATGTACACCGGTCTGGCCGGCTCGTTGGGCGCGATCGCAGTGCAGTTCGTCGCACCTGACAGCTTTGGGGTCTTCGTCTCGATCTTCCTGTTCGTGGGGCTTATCGTCGGCGGGGTGTCATCGATCGGCGGCACGCTGATCGGCGCGGCCTTCATCGAGTTCGTGCCGAACCTTGCCGACAAGGTGTCCAAGGCAGCGCCCGGCGCGGTCTACGGCGTGATCCTGATCGCGGTCATATTCCTGATGCCGGCGGGGGCAGGGGGGTTCCTGCACGCCATCTGGCGCAGGTTCTTTGCCGCGCGGGCTGGCGAGCCTCCGGCCCCCGAACAGTCGGCGGCATCCAGGCCCGTGTCGTATGAGGAGCCTTCCGGACTGCCCGGCATCGAGCCACAGGCCGCGTTCGCTGAGCGGCAGGTCCCGCTGGAAACCTCCGCCCCGAACGATTGACGCCTGACAGCGGGCAGCCAAGGCGGCCGTCACACCAGTAGCCCCTGGCTACCAAGTGCCTGACCCGCAACCGCTCCCAGCACCACGACCGCCCACGGGGCCATCCCCCAAAGCGTCAGCAGCAGGAACGCCACCAGTCCAACCCCGAAATCGGCCGAACTGTGGACTGAACCGGTCCAGATCGGCGTGAACAGCGCCGCCAGCAGCACGCCCACGACCGCCGCGTTCACGCCCCGCAGAGCCGCCCGGACCCCATCACGGTGCCGCAGCGTGTCCCAGAACGGCAGCAACCCGCCGACCAGCAGGAACGACGAAGCAAAAATCGACACCGTCGCCACCAGGGCACCAACCCACCCGTTCGGTCCGGGTATCTCCGCCGCCCCCAGGAACGCGGCGAAGGTGAATATCGGCCCGGGCATCGCCTGCGTCGCACCATAGCCCGCCAGGAACAGGTTCTGATCCACCCAGCCGGGCGTCACCACGGTCGACTGCAGCAGCGGCAGAACGACATGCCCACCGCCGAACACCAGCGACCCCGCCCGGTAAAACGCATCGACCAACCGGACGAAATGACCGCCCGCCACGTCCGCCAGCAACGGCAGGCCGAACAGCAACGCGAAGAACGCCACCAGCAGGGCGACCGCGACTGCCGTCGGGACCCGAACCCCCATGCTCGCCGGGCTGTCGGCACCTCGCACCTCGCGCGGCAGCCCGGTCAGCCCGATCACAGCGCCGAGCAGGATCGCGCCAATCTGGCCGATCGATGACGGCACCGCCAGGCACACCAGACAGGCGGCGACAGCCACGCTCGCCCGGACGCGATCGGGAGCCAGACTGCGGGCCATCCCCCAGACCGCCTGCGCCACGACCGCGACCGCCACCAGTTTCAGACCCCGCAGCCAACCTGCGTGCGACAGGTCGCCGACCGCGTCAACGCCATAGGCAAACAGCGTCATCGCCACGGCCGAAGGCAGGGTGAAGCCCAGCCATCGGCAAAGGTCGCCTCGGTCAGCCACTGCCGTTTCGCGACCAGGTCGGCACGATAGTAGCCAAGATGCGCGACCGGACCGCCGAAGCTCGTGCAGCCCAGCCGCAGGAACACCAGGAAGACCTCGAACGCGCCGCCCATCAAGCTGGAACGCGGCGGACCAGCGCACCGGCGCCCGCAACCGTCATGACGGAGGAAGTTCATCGCCGCTTGCACGCCGCCCGCCTTGTGCGGAATGCCGGCCGCGCGCAGCCCCATCTCGACCCCGGTCAGCGTGCCGGTCAGCGACAGCACGCCCAGGTCTCCCATGTGGCCAATGCGGAAGACGCGGTCCTCCATCCGGCCGAGCCCGTTGCCCAGGCTCATGTTGAACTTTTCCAGGATTACGTTGCGCAGCCGGTCGGCGCTGTGGCCCTCCGGCGTGCGGATGGCCGTCACACCCGGCCCATAGGCAGCCGGGTCCAGGCATTGCAGTTCCAGCCCCCACGCGGCGGCGGCCACACGGGTCGCCTGGGCATAGCGGGCGTGTCGGGCGAAGACGTTCGGCAGACCTTCCTCGGCCAGCATGTCCAGCGCCGCGTCCAACGCGAACAGCAGGTTCATCGCCGGCGTGTAGGGGAAGAAGCCGGTCTTGTTGGACGTCACCAGCGGCTCCCAGTCCCAGTAGCTGCGCCGCGATCCGCCCGCGCGAGCGGCCGCCAGTGCCTTGTCGCTGATCGCGGTGAACGACAGCCCGGGCGGCACCATCAGCCCCTTCTGCGA
>JBEKLE010000787.1:0-2564 GCA_050010355.1 Rhodopila sp. | reverse complement strand
GGATGGCAATCAGGTTGGCCTCTGACACGTTGCGTGTGGTGGTGTTTCCTGGCGGCCAGCTTGAGCGGCCGAGCATCGAACTTTTGGCGCGGCTGGCGCCATCGCGGTCACTGGTGGATACGCTGATAGCGGAACGCGGTCTGGAATTCCACGATGCGCGCGCTGGCATGGCACGTGAGATGAGCTACCAGGCGTGTGCCCTCGAAGCCGGTTACGGGCGGGATGAGACAATCATGCGCCTGCGGGGCCTGGTGGATACGCAGATCGCGTATGCGGCGAGAATTTGCCGTGCGTATCAGGATGCGGCGGACCGCCTGCTCTGCCGCGAGGTCGAGGTTGCCCAGGCCGGGCGGGTGACGGCACCTGTGCGGGTCCGCCTGGCGGCCGCACGCAACGAGGTGCATGGCCGGGCGATCGCGGCGCGGATTGTCGCTGATGCTGCGCAAGGCGCGGCAGCGGCGCTGGCGACCTATATCCGGGAAGGATGCGGTGGCCCAGCGGTCAGCCATGCGAAGCCGAGACAGCTGCTGCTGTTCGGGGCGATTGCGGACTGAGCGGCAACGGCCGTGCATCCTCGCGGCTGCGCTCGACCTTGCCTGCCCAGAGCCGGGCAACCCAACCTCATCGTCTGCTGCATAAATCCAATACCGTCGGCAGCATTATCATTCTGTCTGCATAGGTCCATCATGTGTGGATCGAGAACGAGCGGATGCAGCAGACCGGATCCTACAGCCAGTGACCGACGGAACGGGAGAGGAGAGTGCCATGACACACGTCTTGACGATGAAGACCTTGATCCGAGCCGGTTTCATGGCCCTAAGCTCCATCGCTGCCGCGCATTCTGAGACAGCGCCGTTCCATGCTCCTGCCCATAACTTCTATCAGAACAATTGGATGACCAGCGACTGATCCGCTTCTGAACGGCCTGCACTGCGAGAGGACGGGGATGACCCAGGCCAGTCTAGAGCGCGGGACAGATGGTCCATAGGTTTATCCACCAAAATGGGGGTAACCTTGCCACGCGCGGCGGCCGGGCCGAGATGCAGCCATCGGGCTTGTCTGCCACGCCAGACGGTCCGCAATCTCGCTCAGCACCGCCATGGAACGAACACGGTGGCACGATCACCGCCGCATCAGGATGACGGTCGGCGACATCGGCCTAGACGCCATCCTGGTCATAGGCGCCATCCTTGGCAACTAAGGCCAGCAAGCCGAGAACCTGATCACGCAATGGACCAACCTTGACCGCATCGTTCACCTCCTTGCCAGTCAGTCTGAGCGGATCGCGGCGCCGGAGCTCCAGGCGCTCACATCCTTATTTCGGCAATAGCCGTCGTCCGCCACGCCCTGACGGCTGCGATACAAGGGGGCGCTTCTGGACCGATCATATCAGGCGTCGAGGCGCCATGCTCACCCAGACAGATTTTTCCGGTCATTCCCTTTCAAACGCCAGGTGGCCAGAATTCCGTGTCGGCAACGCGCACCTGGCCGCGGCGCTCAGGGGCCGTCCTGGCGTTCCTTGCGTGGATGGAGCCACGTCACCGGCGGCACCGGCGCGGGCGGCGGCTTCCAGCCGGCGATGCTCCGGGCGTATACCCGCGCCTTGGCATTGTCTGCAATTCCGGGGAACCGGCGGCGCAGCTCGATGGCGGCCGACAATTCACCCTCCTGGTCAAAGACTGCACGGATTGCAGCGGCATCAGCTTCGGTGACAACGAACATTTCCACAGAATGGGGCTTCGCGGCCTGCCCGGCAAGCCATCGACCGCAATCCGTCGGCAAATCACCCGTCTGTCGATCAGCGATGTCGCGGCATGGCTTGGCGCATCCATGCGGGCAATCCGGTCATGTGCTTCGTCAAGATAGGTCTGATTTAGCATCGATCAGGATTGCCGTAATTACTCACCGCGGCGGTGATCGCCCCGTTCCAAAATCGGATCATCCCCGAGCCCCCTGATCCAGTTGGCGACGGCGAAAATTCCTTGACACGGTCGCGAGAGCGGCTCGATTCTACCCCCCAGCTTCTCGCCACCTCTCAACTAAGCCACGCCGGGAAGAATACGCTGATCGCGGCGCTGAACGAGCGGCTGGCGGCGGAACTTACCAATAATTTAACATGACGCATTCGAAGTCAGTGAATAGGCCACTTCTTAGGGAACAAGCTTCCGTAGTCGCGAGCCGCTTCTCTCTGTCCGTGGACCGCCTCAATGCTTTGGATGCCCTGACGGGAAAAAGCAGCTTCGTCACGCCTTCACTGCATCCGGCGCCATACAACGGACTGATTGTCGATCTTCCCCCGGGCATCGAAAACATTGCAGACGCTTACGGAGCCGATCTATCTCGTCAGCCGTTGCGCGAAGCCGCGGCAAAGATCGGGCGGCTTTACTGCACCTTACTGCCGGCGCAATATCGACGCGTAAACGGCGTTTTCTACACGCCGATACGGAGGTGGACCCCATTCGTTGGACAGAAATGCGGGTGAGTTAAGAGAGACTCCCGCCGGTTCCAATTCCCCCTACCCGTGCAAGGGGGCAATGAAGTTATAGCGCCTTTTCTAATTCAAT
>JBEKLE010000786.1:0-2565 GCA_050010355.1 Rhodopila sp. | reverse complement strand
GTCGCGGTGTTCGGCATCGAGCGCAGCACCGGCTGCAGCTCACCCTGGCACTGGGACATGGCGCGGGCGAATTGCAGTTCGGCATCGGCGGCGACGATCTCGCGCTGGAGGCGCAGCAGCGCCTCCAGCTTGGCCACGTCGATGCTGGGGTCCTTCACCGCGCGGGCGACGGCGTTGAGCAGTGAGTCGGGGCCGGGTGGTTCGGAGAGGGTCAGCGCGCTCGCTGGGGTCGCGACGATGGGGGCGATCTCGTTCATCACGCGACCTCTCCGGCGGCGGGGACGGAGTCGACTTCGACATCGGCGATGGCGACATCGAGCAGCCGCTTGCGCGCCATGCGGATCGCCCAGCCGGGGTTGGCCCAGGCGGCGTCGGTGCCAGGGGTGGCGGCCAGGGCTTCATCGAGGAGGTTGAGGATCGAGCGCATTTCGTGCCGGTTCAGCAGCGGGCGCATCAGACGGCGGCCCGTTCGCGGATGGCGGCGTCGGCCTCGTATTCGAGGCGCCGCGGATCGCGCAGAATCAGGAAGTCGCTCATGGTGGCGGTGATGTCTTCGAGGTCGAAGCCGGCGGACGGACAGCCGAGCGGGAATTCCAGCGCCTCGATCGCGGCGATGGCGGTGCGGATGGCGGCGCTGAACACGGCGGTGACGGCGGATTGTTCGGCGAGGAGGCGATCCGCGGCGGCTTCCGCGCGGAGTTGGGCGTGGGTGGGGTCGGGGTTGTTCACCGGTGCTGGTCTCCATCGGGGCCGGGGTGGCTCGATGGGGGGATTATACACGCCACGTGTATTTGTGCAACCATAAAATACACGCCACGTGGATAACAAGGGCATGACGCAACGTCGATGACCTGCTGGCGTGCCAGTCTGCTACGGTATCGTCATGAAATTGGAGTGATGGCGTCATGACGCGAGCAATATGGATGACGGCTGCGTGCCTGACGCTGGCGGGCTGCACCGAGGCGATCCAAATGAGAAATCCGGCAACGGGTCAGGTCGCTACCTGCGGCAATCACTCGTTGGCGTTCCCGATCTACGCGACCATCGCATCAACGCACGATCATGAATGTGTCCAGGACTATAAGGACCAAGGTTACGTCCGCGCCGTGGCAGACTGACGGTGGTCGGAAGGCTGCCAGCCGCGCCACGGAACAGTCAGGTGGTGGTGGCGGGAGTCCTCTTCGAGATAGGGATATGGATTTTCAGCATCGGTTGTCTGGCGGCCGTTGGCATTCCAGGGTGGCAAACATTTAACTGGCTCCAGACGGGTGTTTGGGAGCGGGTCCCCGTCATGCTGCTGTGGCGCCAAATCGGGGTCAGCCCTTACCTGACGAACTGGGTGGGGCTTCAGCAGATCATTTTCGAAGCCCTAGACATGCCGGTGGCCTTCGCGCTGTTTGTCGGGGCAGCGCTGATTGCCGCTGGGCTCGTGTCGCTCGGATGTGCGGTTAGCCGATAGGCGAAGAACGGGGGATGGCCGCTTCGTGCAGTGCCAGTAGGTGTCGGAGGAACCCGGCCGAGTTGCCCCGGCCGGGCCACTCCGCTACTTCTTAATGTGAACCTTGACCCGTATGGTCACGACCACAATAATCAGCAGCGGAAGTAGGACATGCAGCAACATGTCTCTCCTCCTCTGAACGCCGGCCAGGTCCATCCTGACCGGCGTTTCCGTTTTCCGGGATTGAGGGGTGCGTCGACAAGCCTTCCGGATGGCCGCTTCGTGCAGTGCTAGCTGGCCGCACTAACGTTAGAGTATCGGCATGAGCGGCAGCCAGGCGACCCAGATCCACAATGAGCGGACGAAGCTCACTGCTACCTGGCTGAACGGCCTGGCGACCGCTGCTACAGCAGCCGGCGCTATCGCACCCGCTGCGGCGGCATCCTTCGGCATCTCGGGCGGCCAGTTCGGCTGGCGGTTTATCGTCGGTACGGTGACTTGGTTGAGCGTCGGATTGGGCTTACATTACGTGGCGAGACGCGTGCTCGGGAGGCTTCGGTAATGACACCTATGGAGTGGTTCGGGTTCGTCGTGGCGCCGCTGCTTTTGTTGGGCGTCGGCTTGGGCGTCGCCTACTTCACCGGTCGGTCATGAGCATCTCGACTTACTGGCTGGTCGTCCCCTTGGTAGGGATCGCGCTGATGACGCCGTTCACAATCTGGCTCTGGTTCACCCAACCCGGCAGGAAGCAGCGGCGGCCGTGACCAACTTCGAGTGGTTCGGGTTCGTCACCCGCAGCGACTACCGCTTCAGTCGGCTTTCGGTCCGTTGGGGCCTGACAGTACCTTACCCTCGCCGTGGGCAATGTCCCGGAACAGGCGATAGGCGACATACTCGGGAGAGTTCTCGCCGAAATGCTGCTGCACGCTGGTGTCGGCCATATCAGTTCTCCTTGATTCTATGATCGCCCCGTCCGCTGCACCGGCAGGACGCTGACGACGGTCTGGGGCTCGCAGCCCGCGCTAACGCGATCCGGATTTTCTTCGCGGACCCCCTGCACCCGGAAAGGGGGCGGCTGATTCCTCGGGGCAGTGGGTGGTGCTGCAACTGGCGGGTCAGACGTTCTT
>JBEKLE010000785.1:0-2567 GCA_050010355.1 Rhodopila sp. | reverse complement strand
CCGATGATGGCTCGGTCACACGTCATCGTCGGCCTCGCCACGTGGATCGCGGCGGCGCCCGTGCTGCATGTCCGTCCGCTCGACCCGATCTGTCTCGGTCTGGTCGTTGCCGGCTCGCTGCTTCCCGACATCGACCACCCGAAATCCTGGGTCGAACGCCGCACGCGGCCGATTTCAACGGCCATTGCTTCAACATTCTCCCATCGTGGAATAACCCACTCGGCGATCGCGGTCATCGGCCTGACGACGCTCCTGCTGCACGCCGGATACCGCCGCCGCGGCGTGTCCGCTTTGGCCGTCGGTTACCTGTCCCATCTCGCGGCCGATATGCTTACCCCGCAGGGCCTCAGATTCGCCTGGCCGTTTCGGGGCACATGGGGATTGCCGTTGTGTCGCACCGGAACCGGAAGGGAACCGCTGATCGTCACGGTCATGGTCGGTGGAATTGGCTGGTGGCTTCTGCGTCACCACGCGGGCTGAAGGCGAGACCACCTGCGCCCCGCCCCGCTTCCGGTCAGGACCGGTTGGCACCCCGTTCGGCCAGCCGCAGATCGATAATGTCCTGGTAAAGCGTCATCGTCGCCGGCGCGTACCCGACACCCGCCCCCTGCTCGATATCGTCGTAGACCTTGCGATGCGACGTCGGCAGATCGAGCAGGAACGCCGTGAACGACGCTTTCAGGTCTGCCGGCAGCGCCGTCCGCACCGCCCACGGCCCGTTGGGGATCTTCCCGGACTGCCAGATGATCCTGATATCCGACATGTTCAGCATCTTCCGGTCCACCATCGACCGCAGATTGCCGCGCGTGTATCCCTCCGACTCCTCCCCCTGACCCGACGTCCAGGTCACCGCCGCGTCGTACTGCTTGTTCAGCACCGCCACCACGCCCTGCTCATGCCCGCCGGAAAACCCGGTCCTCGAGAAGTACGCCCCATCCTCCAGCTTGATCCCCTTGGTCTTCAGCGTCGCACTTGGGATCAGGTAGCCCGAGGTCGAATTTGGGTCGGCCCAGGCCAGCGAGTGTCCCTTCATGTCCGCCAGCGTCTTGATCTCCGAATCCGCCCGCACCACCATCACGGAGTAATAATAGGTCGACCCGTCTTTCTCCTGCGGCACGACAACCGGCTCGATGCACTTGCAGTCGAGCCAAGCGCCCGCAAAGCCCGAGGCACCGAACTCGGCCGCTTCAAGCTGCCCCGCCGCGATCCCCTGCATCACGCCGGCATAATCCGCCGCCGGATAAAGCTTCACCGGCATCCGCAGATGCTCCGACAGCAACTGCTGGAACTGGTCATAGCGCGCCAGCCGGTCCTGCGTGTTCTCACCGCCCAAAATGCCGACGCGGAATGCCGTCAACGTCTCGGCACGCGCCCGCGTGCCAGCCAGGCCCAACGCGGCGGCGCCCATCAACATGGCTTGTCTGCGGTACATTCTGTTATCTCCCCGGGTTAAGCATCCGGCAGTACCCCGCGTTCGATGACATCCGAATGACAGTCGTATGAACACAACATGTCACGTCCCTGTCCGACCCGTCCCCATAACCCTTGCCCCGAACCAAGCCGTGGGCTAAACGCCCCCCGCACGCTGGCACCCCTGGAGGCCGGCGTTTGTCATTCAGGAGCATACGATGGCCAACGTTGTCACAATCGAGGCCGAGGTGCGCGCGCGAAGCGGTAAGGGGGCGGCGCGGGCAACTCGGCGTGCAGGCAAGGTGCCTGCGGTTATCTACGGCGGAAAACAGGAACCTAACCTGATCGCGCTCGACCCGCGCGACGTGATCCGCGAGCTGCACAAAGCCGGCTGGCAGTCGCGCCTCTATCAGATCAACGCCGGCGCCGAACCCGTTCGGGCGCTGATCCGCGGCGTGCAGTTCCATCCGGTTTCCGACAAGCCGGAACACGTCGATTTCCAGCGTCTCGTCGCCGGCCAGCGGATCAAGGTCGCCGTTCCCGTCCATTTCGAGAATGACGGCATCAGCCCCGGCATCAAGCGCGGCGCCGTGCTCAACGTGGTCCGCCACGCGGTCGAGGTCTACTGCGACGCCGACCACATCCCGGAACAGTTCACCGCCGACCTCGGACCGCTGGACTTCAACGACAACGTCCGCTGGCATGACCTCAGGGGCACCGAGAACGTCAAGGCCGTGATCGACCGCGACTTCGTGGTGGCGACCGTCGTGCCGCCCACGAAAATCGAAGTCGTCGCCGAAACCGCTGCCGCAGGTTCCCCCACCGCCGCGGCGCCGGCCAAAGGTGGCACCAGGGCGCCAGGCAAGGCGCCTGCCAAGAAGGGCTAGCCGTGCGGGGTTGCCACAGGATCAAACGACGCGGCCGCACGCGGGACAAAGACCCAGTACTGGCCGCCGTCAATCGGACGGCCAGGGGGGCGGCCAGGGGAGCGGTATGACCCAGCTTTGGGTCGGCCTCGGCAACCCGGAGCCCGGAATGGCGGCCAACCGCCACAACATCGGCTTCATGGCGCTGGACGTGATCGCGACCCGCCACGGTTTCTCGCCGTGGCGGCGCCGCTTCAAGGGCGCGCTGGCCGAGGGAACCATCGCCGGCGA
>JBEKLE010000784.1:0-2570 GCA_050010355.1 Rhodopila sp. | reverse complement strand
CCGATGATGGCTCGGTCACACGTCATCGTCGGCCTCGCCACGTGGATCGCGGCGGCGCCCGTGCTGCATGTCCGTCCGCTCGACCCGATCTGTCTCGGTCTGGTCGTTGCCGGCTCGCTGCTCCCCGACATCGACCACCCGAAATCCTGGGTCGGACGCCGCACGAGGCCGATTTCAACGGCCATCGCTTCAACATTCTCCCATCGCGGAATCACCCACTCGGCGATCGCGGTCATCGGCCTGACGACGCTCCTGTTGCACGCTGGATACCGCCGCGGCGGCGTGTCCGCTTTGGCCGTCGGTTACCTGTCCCACCTCGCCGCCGATATGCTCACCCCGCAGGGACTGAGACTCGCCTGGCCGCTTCAGGGTACATGGGGACTGCCGTTGTGTCGCACCGGAACCGGCAGGGAACCGCTGATCGTTACGGTCATGCTCGGTGGGATTGGCTGGTGGCTTCTACGTCACCACGCGGGCTGAAGGCGAGACCACCAGTGCCCCGCCCCGCTTCCGGTCAGGACCGGTTGGCACCCCGCTCGGCCAACCGCAGATCGATGATGTCCTGGTAAAGCGTCATTGTCGCCGGCGCGTACCCAACACCCGCCCCCTGCTCGATATCGTCGTAAACCTTGGGGTGCGACGTCGGCAGATCCAGCAGAAACGCCGTGAACGACGTCTTCAGGTCCGCCGGCAGCGCTGTCCGCACCGCCCACGGCCCGTTGGGGATCTTCCCCGACTGCCAGATGATCCTGATGTCCGACATATTCAGCATCTTCCGGTCCACCATCGACCGCAGATTGCCGCGCGTGTATCCCTCCGACTCGTCACCCTGGCCCGATGTCCAGGTCACCGCCGCGTCGTATTGCTTGTTCAGCACTGCCACCACGCCCTGCTCATGCCCGCCGGAAAACCCGGTCCTCGAGAAATAGGCCCCATCCTCCAGCTTGATCCCCTTTGTCTTCAGCGTGGCACTTGGGATCAAGTAGCCCGAGGTTGAATTCGGGTCAGCCCAGGCCAGCGAGTGCCCCTTCATGTCCGCCAGCGTCTTGATCCCCGAATCCGACCGCACCACCATCACCGAGTAGTAGTAGGTCGACCCGTCTTTCTCCTGCGGCACGACAACCGGTTCGATGCACTTGCAGTCAAGCCAGGCGCCCGCAAAGCCCGAGGCACCGAACTCGGCCGCCTCAAGCTGTCCCGCCGCAATACCCTGCATCACGCCGGCGTAATCCGCCGCCGGATACAGCTTCACCGGCATCCGCAAATGCTCCGACAGCAACTGCTGGAACTGGTCATAGCGTGCCAACCGGTCCTGCGTGTTCTCGCCGCCCAGAATGCCGACGCGGAATACCGTCAATGTCTCGGCACGCGCCCGCGTGCCAGCCAGGCCCAACGCGGCGGCGCCCATCGCCACGGCTTGTCTGCGGTACATTCTGCTATCTCCCCGGGTTAAGCATCCGGCAGTACCCCGCGTTCGATGACATCCGAATGACAGTCGTATGAACACAGCATGTCACGTCCCTGTCCGACAGGCGCCCATAACCCTTGCCCCGAACCAAGCCGTGGGCTAAACGCCCCCCGCACGCCGGCACCCCTGGAGGCCGGCGTTTGTCATTCAGGAGCATACGATGGCCAACGTTGTCACAATCGAGGCCGAGGTACGCGCGCGAAGCGGTAAGGGGGCGGCGCGGGCAACTCGGCGTGCAGGCAAGGTGCCTGCGGTTATCTACGGCGGAAAACAGGAACCCAACCTGATCGCGCTCGACCCGCGCGACGTGATCCGCGAGCTGCACAAAGCCGGCTGGCAGTCCCGCCTCTATCAGATCAACGCCGGCGCCGAACCCGTCCGGGCGCTAATCCGCGGCGTCCAGTTCCATCCCGTTTCCGACAAGCCGGAACACGTCGATTTCCAGCGTCTCGTGGCCGGCCAGCGCATCAAGGTCGCCGTTCCCGTCCATTTCGAGAATGACGGCATCAGCCCCGGCATCAAGCGCGGCGCCGTGCTCAACGTCGTCCGCCACGCGGTCGAGGTCTACTGTGACGCCGACCACATCCCGGAGCAGTTCACCGCTGATCTCGGTCCGTTGGATTTCAACGACAACGTCCGCTGGCATGACCTCAAGGGCACCGAGAACGTCAAGGCCGTGATCGACCGCGACTTCGTGGTGGCGACCGTCGTGCCGCCCACCAAGATCGAGGTGGTCGCCGAAACCGCCGCGGCTGGCTCCCCCACCGCGGCTGCTGCGCCGGCCAAAGGTGGCACCAGGGCGCCAGGCAAGGCGCCCGCCAAGAAGGGCTAGCCGTGCGGGGTTGCCACAGGATCAAACGACGCGGCCGCACGCGGGACAAAGACCCAGCACCGGCCGCCGTCAGTCGGACGGCCAGGGGGGCGGTCAGGGGGGCGGTATGACCCAGCTCTGGGTCGGCCTCGGCAACCCGGAGCCCGCGATGGCGGCCAACCGCCACAACATCGGCTTCATGGCGCTGGACGTGATCGCGACCCGCCACGGTTTCTCGCCGTGGCGGCGCCGCTTCAAGGGCGCGCTGGCCGAGGGAACCATCGCCGGCGA
>JBEKLE010000783.1:0-2837 GCA_050010355.1 Rhodopila sp. | reverse complement strand
CCCGCCACCTGGCGCGCCAACCGACCGGGGCGGCCGCGGGTTACGGCCACGGTTGGCAGCCGGAAACCGTCAGCGGTCGGGCTGGAAGGGGTGCTCGACTTCCGCATGAGCGTCATCCTGGATGGCGAACCGCTGACCGAGGAGGAGGTCGCGACCCTGCTGACGGGTACCGAGGACCTTGTGCTGCTGCGCGGCCAATGGGTCGAAGTTGATCGCGCGCGGTTCGAAAAGACGATGGAGCGGTTCCGCGCGGCCGAGGCGCGATGCCGACTGGTCGCGCGTCACCGCCGGGCCGTGGCTGGAGCAAACTCTGCAGGCGTTGCGCGGGTCGGACGGGGAGGGCGCCGATCCCGGTCCGGCACTGAAGGGAACGCTCCGGCCGTATCAACGCGTGGGCACGCGCTGGATGCACCTGCTGTCCAGTCTGGGCCTCGGCGCCTGTCTGGCCGACGACATGGGCCTGGGCAAGACGATCCAGGTGCTGTCGCTGCTGCTCGTGCAGAAAGCCGCGGGCCAGCCGAGCCTGCTGGTGGCTCCGGCTTCGCTGCTGGGCAACTGGGCGGCCGAGATCGAGAAATTCGCCCCGGATCTGAAGGCGGCCATTGTGCATCCCTCGGCGATGCCGGCCGAGCAGATCAGGCAATTCACGCCGGAGCGGGCGGCGGATTTTGATCTGGCCATCACCAGCTATGGGTCGCTGCTGCGGATGCCGACTCTGGCGGAGACGTCGTGGCGTTTCGTCATTCTGGACGAGGCGCAGGCGATCAAGAATCCGGCGGCCCGCCAGACCAAAGCGGCGAAGGCGCTGCGGGCAACCTCGCGGATCGCACTGACCGGGACGCCGGTCGAGAACCACCTCGGCGATCTTTGGTCGATCTTCGATTTCATCAATCCGGGGCTGCTGGGCAACGCCAAGCAGTTTTCCCGTTATGCCAAGGGCCTCGCGGAGCGCGCCGACAATCCTTACGGGCCGCTGCGGGAGCTGGTGCGGCCCTACATCCTGCGCCGGATGAAAACCGACAAGTCGGTAATTGCCGATCTGCCCGACAAGACCGAAATCAAGGCGCTGTGTGGACTGACCCGCCGGCAAACAGCCCTGTACGGACAGGCGGTCGATGACCTGGAGAAGCGTCTTCAGGAAGCGGACGGAATCGAGCGCAAGGGTGTGGTCCTGGCGATGCTGATGCGGCTGAAGCAGATCTGCAACCACCCGTCGCAATGGCTGGGCGACAACGTCTGGGCGGAGGAGGATAGCGGCAAATGGGGCCGCCTGCGGGAGATCGCCGAGGTCGTGGCCGCCAAGCAGGAGAAGATGCTGGTGTTCACCCAGTTCCGTGAGATGACCGGGCCGCTGGCGGCCTTCCTGGGACAGATCTTCGGCCGGCCCGGGTTGGTGCTGCATGGCGAGACGGCGGTGAAGAACCGGAAAACCCTGGTCCAGACGTTCCAGGAGGACGAGACGGTGCCGTTCTTTGTGCTGTCGCTGAAGGCGGGCGGCTCGGGACTGACGCTGACCGCGGCGTCGCATGTCGTGCATGTGGACAGATGGTGGAATCCGGCGGTCGAGAATCAGGCGACCGACCGGGCCTTCCGGATCGGGCAGAAGAAAAACGTGCTGGTACACAAATTTATTTGTCGCGGCACGGTGGAAGAGAAGATCGACGCCTTGATCGACTCGAAGCAGGGGTTGTCAGATGAACTTCTGACGGGCGGGGCGGAGATCAACCTGACCGAGATGGGCAACGACGACATCATGCGGCTCGTCGCGCTCGATCTGAACGCCGCGATGAGGGAGTGAAGGCCGTGGCACGGTATTACGAGGATCAATGGCCGGCTTATGTCTCGGTCGCGGACCGCCGCGGCAAGGCGGAGCGGGAAGCGAGCAAGCTGCGGAAGAAGGGCGCCGTACTGTCGCCGGTCGCGATCGAGGGGAAGAAGATCGCGACGACGTTCTGGGGCAAGGCCTGGTGCGAAAACCTCGAAAGCTACCGCGATTACGAGCACCGGCTGGAGCGCGGACGCAGCTATGCGCGGAATGGGCTGGTGATCGACCTGCAGATCGCGCCGCATCTGGTCACCGCGATCGTCTGCGGCTCATCGGTCTATACGATCAGGATCACGATCAACGAGCTGCCGAAAGCGCGGTGGAAGTCGATTTGTTCGGACTGCGCGGGCGGCATCGACTCGCTGGTGGAACTGCTGCAGGGGCGGTTCTCCAAAGGTGTGATGGAGCGGATCTGCCGTCAGGATGCCGGTTTGTTTCCGAAACCATCGGACATCAAGTTCGCCTGCAGTTGTCTGGACCACGCCTCGATGTGCAAGCACGTGGCCGGGGCGCTGTACGGGGTGGGCGCGAGGCTCGATGCGAAGCCGGAGTTGCTGTTCAGGTTGCGCGGGGTGGACGAGAACGATCTGGTGGCCAATATCGGCGATGCGCTGCCGATGTCGAAGCAGGGACCGGCTGCGGGCAAAGTGCTGGAGGCCGACGATATGGCGGCGCTGTTTGGTCTGGACATGGGCGAGGGTGCAGAGCCGGCGGATGTGATTCCGATGCCGACGGGAAAGAAGACCGTTGCGGTGGCGGCGCGGAAAAAGGCCGAACCCGCATTGAAACCGGTTGGTTCGAAAGTGGCGTCGGCGAAAACAACCGCGCAGGTGGTGGCCGCGTCACCACGGAAGGCCACACGGGGGGAGGCTGCGCCGCCGAGGAAAGCAGCGCCAAAACCTGTGGCGTGGTGGAAGCCGGCGCCTCCGAAACAGACCGTCAAGGGAAGGAGTGCGACAGGCGAAACGACCGTGCCGGCCGTCGCGCGCAAGGTGAAGCGAGCCTCCTGATC
>JBEKLE010000782.1:0-2580 GCA_050010355.1 Rhodopila sp. | reverse complement strand
CCTATGGCGATCTCGGAGCCAAACTTCAACAGCGCATCCGAGACAGCCCCGATCACCGAAGACAGCGCCTTGGTGATGATCGACGGGAACAGGCTCTCACCCTGTTCGCGGAACACGAACTCAATGCTGATCACTCGCATCTTGTCGGATCGGACCAAGGTGGACGCGGAGACCAGGGCGACCTTCATGGCGCCCAGCGTCGGATGGATCAGCAGGCCAGGACCGGGCAGCTCGATCGCGGTATCGAGCAGCAGTTGCATGGCCGGCGCGAAGTCGCCGACCAGATGCCCCGTCAGGCGGAACTCGCGCTGCTTGCGGCCCATGTCCTCCATCCAGCCGCCGTCGCGGAATGGATATTCATGGACCGCCAGCTTGCGTCCCTTGGTGGTCTCCGAGGCATCGACCAGGAACGGCACGCCGCGCCAATAGGCTTGCTGAAGCAAGCTCTGAAAGGTGGAGAGAAGTCCCGACATTCAGGCGCTCAGTGCGTGAACATTGGTGTCGGCTGAAACCCAGCCGATGGCATGCCCACGACCACGCGCGGCTGCGTTCGCATCTTAGCCCCCCCGCTTGTCCTGGTCTGCGCAACCACTTGGGCGCCGGGCGGGACGCTGACGTCGAGATGCACATTCACCGCGCTCTCGAACTGCTGGGAGGCCGCGCCGCGCCGGTCATATTCCGCCTGGCCGCCCCGGGGAGCCTCGTCCACGCGCGCGAAGATCGACCCTGAGTCCGTCGCGTTCTTGCCTTTCATCTGGCGGAGCGCCTCCTGCATCTCCGGCCGCCCCCATTCAAAGTCCAGTTGGTCAGCGACCGATGCGTTGGCGCCGTAGCGGTTCTGCAAGGCGGCCAGCCGGCCGCTGCTTTTGTCCTCTTGGAACAGTCCGTAGGAGGTGTGCTCCGGGTTCCACTTCGTCGGATCGAAACTGCTTTCCGGGGCGACGCCACCGCCGAGGATGCCGGCTATGTTTGCCGCCGGCACCCCTTTCTTGGCGAAGAAATCTATCACCTGGTTCATCACCCCCGACGCAGCGCTTGGCGCCCGCGGGACGGTGATCGGCGCCTGCGGCGACGACCCAAACGGGTACGCCTGGCTCGGGTACAGCGAAGGCGATTGGTATCGGAGCAGACGATCGAAGCCAGACGGCGGCTCGGGCGTGTTCGGATCCTCGAAGTCGGACGTCTCTCCGAAAAATTCGCGGAACTTCTTGCCCGCGTGATAGGGAATGTCGTGGAAGAGGACTTTCAGCAAGTCCAGGGTGTGCGTTAGCTTCGGAGACAGTTGCCAGTTGGATAAGGTGTCGCCGAAGGTGATAGCCGCACTTGCGGCCCTATCGACGTCATCCGCTATGTCCGACAGATGTTTCCCAAAGTCCGAGAAGTCTTTCTCGGTCAGGTTATCGACCCAACCGGCAAAACTTTCGATGCCGGCATTCAAAGGCTTCCAGACATTCTCTTGGAACGCCGGGCCGGTTACCCACGTCTCGAACCGTGTCGCCAAGCGGCCGACCCATTCAGAAAACCCAGGCGCAATCGACGAGATCCAGGTTGCGAACCCCTCGCTCATGCGGGTGAACTGCGGCTGGACCGCATCGGCGAGTTTGTTGGCAAATCCCTCGGCGGCGATCGCCACACTCTGGAAGCCTTCGCGAAGCGCTGTCGCCCGCTCAATCATCCCCGGCGTCATCACCCCGCCGAGGCGCTTGGTTTTCGCCTCCAACGCATCGATGCCGGCGGCCCCCTTCACCAAAAGGGGAAAAAGTCCTTCCAGGCCAAGATTCTGCGCTTCGCGTAACGCCGCGCCGCGGCCTCGCGTGTCATTCAGCCACTTAATGCCGTTGGCCACATCACGGATGGCATCGTCGGCCGTGCGCGCCTGCTTGCCCATCTGGCCGAAGCTGACGCCGATGGCGTTGAAGGCCTGGATTTTCTGGCCATCGCCTCGGAATGTCGCGCCGCGCAGCGATTCATCAAGGGACGCCAGGCCAGCGCTCATATCCTCGGCACTAAGCCCGCCCAGCCGTGCCGCACCTTGCAGCGCTGTCAGCCGGTCGACCGGAATGCCCAGCCGTTGGCCCAGATTGGCCACATGCTGGCCAAGGTTGGCGAACCGCAGCTCCAGGGCGAGCATGCCGCCCAGCGTGGCCGCGCCGGTGATCAGCCCGATCGCCGGCGCGATCTTCTCCAGCGCGCGGAATGTGTCGCGGGTTCTAACCCCGAGGCTCTCCATGCCTTCCGACAGCCGGTTGAGGCCGAAAGCGCCACCGCCCGCGCGAGAGCTGGCCTGGCTCCAGCGGCTCGTTTGCGACCCCAACCCGGCAATGCTCTTGTTGACGCGGTTGATGACCGCTGTCGCGTTGTCGACGGCAAAGATCGGGACGGAGATGCCGCTGACCTGGGTAGCACTACCCGACATACGTCACTCCTTCCGGCCGTTTAGGGGGTTTGCACAGCCAAACGGCCGAGGCGAGGGGATCGTAGGCGCGCACCGCGGGCACCAGGCGCTGCCAGAGGGCGAGTTGGGGCAGCGTCAGTCCCAGCGCCCAGCGCAGCGGTTCGCCGTAGAACCGGGCCACGGCC
>JBEKLE010000781.1:0-2582 GCA_050010355.1 Rhodopila sp. | reverse complement strand
GGAATGCCCGAAACAACGCCCGCAACCACGACCTCAGGCGAGCTTCGCGCACCCCTGTACGTCGCATGGCAGGTCACCAACGAATGTAATCTCGCCTGCCTCCACTGCATCGAAGAAAGCGGCCCGGGCAAGGCCTTTCCCGACGAGCTCTCAAGGGAACAGGTTTTCGACGTACTGCGTCAGATCGTCGAGAATGACGTTCCCTATTTGTCGTTCTCGGGCGGCGAACCGATGGTTCACCCCTACTTCTTCGACATGGTCGAATACGTCTGCGGCCAAGGCGCACAGCTCAAGATCGAGACCAACGGCCACTACCTGACGCCCGAGAATTGTGCGCGCCTCAAGGACTTTGGCGTGAAGGCGGTGCAGGTCAGCCTCGACGGCGCCTCCCCCGAGACCTTCAACCGCATGCGCGTGCGGGGTAATTTCAATCTCACGGTCGAGGGCATCCGCAACCTCCAGGAGGCTGCTGTGCCGATCGAAATCAACTACTCGCCCACCAGCTTCAACGCCCATGAAATCGGCATCGCCGTCGACCTCGCCGCCAGGCTTGGCGCCCACAGCTTCTATACCGGGCGCACAATGTATACCGGCAACGCCGTGAAGACCTGGGGAAAGCTCACGCCCTCCGACGCACAATACGAATGGGTGTTCGCGACTTTGCACCAGAAAGCCGAGGAATACGACGGCCGCATGCGGGTCCACTTCCACGAAATGGGGCTCCTCGACGAATTGCGCTACCGCCTGCACCATCCGGCGGCGCTTCTGATCGTATTGCCCAACGGTCTGGTCAAGCTCATCAACGCTTTGCCGTTCGTTTGCGGCGACCTCCGGAAGCAGTCACTGGGCGAGATCTGGGGCAACTTTCAGCGCGCCTGGCGGGATCCACGGGTCTCGGACTTCGTGGATGCCCTTGCCAGGGACCCGGGCACAACATCGATGTTGCACAAATGGGTCTATCTCTGACACCGCCGCATTCGCGGCAAACAGCGGCCCCGGTATCCATACTGCAGCGGCTCTTCCGTGTCCTCAGTCTGGTTCGATACCGTTTCTTCCTCTACGCCGGCCTGTTGCCCTATCTGCTGGGCGCGGCCTGGTCCTACAGGATCACCGGACATATCGATGCAGCGATATTCTGGGCCGGCCTCGCCGGCGTCGCGCTGGCCGTGGTCGGCGTCGAAGCCTTCAACGAATATTTCGACTCTCGCATGGGCACCGACCGCGTTTTCAACCCGCAAGACCTGCCGCCAATGTCCGACTGGCTCCTCTGGCTCGGTATTGCCGCCTTCGCTGCCGCGCTCGCCGTCGGCGTCTATCTGACAGGGCGCGCCGGATGGCCGATCCTGGCCTTCGCTTGCCTCGGCGGTCTCGCGGCGGTCTTTTACGTGGCGCCGCCGATTCGCTGGGCCTATCGCGGCATGGGCGAGGCTGTCATTGCGTTATCGTACGGTCCCTGGATGGTCCTCGGCAGTCTGTACCTGCACGCGGGTGTTTTCGCGTGGGACGCGCTGTGGGCGTCGCTCGTTCCAGGACTTCTGATCATGGCCCTGGCTGTGGTGAATGCCATTCCCGACTTCCACCAGGACCGCCTTGTCGGAAAGCGTAATCTGGTCGTCCGGCTCGGCCGCCAGCGAGCCGTTTGGCTTTACCTCGGGCTGGCCTCGGCTGCGCTCGTCGTGGCGCTGGCCGGCGTCGCGGCGGGCGTGTTTCCGTGGGAATGTCTCGCAACGCTCCTCGCGCTGCCGTTGCTGATCTCGAGCGCTCGGTGCGCGGTCGGCACCTTCAACACGCCCCGGCTGTTCGTCCCCGCAATCCGCAGCATCGTCAGTTGCTATCTCGTGGCGGTCGCGCTGTTCACCGCGGCGATCGCAATCAGCGCTTGGTTCGGCCTCGGCACATGAACAGGATCGACACGCTGCGGGCACCGCTGCTCGTCTCATGGCAACTGACGCGCGACTGCGATCTCGCCTGCCTGCACTGCTGCACCGATTCAGCGCCGCGAAAGACGCTGCCCGACGAACTCGACGCTGCCGAGGCGATGAACCTCGCAGATGAGATCATCCGCAACGACGTTCCCTACGTCATGCTCTGTGGCGGCGAGCCGCTTGTCGTGCCGCACTTTTTCGCCGTAGCCGACCGGCTGGCGCGTGCCGATATCTTGCTCAAGATCGAGACGAACGGCCAGCTTCTCGATGAGGATGTTGTGGCCCAGCTGGCACGGTTGCCGATCCGCTCCATCCAGATCAGTCTCGATGGCGACACCCAGGAGATCTATGGCCGCCAGCGCCCCGGTGCATCTCTTGCGAAGACACACGCAGCCTGTCGCGCCGTCCGCCAAGCGGGTCTGCCGCTCGAGGTCACGTTCGCACCGACCAGGCTGAACATTCATCAGGCCGAGGCCGTCATTGTTCGGGCCCATGAACTCGGTGCATTTCGCTTCAACACCGGCAAGCTGATGCGCATCGGCCGCGCTGCGCGCCTTTGGGACAAGATTGCGCCAACATCGGAAGAATACGACCAGTTCCGGGCGGTCCTCGAGCGTCACCGCGGTATTGCTGCCGACACGATGCAGATCTGTGATG
>JBEKLE010000780.1:0-2590 GCA_050010355.1 Rhodopila sp. | reverse complement strand
GCCCCCTCCGGTCCGAAGCGGGTTCAACTGTTTATGTTGGCGACGGCGCTGGCCTTGATTACAGGTGTGTTGTTCGCCCTGCTGCGCGACAGGCTTGGCGCAGCCAGCGGCTTCGTGTCAGCGTTGGCTCTGGAAGCCGCGACGGGCCTTCCGGTGATCGGGGCTTTGCCCAAGCTGCGGCGAGGCCTTGAGGAGGCCTCTCCGGCCGATATACGGTTCTTCCACCGCGAAACCATCAACCATATCCGAGCGACGCTGCAGTTCGGCGGTCCACAGTACCAAGCGGCCGTCGTTCTGGTCACGTCGTCGGTGCCGCGGGAGGGGAAGAGCCATGTTGCTGAGGCGCTGGCCGCGAGCGTCACAGCACGCGGTGGGCGAGCCCTGCTGATCCATTGCAACCAGCCGACGGAAAAGATTGATGATCTGGCCGCTGGCGCCGGCGTGCCGGTAGGGCGCGCGGGCGACGAGACGAACAGGCGACTGGCGGTGATTGAGACGTCCGCCGGCCTGCATATCGGGAGGCTGCGGCCGCTCGGGTCCGACACACGCGCGGTGCCTTCCTTGCGGATGGCGCGCGACGAGTTGCTGGGATTGCGCGATCAATACGACATCATTGTGCTCGACGGTCCATCGGTGATCGGGTGTGCGAATGCGGAGCTGTTGTGTAATGCTGTGGACGGGGTTCTTCTGGTCGTGCGTTCCGCGGAGACAACCCGCGGTGTGATCCTGGCTGCGCTCCGGATCCTGCAAATCTACGGTATCCGAACGATCGGCGCGGTATTGAACAACGTCGATATGAGGCAGCTTGCGCGGTCGGGCAGCGACCTGGCTGAATTCTACAACTCCTACGCGGCCGATGCCGCGTAGGAGCCGATCGAGGGTGGCGTGAGACCGCGACAGTGCATCTTCCGCCGCGCGCATCGGATACTTCGAAACAAAGCGACGTGTCGCGCTTATCGGGGCAGACGATGAAAGTTGCCATTGTGCATGAGTGGCTGGAGACGTACGCTGGGTCGGAACGTGTGCTCGAGCAAATGATCTCGTGCTATCCGAACGCTGACATCTTCGCCGTGGTGGACTTCCTCTCTCCTCAGGAGCGCGGCTTCCTGCAGGGCCGGGATGTTGTTACCAGCTTCATTCAGAGATTGCCGTTCGCTGGCCGGTACTTTCGGAGCTACTTGCCGCTGATGCCCGCGGCCGTGGAGCAATTCGACCTCTCAGGGTATGACCTGGTGCTCTCCAGCAGCCATGCCGTGGCGAAGGGCGTTCTGACCGGTCCGAACCAGGTTCACGTCAGTTACGTCCACTCGCCCATGCGATATGCATGGGACCAGCAGGCGCAGTATTTGCGACAGGCTGGCCTCACCAAAGGCCTTAAGACGATCTGCGCGAAGGCAATCCTGCATGAGTTGCGAATGTGGGACGTTCGGACCGCCAACGGTGTGGACCAGTTTGTCGCCAACTCGTCGTTTATCGCGGGCCGCATCCGCAAGGTCTATCGCCGAAATTCGATTGTCCTGCACCCGCCGGTGGATACCGATGCGTTTTGTGTGGGGGATCGTCGTGACGATTTCTACGTCCTCGCCGCCCGTTTCGTCCCTTACAAGCGCGTCGACTTGGTGGTGGAGGCTTTCCGCCAAATGCCGGACCGTCAATTGCGGGTCATTGGTACCGGACCCGAACTGAGGCGCGTGCGGCAGGTCGCCCGCGGCACGCCAAATATCGGGCTGCTTGATCCCCTGCCGAGGGGCGATCTGATTGCCACCCTGCAAAATGCTCGGGCCTTTGTCTTCGCCGGCGAAGAGGATTTCGGCATTACGATGGTCGAAGCGCAGGCGTGCGGCACGCCAGTGATCGCGTACTGCTCGGGTGGCGCTGTCGATATCGTCCGCAGCGGCGTTACCGGCATCCTGTTCCGGGAACAGACTGCCGCTGCGATCGTCGATGCCGTGCAGCGGTTTGAAGCGCTTGAGACCGAAATCACACCGCAAAACTGCCGCACAAACGCGGAGCGTTTCAGCGTGTCGAATTTTCGCCGTGGACTCACAAGCGCGGTCGAGGCCGCGATGAATGTGGATCACGCGCGGCAGTTCCTCACGCCGGAATTCTCCTTCGCATGAATCGCTGGCCGTGGATCAGCGCATCCGGCGGAGACAGGAGGTCTGGATGAACGACGACGTGCTGACAGAGAATCTGTCGGTGGACGCGCTAATCGCAGATTGGGGTTCCGCGGGCACCTGCCGTCGGATTTTGCACCTTGCGAAGCACGTCGGCTACGGCAACGGCAGCGTTCATGTGGCGGTAGACCTGGCCTGTGTGCAGGCTGCTGCCGGCCACGATGTCACGTTCGTCAGCGGTGGCGGGACGTTCGTGGACCTGCTGGTTAGCCAAGGGGTAAACCACGTTACGCTCGCGCAAGACCATAAAAGGCTGTTGGCAGCGTTGACCTCACTTCGGCAGCTCATCGGTCTGGTGCGGGCGCGTCGTCCGGACGTCATCCATGCCCACATGATGGGATCCGCCGTGTTGGGCTACGGGGCGTCATTGGCTTGCGGGGCGCCGCTGGTGACCACAGTGCACAATTCGTTCG
>JBEKLE010000779.1:0-2600 GCA_050010355.1 Rhodopila sp. | reverse complement strand
GCGGCGGTGGTGGCGCAACCGGACCAGAAATGGGGCGAGGTTCCCTGTGCGTTCATCGAACTCAGGCCAGATTCACCCGAAGTCAGCGAAGACGAGCTGATCGCCTTTTGTCGGGAGCGGCTGGCACGCTTCAAGTGCCCGCGCCGGGCCGTCTTCGTGGAACTTCCCAAGACGGCGACGGGGAAGATTCAGAAATTTCGCCTTCGCGAACTCGCCGGTAGTCGTGAAGCCATCACCCGACTTTCGGGCGACCCGCCGCTGGCCGGGGCGCTGAAGATCAGCAGGGAGCGCTGACCATGCCGATCCTCGACATCGACAATAAGACACACTGGCCGGCACTTGCGGTCGAGCTGCCCGCATCGGCGCAGGATATCCGCCGCAGGGCGCGGGCAGTTGCCTCGGCCGAGATCGCCCCCCATGTCCAGGCGATCGAGCAGACCGGGCGGATTCCGTCCGATCTCTGGCCAAAACTGGGCGAGGTGGGTCTGCTTGGGATCACGGTGGCGCCGGCCTATGGCGGACTGGGTCTTGGTTATCTAGAGCACCTCGTCGCGATGGAAGAGATCAGCCGCGTCTCAGCAGCGGTCGGCCTGTCCTACCTCGTTCACTCGCATGCCTGCGTGAACCAGATCCATCTGAACGGGAGCGACGAGCAGAAGCGCCGCTTCTTGCCACCCCTCGTCAGTGGGCACGCGGTTGGAGGCCTGGCGATGACGGAGGCGGACTCTGGCTCCGACGTGCTGAACATGCGTACCCGCGTGGAGCGCAGAGAGGGTGGATACCGCCTCAATGGTCGGAAAGCTTGGATTTCCAATGCCCCGGTTGCTGACGTCATGGTGGTCTATGCATGCTCCGAGCCGTCGCCTGAGCGGCCTCGACTGACTACCTTCGTTCTGGAACGCAGCCTGCCGGGCTATCACGCGGACCCGCCGCGCGAGACGCTCGGCCTGCATGGCTGCGCGATTGGGGACATCGTCCTGGAAGACTGCCTGGCTACCGAGGCGCACCGCCTCGGGCCCTGGAACGGCGGCACGCAGGTGCTGATGTCAGGCCTGGCTTTGGAACGGCTGGTCGCGAGCGGCGGTCCGCTTGGCCTAATGCAGGCGTGCGCCGATATCGCCGTCTCTCAGGCCAGGACGCGCCGGCAGTTCGGCCAGCCGATCGGCGCCTTCCAGCTCATGCAGGGCAAGCTCGCGGATATGGTCACCACGCTCAACGCCGGTCGAGCCTACGCCTACGCGGTCGGCGCGGCGATGGCGCGCGGAACGGCGCACCGCTTCGACAGCGCCGGCCTGCTGCTGTTTGTGGGCGAACGTGCGTCGTGGCTGGCGTCCGAAGCGCTCCAGACGTTCGGGGCCAGCGGATACGACGCGGCATCGGAGGCGGCTCGTCTGCTGCGCGACGCGAAGTTCTTCTCCATCGGATTCGGCACCAACGAGATTCGGCGCATCGTCATCGGCCGGGATTTTCTTAGAGGGCATGAGATTGATATGAATTGTTATTAAAAGAATTAGCTGAATGGCTGACCAGGAGGCTATTGTTGAATTCGGCACCGTTCTCATTGCGCCGCGCCGCCGGGCGCACGGCCGCCAATGGTTTCGAGGATGCAAAGCGTCCAGCATCCGTTCATCTCTGCGATGGAATCGGAATGTATCGCCTGGGAACCGTCAGTCTGGTCACTGCGACAGCCGCAGTGGCTCTTGCAGAAGGCACCAGCATATAACTGCTAACGGTCAGTATCCGCCGTCGACATGTGATTATTTCGGTCGAACCCCCGCTACCCAAGCATCACGTCCGACGAGATCTCTGATTGTCCAACAGAAATAAACATGAAGCTGCATGATGTGACGGTCCATGGCATTGGTGCTCAAAAGTTATGGTCAACGGCGTTCCTGTCCGGGTCCATGGAACCGTGGAACAGGGGCACGTTGTTGTCGCGGGAAAGCAGGCCGTCATCCAGGATGAGCACGATGCCTTCGTCGCAATTTCAGGCGTCTATGAAGGGAATGGCCGGACGTATGTGATGGTGGCCGAGAACTGCGGGGGGAGTGCCTGCATCGACCCGATGATAATCAGGGCGAATCCGATATAAAGGAGTGGCTGCTTCATTGCCTGAAGCAGGACATCCAGACCCTTTTCGCCCATGATCCCTGACATCGGCGCTCTCCTCTTGGGTAACGAACAGGATAGGACCGCCACAGCGCCTGAAGCAGCCTCCCCCTCCCCCACAGCGGCGCGATTCTGTCATGGCCTCTTGTGGAAGTCCGGGCCGCAGCCTCAGCTCTTGCATCAGACCGCTATCGTTCCCATCTGCGCGTCGCACTCGAGACGAGGAGAATGCTTTTGTCCAACATTTTGAGTGCACCGGAAACACCCCAAGCGGGGGGATAACTGCCGGCGCACGTTCAACGCCCTGACGAAAACGCCGTTGGCGAATTTGCGCATGAAGGACAAATGGCCGGCGCAGACCGAGGCGATGATCGAGGGGGTGAGCACTGCGAAAGCCGCACGGCGGTGCGGCGTGCATTATACGACGGCGTTTCGCTGGAGACACAGGTTTCTGGCTTCCCTGGCCGGCCCTCGCCGTCGATCCCGCCGCG
>JBEKLE010000778.1:0-2602 GCA_050010355.1 Rhodopila sp. | reverse complement strand
TGAGCCGGAGCGTCGTCGCGCGCCTTCAGTATCCGCAACCGTGCGTGCACATCGGAATCCAGGTCCAGATCGAGGTTGTCGGGGCGCATCCACACCCCTTCCCGCAGTTCGCCAAAGCGCTTTCCGTGCATGGTAGTTCGCAATGCGGCCCGGGTGCGAGCATCGGTTCCCACACTGGTGACGACCAACATTACCCAGTCCCCGCGCCAGGCCCGCACCCGTGGACGCATCGCACCGTCTTGACGACGCTGCCGGGCGAGCAACCGATCGGCGAGCCGATAGCCGTCAGCGGAGCGGACCAGGTCGCCGGCGCTGACCATGCGCGTCAGCGCCACCCGCAACGTCGCCTCCTTGATTCCGAAATCGGCGGTCAGCCGGACCAATTCGCTGGCGCTGGCCCACGCCGGATGGGCACCGAGCAACACGCTCAGCACCACTGATCGGGCAGTCATGTTCGCCATGGTCTACATCTGCCTACACCGAAGACGTCTGGCGGCCGTAGTCGCCGAACGGTTCGTCACGGTGCCGCACCGCGTCACGGAAGCCGTGCTCGACCGAGTCGGCGACGAAGGCGTGCCCCTCGGGCGTATGCCGGGCAACCCCATCGAACACCGTGCTGACCATCCTGCTGGTCGCGACTCCCTGTTGCAGCAGAGCAGAATTGAGCGCGAGCTTGACCATGATCAACTGGTTGACCGGCATCGCCGCGATCCGCGCCACGAGTCGCTCAGTGCGTTCGTCGAGATCTTGTGGCTCCGGGGCCTCGATTGCCAGGCCCCACTCGGCCGCCTGCGCTCCGGTAATGCTATCGCCAGTGAGCAGAAGGCGTTTGGCGCGCTGGTCGCCAAGCCGATGCGCCCATAGGCCCGCCGCCGGGATCCCCCACACCCGTGTCGGCGGGTAGCCGATCTTGGCATCGGCGGCAGTGATCACCTGGTCGGCATGCAGAGCAATGTCGGTACCGCCGGCCACGCAGTACCCGTGGATCTTGACTACCGTCGGTTTGTCGGCGTGCATCAGACTGGAGAACCCGCGCACGAAGCGACTCATCATCTGGTAGTCGATCATCGGGTCCCACGGCTGATTCGCAAAATGGTTGACGGCCTGGGTCTTACCGTCGAGCACGGTGCCGTGGTAGGCGCCGGTACCGCCGGCCGAGCCGGTCCGGTCGGCGTAGGCGGAAAGGTCGAAGCCGGCGCAGAAGCCCTCGCCACGACCGGACACTAGAATCACGTGCACATTGGGGTCAAGATCCGCACGCTCCACCAACGCCGACAGCTCCAGTGGAGTGTCCGCGACGATCGCGTTGCCTTTCTCCGGCCGGTTGAAGGTGATCCTGGCAACCCGGTCGGTGACCTCGTAGGTCATCGTCTTCAGGTTATCGAAGTCGACCGGCCTGATCGAGTGAGTCATATTGCGGCTCAGCCCTTTACCAGGGCCCGCTCGAGGATGGGACCGAGGTCCAGCCCGGCCGGCATGGTACCGAACGCCCCACCCCACCGCCTGTCCAGCCGAGTCGCCAGGAAAGCCTCGGCCACCGACGGGTGCCCGTGCCGCACCAGCAACGAACCCTGCAGGGCCAGGCAGATATCCTCGGCGACCTTGCGGGCGCGGTACTGGATGGTGTCAAGATCGGCCAGCTGCGGACGCAGGTTGTCGACGTGGCTGTCCAGCCGGGCATCGGAGCCTGCGCTCGCGGCCAGCTCGGCAAACAGCACCTCTACGCACTCAGGACGAGTTGCCATGGCGCGCAGGGTATCCAGCGCGCTGACATTGCCCGAGCCCTCCCAGATACCCATCAGCGGTGCCTCTCGGTACAGCCGTGGCATTCCGGATTCCTCGGCATAGCCGTTGCCGCCCAGGCATTCCAGCGCTTCGGCGGCGTGCGGGGTGGCCCGCTTGCATACCCAGTACTTGCTGGCCGCCAAGCCGATGCGGCGCAGGAGTGCCTCTTTTGGGTCGCCGCGAACGACACTGTCGGTGGCTCCGGCCATCCGCATCGCGACCATCGTGGCCGCCTCCGCCTCCACGGCCAGGTCGGCCAGCACGTTGCGCATCAGCGGCTGGTCAATGAGGTAGGCGCCAAAAGCCTTTCGGTGCTGCGCATGGTAGATGGCTCGAGTCAGCCCGGTACGCATACTGGTGGCGCTGCCCAGAGTACAGTCCAGGCGGGTCAGGTTGACCATCTCGATGATGGTGGGCACGCCGCGGCCCTCTTCGCCCACCAACCATGCGGTAGCACGGTCGTATTCGACCTCGCTCGAGGCGTTGGCGTGGTTGCCGAGCTTGTCCTTGAGTCGCTGCAGAAACATCCGGTTGCGGGTTCCGTCGGGGAGCACCCGGGGCAACATGAAACAGGACAGCCCACTTGGGGCCTGCGCGAGTACCAGGAAGATGTCACACATCGGCGCCGAGGTGAACCACTTGTGACCGGTCAGGCTGTAGGTGCCGTCGCCGTTCGGGGTCGCTTGGGTAGTGCCGGCGCGCACGTCAGAGCCGCCCTGCTGTTCGGTCATCGACATGCCGGCGGTGATGCCGGGCTTGGTGGTGGCCAGCTTGAGGTCCGGATCGTATTCGCGACTGGTCAGCAGCGGCTCGTACA
>JBEKLE010000777.1:0-2605 GCA_050010355.1 Rhodopila sp. | reverse complement strand
GCCAGCAGGTGCAAGGCACCATCGCCATCTGCGAGGCCGAGTGGTGGGACTTCTATTCGTTCCACCCCAGCCTGCCGCCAGCCCTGATCCGCACGCACCGCGACGAGCCCTACATCGCGAAGATGCGCGCCGCGTTGGGCGAGTTCCTGGACATGCGCGACGCGATGCTGGCGAAGGCCCGGGCCAGCGGATTCTTTGAGGCACAAGTCAGGGAGGCCGCGTGATGGACGATGACGAACGCCAGCACGGCGACAGTGACGCACGCGGCGATATGGCGTGGCGGCGCGAGTTGAGGCGCCGGGCGCGATGGTATCCGACCGAGAGCGACCCGTTTCCCGACTGGGACGACGATGCGGAGGCGGCCGATGACTGACGCCGCAACCGCCAATGCGTAAGGGCCGGAACGCCTACCCCCGGGCAGCCGCTGACCATGACCTGGGGAGAGGTTGCCGAGGTCGCGTTCCGGCGCCCCGAAACCTGGCTGCGCGACCATATGCCCGACGACTTTCCGCGCCCCGATCCGGTGTACGACGTGTTTGCAACCGAGGCGGTGGTCGCCTGGGTGCGGCGCCGTCACGGGCTTGCCTCTCCGGACGGAGATCCGCACGATGCCGAAGATACCCTCATCCGACGGGCAAATGGGCAAGGTCAAGGTCCGCTACTTGATCGAACGAAGCCGCCGCAAAAGCCGCGTGGCCCGGTATTGGTGGCCGACAGCAAAGCTCCAAAAGGCTGGCTTCCAACCACGAAGGCTTGACGACAATATTGCCGAAGCGGTGCGCCAGGCGGAGGCCTTCAATGCCGAGCTCGATGCTTGGTATCGTGGGGAACGGCGTTCCGGACCGTCCTATATCTCGGACGGATTGCGCGCCCTCGATGATCTGTTCCAGCGGGACGACTGGTTCCGGGACATGAGCCCCCGCAGCCAGCGGGATTATCTCTACAACATCAAGCCTGCGCTCGAATGGGCTGACGATGTTCCCGCCCGCCAGATCACCAGCAAAGCGGTGCGGGCTTGGTACCGCATGCAACGGGACACCAAAGGCGAGGCCACCGCACGAAACCGCATCGCCGCGCTGCGCCGGCTGCTGGCGTTCGGGAAGGTGGAGGGATGGCTCACAGAAAATCCGGCGGTGGGCTTGCGGGTGAAGGCGCCTCGCAGTCGGTCACGCGTTTGGACGATCGCAGAACGTGATGCGTTTTGCACCGCCGCTCTTGAAGCCGCACGCCCGTCGATGGCACTCGCCGTGATGCTGGGGTGGTGCCTTGGCCAGCGGCCGGCGGACCTGCGCACGATGGCCTGGACGGCTTACGATGGAAAGACGATCCGGATCAGGCAGGCGAAGACGGACGAGGCCGTCGGCATCCCGGTGCTGCCCGAACTGCGCACGCTGCTGGACGCCACCGAGCGACGGTCGACGCAGATGGTGGTGTCGGAGAACACCGGCCGGCCCTATCGCGAATCCGACTTTCAGCACACCTTTGCCGAGATTAGGGAGGCGGCTGGATTACCGACCGATCTGCAATACCGCGATTTGCGCCGGACCCTCGCAACCGCGCTCGGTGCGGCGGGCTGCTCGGAAGATCAGATCCGGTCGATCACCGGGCATCGAACGCGCGAGGTATTGAAGGTTTACGTGCGACCTGACGACTCGTTTGCCAAGGGTGCCATGGGGAAACTGCAGAGAGCTACTCGGGGGAAGGTGGGGTCGGTGTGATTTTCATCAGAGAGCCGGACGGCTCCCTTCGACCCAGGACGAGAGCCGAGGCTAACGCGTCTGGCGCGGCAGCAAGAGCCGCCAAAATAGCGAGCACGCCGACTCAGGAAGCCAGCGAGGCCGCAATGCAGGCCGCCATCATAGCTCGCGCCGCTAGGGCGGAAGCCCGCTCAGCCGCCAGGAGGGCCGAAGCACAAAAGCGGAGGGCCGCTATTGAAACCGCTGTGGCCGCGAGGATCGCTGCAAGGCAGGGGATTCTTCTCAGGAGGCGCAACAAAAAGCTCAATCGAACGCCCGAGCAAGTTCAACCTACCGTCGCCGACAACAGGGCTCGCATCTACATCATCGGGTCAGGTCGCACAGACCACTTTAAGGTTGGCTGGTGCTTCGGCAACGTCAGGCTCCGATTACAGCAACTCCAGACCGGAAACCCGAATAAGTTATTTATCGAGCGCGAGTGGGTTTATGAACCCAGTTCTCCTGTTACTGGTGACGCGGACACACCCCGGCCTTCCATAGGTAGCCGACGGGCTCGTGTTGCGGAAATAGAGCGCACGATCCATGCCAAGTTGAGGCATCAAAAGGTTCGTGGGGAGTGGTTTTGCGGCACGTTGCCGGACCTGATCGGAGCGGTCGAGAGCACCTTGCGGGACGCAGCGCATGAGGCTACCTACGCTGGAGAGCAGGAACAAATCGCCGACGAGTTGAACGCCCAGTTGAATGAATCGAGAGACCGGGCGACTTAACTTATTGGACTTATTGATTTGCCGGGTTAGCACAGTGGTAGTGCAGCGGTTTTGTAAACCGAAGGTCGGGGGTTCAAATCCCTCACCCGGCACCAAGCCGCGACGCCCGCATCCGCCGCAGCGGAAACGTGTCGAAAAGGC
>JBEKLE010000776.1:0-2787 GCA_050010355.1 Rhodopila sp. | reverse complement strand
TTGTATAGGCCAGCGTCAGCAGCGCCTTGTTCCGCAGATCAACCCGTCTGTTGCCGGCAGCGTGCAGCATCCGGACCACGAGATTGTCGTTGATCCCCTTCGCCTGGCGCTGCTTTTCGCCACACGCCCGGCCCATCCGTTTCAGCGCGTCGGTGGCGATCTTGAGCTCCATCGGGTTCGGCGCCTGGGCGGAGCGATGATAGGCGGCGATCGATGCGGCATAGCGTCTGACCGAGGCCGGCGCCTTCCCGGACGCGGCCTGAGCGTCGATGAAGGCGGCAACCATCTCTGCCGAGGCGGGCAGGTGCCGCAGCCCGGCGTTCAGGCACCAGGCGCTGAACAGCAGCACATCCCCGAGCAACGCTCGTTCGGTGTTGGCGCTCTTGGTGCCGCGAGAGGACTCGGCGTCCTTGCGGAGGTTCGCCGCGTAGAGCTCATCGCCCGCATGGCCGGCGAGAATCGCCAGGGCATTTTGTGAGGGATCAGGGGCGGTCATGATGGAGAGCGAAGTGGCGTTCATGCTGGCTTTCTGACCCATGTTAATAACAATTATCAGGTGTCAGGAGCGTCGTCTAAACTGCTGCACACCCAGAAGGAGACCGAGGATGGCCCAGTTTGGCGAAGCCTTAAAAAGTGCCAGTGAGAGGAGCGCGCGGGACCGGCTTGAAGAGGTCGTGTTCAAAGCGATGATCGATCACGCTGGCAGCATGTATGCCACCGAGGAAGCAATCTGGGCGGCGGTGCGCAGGGACCGCAACCTGCTTGAGGCGGTGGTGTCCCCTATCAAGCATCGGGTGATGTCTGACCTGATCCACCAAGTGCGCAGAGAGCGGCTTGGGTACAACCCAGCGGTGGGCAGCGGGGCGACGATCCACATTCCTTCAGAGGAACATCATGGCGAGGCCGATACGCCGTTGAAGAAACGCGCGCAAATGGTTTCGACCACATGGGATCGAGAGCACAAAGGCCAACTTACGAAAGAACGGGACGCTGAAATCGCACGTTTGACCGAAAGGCGCGCTTGGCGAGATCGCTGGCAAGCCACTGCGGCCGCCCACATTCAGATCAACGACAAGCCGTTCTGGACCGTCTGTGTCAACGAGGCGCGCGGCTGGATAGACCGCACCGCGCACGAGGCGCGGTTCATGGAGCTGGTCATCGCCGGTGTCCCAGACGACGGACGCCCGATCGAGTATTACAGGAAGCCGGAGGAGATCGACGCCCTCTGGCAACAGGCCGAACCCGGCTAAGCCGCCTCGACCGCCGTCTGATCGACGGTGATCGGGCAGTCCCTGCAGAACATCGACAGCAGCACCCGCACCCGCTGGCCGTCAGACCAGTCGCACATGCCCTCGAAACTGGTCATCGGCCCCTCGGTCACCCGGACCAGAGTGCCAACCATGGCGTTCTCCGGCTGGCCTGGAGATGACGGATAAACGCACCCATTCTCGCTGCACATGCCGCGGATCTGTTCGATCGCCCACGCCGGCATGGCCACGGGCCTGTCAGGGGCAGTGCCAAGGATGCCGTCAACGCCAGGAAGGTCGCGGATGTCCTGCCAATTGTCGCTCAGATGAAACCGGACAAACTGGTAGCGCTGAAAGAGCGGTCTGAGGTGGGCCGGCCGGGCTGGGCGCAACACCCCGAAGGCATCGCGGCGCGCCCGCATGGCCGGTTTCCAGACAGTGGGCGCGAACACGTCAAAGCCCGCCAGGCCGATCTGGATCGCCGCGAGCTTCTCGTCTTCGTAGCGGGTTCGCACACAATACCAGCGAAGGCCGTCGGCCGGTTGCCAGATGACGACGGGCTTCGGCTTTGCCCCAGCGCCTGGTCTAAATCCGCCGCTGTTGGCGCGCGGACCGCCGGAGTTCGGCCGCGGACCGCCCGAGTTCGGACGCGCGCCGCCCCAGCCCAACTTGCTGCTGCTGATCAATGGCTATGTCCGGAATTGCTCGCGCACGGCGCGCGGGCTCCAGAAGTGTCGGAACCGGCACCGCGACATGGCTTCTGGCGTTTTAGATGGAACCGCTAGCGCTTTCTGTCAACGTCTTTTGCAATTGGCAACGATGCCGGTTCACGCGCTCCCAACAGAGGTGTGCGTCCCGCGTTCTTCAGCGCTGACGCTTCCTCGCACTCTAACCCGCAAATGACCGAAGTAAGCACGGGCTGAGAAGGCGGCGCAGGCACGCGTTTGAGCATCCCGCGACTCAAGTTTTATTATCTGATTTGCGACTTTTTTTGTGTCGCGCGCAAATAGAAAGTGTTGCGCGATGAACAGCGATATTTCTGCCGTTCGAACCCGCGCCGCGATGGATTTCGCTGTCCGTCTATTCCCGGAAATTCGTCGCCGCCACGCGTTGCCACCACCCATCCGGCATGACAGGAATCGCCCATGCAGGATGATCCGGCGAGCGGGCGCGAGATCGACGACCCGCACGACTGCACCCGGATCGACGCGCCCCTGCTGGGAAAGGGACGGGTCGATGCGGAGAGGTCAGCCCACGGCGTTTCAGTCGTCAGATGGTCAGCCGCCGGGGGAACCGCGTTTCCTGGTCGACTGGATCGACGGCCACCGGGAGGCGATCCAGCCGGCGGATCCGACCTACCCCAACGGCTGCGCAATCGACGTCGCCATGGACGCACCCCGCGCCTGCCGCCTGGAGCTGCCATGCCCGGCGCCGCGTTGCGGTCTATTCGTGATCACCTGTAAGCAGTGCGGGTACGCGATTGCTATAGCTACTGCTGGCAGAGCCGACGACCCTAAGAGTGTGAGACTCCCATGTCGGC
>JBEKLE010000775.1:0-2639 GCA_050010355.1 Rhodopila sp. | reverse complement strand
CCTGCCGTGCAGCCGCATCCGAAAGAAAGGCTATGCCGATGCCACACTGAGCTGAAAGCGGTCTCTCACCCGAAAAACCGCCCTCCCGCCAACCCGCCCGGCGGTTTGTTCGGGAATCCTGGATACGCTCGCTGGTTGACTTTGCCCGAGCGCGTGCACCGGTGCCTGTCTGGCTTCTGGGCCACAGTCTGGGCAACAATGCTGTCGCTTCCGGCGCCTCGCGTCTTACCCAGGGAGAGATCGCGGGCGTCGTCTTTGTATCTCCCACGACCCATCATGGCCCACAGGTGTCAGCGCTCATAAGAATTGACCCGGCTATGCTCGAAGAAATGGACCCACCAGTGAAGGTGGTGGATGTCGAAACAGGGCCACGATCTGTTGGACGACAATGTATGCTTGACTCTGGGCGGTAGTCGTTTAGGTTAGTGCTTGAAGCAGTCTTGCGGTCGTTGCGCGCTGCTTTGGAGAAAATGGGCCCGTTGGCGCGCGCCAGCATCCCCTGTTTCCCCGGCCAGATGGCCGTTCTTGCGCGCTACGCAGTCTCAACCGCTGCCGTCCCTTTCGCTTGACTGCTACCATTGCGTGTAGTTGCCGCTGGTGCTTTTGGCTCGCAGCTACCCTTCCGTGTAGGCAACAAGCCGCCTATGTCCTCACCTTTCCCAAAGCTACCGCTGCGGCGAGTGGCATGGGGACGCTGTGCGCCCCGCTGTTAGCCTCAACTAGGGAGTGTCCCCCTCCGCGATGAGTAGCCCGGCTCGGCGCGCGCATATGTGGGTGCGCCAGGGATAGCGAGCATCGCGCCAACCAGCGGGAAGCGTCCGAACGGCTTGGCATCGGTGTTCGACAGTTCAAAAGTGGGGGGCGGGACCCACCGGACAAACACGGGACGGCCATCTTGATAGTCTCTCGGCTCGTGGCCGACCTCAAGCCCGGCGTCTGCGACGCCCCGCTTCGCGGCTACGGGGCTTGACCTCGGCCACGAGCCGAGAAGCTGGCTTAGATGCCGTCGACGGTTCGTTCTGTCCGGTGCCCCCCAGGTCGGAACGGAATGGGGAGGGATGGTCCTTCAGTCGAACAAAGGGATGGACGCTTGACGCCAAGCCGATCCGTCACATGGGCCCCATGTCTCCCCGTCCGACCAGGAGATGACGAATTCCTCGTTACTAACATCTGCGCACTCAGAGGGTCCGTTGGTCGTGAGCAAAAGTGGGTCCGTTCCTGTAAGCGCTGAGACACAGGACGCACTCACCGAGGCGGTGTTCGACATGCCGCTCGCCGCGATAGATGTTCCGGCGCTTGTCGTCACGCATGCACACGATGCGTGCCCCACCACCTCCCCTGACGGCCCGGCTCGCCTCCGTGCCGCGCTGACCGGCTCTCCGGCGACCGATTTGTTCGTGTTCGATGGGGGGAATCCGAGTGGAGGCCCGTGCGATCCGACGGCGCTGCACAGCCTGGTAGGCCTTGACTCGGAGTTTGTGGCGCGCGTCGCGGGTTGGATGCGCAGCCGGTAGCAGCGCGCGGTGCGCGGACACCGGTCGTGGGCCTGTCCGCAGCAGGATCTTTCCAGTCACGCCAGCGCTCTTCGATCAGCCGATCTGAAGAATCTTTGGGCCATCCGGGTCAGGGGAGCCGACGAAAGTAATCCCCAGTCCGGGTGCCGGTGGCAGGTGGAACAGGCCATCGGCGGGTCGGCGAAGACGGCGTGCATGCGGGGTGACGGGTCGTTCAACTCGCATGGTTTGGTCGCGTGCGCCTGCGCGGCGGCGATGTGCAGGCTGGCCAGATGCCCGACCGTCGGCTGCGTCTGGTGCGGCACCAACTCGACCCCGTGCGCCTGGGTCAACGCGGCGCATCGCAGCAGCCCGGTAATCCCGCCCATCTTGATGATGTCGGGCTGCACCATCCGAACGCCCGCATCGATCAGGTCCGCGACCGCTGCCAGTGTATAGCTTTGCTCGCCGGCCGAAACGGTGATGTCGAGCTTGCGGGCCACCTCCCCCATCGCCTTCACATGGTAATGCTGCACGGGTTCCTCGAACCACCAGAAGCCAAGCTCTTCCAACGCGCGGCCCACGCGGATCGCGCCGCCGGTGGAAAATCCGTTGTTGGCATCGAACGCAAGTGGAAACGCATCGCCGACGAGCCGCCGCACCGCCCGCGCCTTCGCAATGTCGCCCGGGATATCCGCATCGGGCACCGTTCGGTCGTTGTCGAAGCGGATCTTGATCGCGGCTGGCTTGTCCTTCATGCGTTGTTCGACGATTCGCAAAACCTCATCGACGCTGCGCTCGCCATTGCCTCCGATCGAGGCGTAGAAGGGCAGTTTCGTGCGCCACGCGCCGCCGAGCAGCTTGTAGACGGGTTGCCCGAGCAGCTTGCCCTTCAGATCCCAGAGGGCGATATCCAGTGCGGCAAGCGCGCCGCTGAGCGCACCTTCGTGGCCGAGTTTGACCAGCCTGTGCTGCAGCCGGTCCTGCAGGACGGCATGATCGAGCGGGTCGGCCCGCAGGATCGCCGGGGCGATGTCGTGTACGATGATTCCCAGCGAGGCGAGACCGCCTTGCATCGGCGACGCCTCGCCAATGCCGACCTGCCCGTCATCGGCATGGACGAGGATGAACGCGCTGCGCTGGGCA
>JBEKLE010000774.1:0-2642 GCA_050010355.1 Rhodopila sp. | reverse complement strand
GCGGACCGGAACGTGACGATCGAACTGTCCTCGGCCGCCAAGGAATGGCTCGCCGAACGCGGCTACGATCGCCTCTACGGTGCCAGGCCGCTCGGCCGCGTGATCCAGGAGCACATCAAGAAAGCGCTCGCCGAGGAGTTGCTGTTTGGCAAGCTCGTCAAAGGCGGCGCGGTGAAGGTGACGCTGAAGGACAACAAGCTGGACTTCGAGATCACCGAGGCATCGCTGCCGGCGCTACCGAAGCCGGAAGGCGACGACGACGGCGGTGCCGATCGGGAACAGGAAGTCGAGGTCTGAACTCTTTGACAGGGCGGAGGCAGAACTGGGCAGGCGGAAAGCACCGCCGGCCTAGCGTTTTTCCCTACCAGGGCAGCTCCTTGCCGTTATAATCGAGAAAGCGATGCTGGTGGGCACCGCTCTGCTTTTCGATGACCTTCACCATCCCCGCCGCGCTGTCTTCGACCGAGACAGCCGCGGCATCCCCGCCCATATCCGTTCGCACCCATCCTGGATGCAGCGACACCAGGGTCAGCCTCCGGCCACTCAATTCCCCCCATAAACCGCGCGACAGCGAGTTCAGTGCCGCCTTGCTGGCCCGGTACAATTCGTGGCCGCCGGCGTTCGTCGCCACGCTGCCCATGACCGAGGACGTGAACGCGATCACGCCCGAACCCGGCCGCACATGCGCCGCGAGTGATCGCGCCAGCCGCACCGGAGCGATCGCGTTGGTGAACATGAGATCACCGGTTTCCTCGACCGTCGCCGCGCTCGCGCTCCTATGTCCGGGACCGGCGACACCGGCGTTGACCAGCACCGCATCCAGCACCTTGCCGCCCAGGCTTGCGGCGAATCCATCCAGTGCCGCCGGATCGTTCATATCCAGCCGCGCGACTGAAACCCGCCCCAGATGGCTGGCCTCCAGCTCGTGCAGGGCCGACGCCTCCTCGGGACGGCGAGCCGTCGCGATGATGTCCCAGCCTTGCGCCAGGAATTCCTTCGTCACACCCAGCCCGATGCCACGATTGGCGCCGACGATTAGCGCGAGCCGATGTTCCATGTTAGTCCCTTCCGCGTTATCAAGATCGCGCCACGATGCTTCCGTCGGACCGGCGGTGCAAGCCGCACTGCATGCTGAATGGGTGCATGAGACACCCAAAGTTTCGAAACACACGGGTCACTGTCATTATCCTCGTCGATCTCGATCGCTTCTCCGGCCAGTCGGATGGCAACTACCCGTGAAGCTGTCGGCCGGCCCGTGGTTGGTCCAGGAGCCGTTGAGGTTTCCCCCCCGTAACATCTCCATCAGGCGAAATCCTTACATTGTCTTTTGGCGCTGCACCAATCGCCTTTTTGATTGGGTAATCACCGGACCACGGCGTCCGGTCGATAGGTTTAGAACCCGGCGGAGGCTTTCGCCATTCTCGCTTTGAAGGACGGTCCCAATCCCATCTCCGACGGCCCGCAGTTGCCGGCGATGTAGTTCGAGGCGGCCTTGGCAGCAGCGTCTGCCGAGTCATCCGTGGCACCCGGCGGCGGTTGGAATGCCAATGCCGGGAATTACAAGCAGCGCAACCTGAGACGATCCGCGGTAGCCGCTGCTAATAGGCTGACGGCTGGTGGCACTCTCTCCATTCGGCCGCCCAGACCCGAGCCGCAATGGGTCGCTGCGATCGGGGTGAGCCGATTGCGTCCGCATCCGATGCCGCTCGTGCCCGACCCTCCGCATCGGCGACAAGTGATCCAGCCCAATCGTCCGCATCGCGCTCGACAGGTGTTCGGCCGCGTCCCGCAAAGCATCCGGGTTGCCCGAAATCTTTGCGGTCACCGCGGCGATGTGCAGTGCCATGGCAACCGGATCACCAGCATTGCGTCCGAAAAACCGAGCCGCGAATTCCGCCCGATCAAGGTTGCCGCCACGGCTCCACGCCGTCATTAATCTATTGAATCGAGCAAAGCGGCGGCTCGCGTTCGCACTCCCCGCGGCATCGCCGCGACCGCGCCGTGCATGACCGCATCCAGCCTGCTCCGGCGGTTAACGTGACTGTTGGTTGACGCGATAGGGCAATTTGCCCTATGTCTACATCGTGTCGAGGGCGACCGTGCCCCCCGAAAGGGACAAGACAATGAGTGACATTCCCAACGACCTACCGACTCGCGTCGCGGTGCTGGACGAGATCGCTCGCGGGACTAAGGCAGCCCTAGAGCGTATCGAGCGGCGATTGGACAGCAGCGAGCGGCGGATGGACGACGGATTCCGCAGCTTGGCGGCTGAACAACGTGCGGATTTCCGTTGGCTGCTCGGGGTAATGATCGGCTGGGGCGCCGCGCTGCTCGGGGTGATGGCGCACGGGTTCCACTGGCTATGACGGCGGACGAATTTCGCGAGGCGCTCGCAGCATTGGGGCAGTCCCAGCGCGGATTTGCCGCCTACACCGGGTCCAACGAGCGCACCGTGCGCCGCTGGGCCTTAGGCGAGCAGGACATCCCTCCGTGGGTGCCGGTGCTGCTGCGGCTAATGGCAGGACAGGGACATCATTCGGCGGCTTGAACGGGGGCGCGCAGCGTTGCCCGCACGCCGGGCGTATTTGGTCGCTTGCGGGCTGATCAGGGCAAGCTTCGTTCCCGACGAGGCGATCCAGCAA
>JBEKLE010000773.1:0-2643 GCA_050010355.1 Rhodopila sp. | reverse complement strand
GTTGCGGTGAAACCAGTCGGAGAGCGTAGTGCGGGAAATCCGCATGCTGCGTTCGATGAGCGGGGACGGGAAACGGGGTGATGCCGAATGGCTTGAACCACCGCGCCCGTCCTCGACTCTACGGGCATCAGATCGCAATAAGTATGTTACGATATAACAACAGCAATCCTCGCGCTTTCCCCCCTGCTAGCTGGACCGCGTTTCAGACCCTATCTGGCAGGCGTGAGAGGTTGATCGGCGCGGGTTCTACGGGGCACTCGCCCCGCCGCTCACGTCGGGCGCAGGATCAGCGCGCCGACCAGCCCACGGAACAGCGCTGCATCCGGGCAGTTGGAGGCGAACGCCAGGCTGATCCGGGTCGCGGTTTCCTTGATCCGCACTGCGATCTTCAGCAGCCGCAGCCGGATGGTGGAGAACTCGCCGGTGGCAAGCTTCTGCGGCCGGGGGATCGCATTGCGGACGTCCAGCATCAGCCAGTAGGCGGCGGTGTGCAGTATCAACCGCATCTGATTGGCCAGCGGCGAGCGGCAACTGGTGCGGTCGGATGCCAGTTGGCTTTTGTGCCGCTTGATCAGGTTCTCGGCCGCGCCGCGCATGCAATAGAGGCTGTCATAGAGCCATTGCGCGCCGCAATGAGTGATGTTGGTGACGACGTAGCGCGTATCGAAGCCTTTGGGGGTCGCCTCGAACCGCGCCACGACGCGGCGGGAATGCGGCCAGGATTTGGCGGCATAGAAAGTCTCGGTGTAGTCGCGCACGACGTCGGCCTTGCTGACCGCACGCCGGGTGCGGACTTCGTCAGCCTTGGTGTAGACCAGGGCATCCAGGGTGGGGTTCTTGGACAGCCCGAAAACGTAACGGATACCGTTCTCCTCGCACCACTGCATGGCTTCCCTGCGACCATAATGGCCGTCGCCACGAATGGTGATGGCGGTGTTCGGCCAATGCTGCCGGATCCGCCGCATCAGACGGCGCAGATGAGCACGCACCTCGTTGCCGTCAGGGGTTTTTCCCGGCCGCAGGATGGTGACGACGCAGTGGCCAGTCTCTGCGTCATAGACATGGATCGGCAGGAAGCAGCGTTCGTCGTAATGGGCGTTGAACAGCGACAACTGCTGATGGCCGTGCACGGTGTCGGGGGTGTCGTCGAAATCGAGAGTGATGGACTTCGGTGGGCGGGCGTGACTCTTGCACCACAGGTCCACCATGCCGCGCGTCATCCGGATCAGCGTGCGTAGGTTGGGCGCATTCTCCCATCGCGACATCGTCGGTTGCGAGTGCAGGTCATCGCCGCTCTCCGGCAGCCGTCCGCAGGCGAGCTTGAAGGCTGGGTCGCGGCGCAGATCGTCGAGGTCGTCGGCATCGGGGTAGCCGCAGGCGATGGCGAAGACGCGGCCACGCAGAATGTCGGACATTGTGTGGGTGATCAGGGCCTGGTCGCGATGGTCGGGAATGATCGCGGCCAGCATATCAATCAGGCCAAGCCGCTTGTCGGCACCGGCCAGCAGCAGAACGCCGCCGTCGGAACTGATCAGCCCACCATCGAAAGCAGCGGTGACTTTCTTCTGGCCGATACTTGGCAGCGAGAACGGGAGGAACGGATCGTCGGTGGCGGCGGGCATGGCAGATTCTGTCCGGGCGTCGAGAGTGGCATCAGCAAACGATCTCTATGCGATTCCAGACGTTTGTACCATACCCAATCGCGAATCCCTGCTATGCGGGTAGAGTCGAGGACGGGCGCGGTGGCTCAGGCCATTCGGCATCACCCCGTTTCCCGTCCCCGCTCATCGAACGCAGCGTGCGGATTTCCCGCACTACGCTCTCCGACTGGCTTCATCTCGCACCTGTCGGCGGCGCGCCAATGTGCATCCGGCGTAGCCGGAGCACGCCCAGCTTTCCAAAGACCACAGGGTCTGAGAATTGCCGTGTGCCTCGCGTAGGCACCTTATGACGCCGCGTCAGGAAGCCGCGAACCGCCTCGTAGACATGGTGGTCTGCCGCCCGGTAGGCCATCAACCGCGTGCCGTAGCCGAAATACGTCGCCCAGCCACGCAGGAGATTGTTCAACCGGGTGCGCACTTCATCCCAAGGAGCGACATTGGAGGGGACCGTGATCTCCCCCACGCGCGACTTAAGACGTTGCACGCTCTTCCGTGATGGGCTCGCGCCCAGATACCAGTGGCCGTCCTTCCGGTAGTAGTGCGGTCCGAAGCTGTAGCCCAGGAAGTCGAAGTGTTCCTGCCGTGCATTGCGCACAGCCGTCTTCGTTTCGTTTACGGTGAGCCCGAGCTTGGTCATGACCTGCCGCGTCCACGCCAGAGCCTCTTCCGCATATCCGCGGCTGAGGATGACGAAATCGTCGGCATAGTTCACAACGTGCGCTCTGTAGGCTTCGCCGCGGCCCTGGTTTCGCCAGTGCCGAAGGAAGCGGTTCATGTAGCGGTTGGCGAGCAGTGGGCTGATCACCCCGCCCTGCGGTGTTCCGCAAGTGCTTTGCTTGCCGCCACTCATGCGCCGCCGTCCATCCGGGTCCGTTTCCTCGACCGGTGCCTTGAGCCACGCCTTGATCAGGCGCAGGACATGGCGGTCGACGATCCGCGCCGCGACCGAACGTAAGAGCTCATCGTGCGGAATCGTATCGAA
>JBEKLE010000772.1:0-2644 GCA_050010355.1 Rhodopila sp. | reverse complement strand
AAACTTCTAGGCGTCCATCGCTCGACGCTCTATCGGGCTCTCGACAGTCCCCCGCCTCACCACGCTGAACCGGCCTCCTGATCGAAATGGCCCCTGGTGACACGACTGTTGGGTCTAGGCCACCTCGTCGGCATATTGGCAGGGCTGGAACCAGCTGCGAGCGAAGACGGGGAGCAAGTTTCACACGCTGTTCGTCGCCGTGAGCCGGGCGATGGCGCAAACACCCCGCAGCAGTTCGCTGGTGGAGAACCTCAACTCGCGACTACGCAATTACTTTACACTGCGTCGTCACCTGGGTGGATCGTATTTGGATTTACTACAGTTCTTCCTGAACCATCGCCGCTTCATGCGCAGCCGGGTTGCCGAGCGCACCGGCAAGAGCCCACGGGAATTGATGACCGGCCAAGGCCATGCGCATTGGCTGACGCTGTTGGGCCTCGGACCCGTTCAGCCGCAACGCGCTTGATCTGGGGAGGCTGACCGCCTCCCGCACCGGCCAACTTCGCAACCGAAACCTGGCCTCAAAAGCCGGCGGTTTCCACTCGCCCGTGTAACCCAAAAATGGCGAATTCTGAACCACGCCAGTTTTCGCCAAACCGAGTCAATTCTTGCAGCTATCCTATCAATTGCGTTCGAGGCTGACATCGATCCTCAGTATTGGTATATGAAGCGGCTCCAAACATGTAAACGACCCAATGTCGCAACCAGCCCTCCAAATGTGTTCCTGCGGAACCGGGCTCCGTGCCGCCCGCTGCTGCGTCTTGAACGCCGCCGCCCTGCCGTCCTCCGGATCCGCCCGCCATCTCATGCCACTCGTGGAACACGCGACAACGGCACACCGCCAGGGCGCCATCGAAACTGCTGAACGCCTTTGCCTGGACGTTCTGGAACTAGCGCCTGACTGTCTCGGGGCGCTCACCGTCCTGTACCAGATCCGCAAGGACCAGGGAATCCACGCGGCCGCCGAGGCGCTTATTCGCCGTATCGTCGGCCTCGACCCCAACAATTTTGCCGCTACGAACGAGTTCGCCCTGCTGCTTCTCGGCAAAGGTGCGGTCCAGGAAGCCGAAGCGCAGGCCCGCAACGCGGTCCGTATCGCACCGCAAAATCCGCAATCCCACAACCTGATGGGTATGATCATGACCGAGGCACAGCGGCCGCAGGTCGGCGAATACCACTATCGAAAGGTTCTGGAGCTCAGCGGCGCCCGCGATCCGATCCTGTTGGCCAACTTGGCGTGGAACCTGAAGAGCCAGGGCCGTATGGGCGAGGGCCGCGAGCTGTACAAGGAATCCGTCTCCGCCGCCCCCGACATCCGCCAGACCCTGTTGGGCTGGGCTCGGCTGGAAGAGGCCGATCGCAAGTTCGGCACCGCCGCCGCGATACTGGATCGTATGGAACAGCTCTGGCCTGACGATCCGGGCCTGCTACTGTCCCGGGCCGTGCTGCTGGGCCGGATGAAGCAGACGGACGCAGCGTTGGCCGTGCTCGACCGAATGGCGCAACAAACCATCGACGGCCGCCTCGGCGTCGACGAACTGGCCGAGAAAGGCCGTCTGCTTGACCAGATGGGACGTTACGACGACGCTTTCACCGCGTTTACAGAGGGCAAGCGGATCGCACGCGAACTCTCCGGCCATCGATATCTCGACACCATCGCCGAAAACTTGCTGAACCGGCTGGGCAATTTCTTCACTGCCGGCCGCCTGCAGACGCTGCCTCGCGCCGGCGTGCGCAGCGACGTGGCGCAGCCGATCTTCGTGCTGGGCTTCCCACGCTCCGGCACCACGCTCATGGAGCAGACTCTGTCGGCGCATCCGCGCATCGTGGCCGGCGACGAGCTGCCGCTAATCAACGACCTGACCGAGCTGATGCCGCGGATGCTAAACAGCCCGCTGGCTTATCCGGAGGCGCTGGTGGAACTGTGGATGGGCGATCAGCGTGAGGGCCTCGACAACCTGCGCGACTACTACCTCCAAAAGGTCACGCAGATGCACATCCTGACGCCGGAGACTGCCTTTTTCACCGACAAGATGCCGTTGAACGAAACCCATCTGGGCCTGATCGCCCTGCTGTTTCCTGAGGCGCCGCTGATCCATGTAATCCGTCACCCGCTCGATATCATGGTGTCGGCGATGTCCAACCACTTTACGCATGGCTTCTTCTGCGCGAGCGCGCTGGAAACCGCGGCGCAGCACTACATTCGTGTCATGGATCTGGTGCAGAAATACCGCTCCGAGATGGCCCTGCGCTATCTGCCGGTGCGCTACGAGGACATGGTCACCGACCAGGAAGCGACCGTTCGATCGGTGCTGGACTTCGTCGGCCAACCGTTCGACCCGAAATGTCTCCAGTTCCATGAGAATCAGCGCTATGCACGCACCGCCAGCTACGCGCAGGTAACGGAGCAGTTGTACGACCGGTCCCGGTTCCGCTACCGCCATTACTGCAAGCATCTGGAATCAGTCGTTCCCCGATTGCAATATCATATTGATCGGCTAGGCTATAGCGTCGATTAGATGCATCAGTCGCGGTAGGGACGCGGCTTACGCCGCGCCCCCCGCACAGATCCGAGCGTGCGCTGCTAACGCACTCGGCTCTTGCCTTGGATGTTTGACGTCGAAGCGTTGATTCGGCCAGGGGT
>JBEKLE010000771.1:0-2646 GCA_050010355.1 Rhodopila sp. | reverse complement strand
CGCAACGAGGTGCATGGCCGGGCGATCGCGGCGCGGATTGCCGCTGATGCTGCGCAAGGCGCGGCGGTGGCGCTGGCGACCTATGTCCGGGAAGGATGCGGTGGCCCGGCGGTCAGCCATGCGGAGCCGAGACAGCTGCTGCTGTTCGGGGCGATCACGGACTGAGCGGCAACGGCCGTGCATGCTCGCCGCTGCGCTCGATCGTGCCTGCCCAGAGCCGGGCAACCCAGCCTCATCGTCTGCTGCATAAATCCAATACCGTAGGGCAGCATTATCATTCTGTTTGCATAGGCCCATCGTCTGTGGATCGAGAACGAGCAGATGCAACAGACTGGATTCTACAGCCAGCAGCCGACGGAACGGGAGAGGAGAGTGCCATGACACACGTCTTGACGATGAAGACCTTGATCCGGGCCGGTTTCATGGCTCTCAGCCTGGGCTCCATCAGTGCCGCGTACTCTGAAACAGCGCCGTTCCATGCTCCTGCCCATAACTTCTATCAGAACAACTGGATGACCAGCGACTGATTTGCCTCTGAACGGCCTGCGAGAGGCCGGGGGTGACCCCCGCGACCGAAAGCGCTCGCGTCTAATGGGAGCGCGGGACAGGTGATCCATAGGTTTATCCACCAAAATGGGGATAACCTTGCCACGTGCGGCGGCTGGGCTGAGGTGCAGCCATTGGGCTTGCCTGCCACGCCAGACGGCCCCATCGTGATCGGTATGTTCGTTGTCACCGAAGCCGACGCCGCCGCGATCCGATCCACCTTTGAGCAGGAAGGCGAGCTTTCGGCGGCCATCGAGTTGCGCCGCCGGTTTCCTGGTATCATCGACAATACCAGAGCGCGGGAATGTGCCCGGTCGATCGCAGGGTGGACGCCGTTGCCCGCGCCACCGGCCAAGGTTGTGCGGTTGCGTCCTCGCAAGGACAGATAGAGCGGCTGATGCCAAGGTCGAAGCACAGACGACAGCCGGGGCGGCAAAAGCGGTTGCCGACGTTCGTGGAACCGTATGACGCGGGGTCGTGCGGAGACGCCGTGGCGTGATCATCGCGAGACGTCAGTGTTCTTGCTATGTTCGCATCCCCCCACTACCCTCTCGGCATGCCCGACGCGTCCCACCTGCGGCCCGCCACGGCGGCAGAAATCGCTGATGCCCTGTCATTCGCGCTGCGCTATCAGGGGCGCAAGCGGGTGAACCATGCCGACGACATGATGGCGCGGATCACCGTCGATCGGCTGGTTCAACACCTGACGGAATCGGGCTTCGTGCTGATGAAGGGCTCCGCGGCAGCGGCGCCCAGCGCATCAGCCATGCCGTCGGCGGAGCACGATTAGGGGTGGTGCGCTTGTGACGGAGGTTCGCACCCTCGCCCTCAGGCCCGCAGGGCCTCCGTGTCCGGTATGGGATCGATGCCGAGTTCCTGGCGGACATGGGCGAATTTCTTCGGGTCGGCGAAACGGCGGTCCGTCATCATCGTGCGGAGTTCGGCGAGCCCCGCGTCGGTAAAGAACAGCCGCGGCAAGCGTCCGCTGGTGTCGAGCCGCATCAACCCCCGATCCAAAAGCCCCTTGGCGACCGGCGGGATCTTTGGCTGGCCGGCTTGCGGGCCGCCCCGCCATGTCCTGAGCTGGAAGCCTTCGGCCACGGTCGGCAGTGTCGAGAAGACCATGTCGAGTTCGCGGCGAATATAGTCCCGTTCGCCCGGCGTGAACCCGGCGGGGGGCGCAGTCTGCATCTTGGCCATGGATCACCTTTTAGCACGCTCGCTTTGCTGGTCCCAGACGCAACAGCTCGGCGGGACGCCGAGCGAGCCGGAACGGTTGGCCGTTGCCGCGTTCGTCCGCCTGCCTGTAGCGGCACCGCGGCAGCCTCGGATGTCTTGTCGCAGAGCCAATGACGCCTGAGTCGAGGGTCCAGGGACCGCCGGTCCCTGGCGGGGTCACAGGGGCGGCGCCCCGGTTGCTTTCTTGGCTCAGGACTGGGTGCATTGCCCGCCGAACAACGCCCCGCCGTTGCCGGCGGAGCGCGTCTGGCCCGGTGCTCAGTCGCGGCTGCGGCGTGACCACAGCAGGTTGAGCGTCTTGCCGTCCTCGGTTTCGACCAGGCTGGCGTAGAGCGGGGCGATAAAAGCCGGATCGTCGAGCTTGACCGACCAGTAGTCCCGCCCGCTCTCCTTGGCGGTCCGCTGCCACGCCGCACCCACCTCCAGGCTACCCAGGACGATGCGGTAGTCGGGGGCGCTGTCGCTGCTCTTGTTGGCCTCAGGCACGAACTGCAACTTGCTGCTGAGGGTCAGGGTCTTGAGGCTGCCGGAGAATCCGTCTGCGGTGCGGGTGAAGGTGCCGATGACGGCCATGATGGGGTCCTCTGTCTGGATCGCGACCACCCGATGCGGCCGCGATGGCGCTGACCAGGCCGGAGGGCTCGCGCGCCGCACCCTTGGGGCCGCAGCGCAGCGGAGGACGCGGACGGGCCGGCTATTTTGTTTCGCGCTGCAAAGGCGCGCCCTGCTTTGAAAGGGCGGGCGCCGGCGGAAAATAGCGGGGCCGGCCGCGTTGCGGGGACGCGAGGGGCGTCAGCCCTTCACCCTCTGGCCCGATAAAGCCATCGAACGGGCTGCACGGGTGTGTCGCGCCAGAGCAGG
>JBEKLE010000770.1:0-6700 GCA_050010355.1 Rhodopila sp. | reverse complement strand
TTCCCGTGGAGACGACCTGCTGACGGCGGGCGTAGCGGCCGGGCTCGGTTTCGAGCAGTCCGCCGGCGGCGATTTCGCCCGGGTCCGGCGTGGCCACGGGCACGAGCTGGATCGGTGCCGATGCGAAAATACCGTTCGTGATAGTTGGCGAGTGCCGAGCCAAGGCTGCTGGTGTTGAAGATCGGCTGGAAGGTCGTCGCGCGTGTGGGGACAGCGTCACCGTGTGCGGTCGGGGCGATTGACACCAGGCCGGCCTTTGCGAAGACCGGTCCGGTTGCCATTGCGACGACGGTAAGATTCGGACCGATCACAGCGAGGGCGTCGCTGTCCGCAAACTTTTGCGCAATTTCGGTGGCTCGTTCCGGGGAGCTCTGGTCATCGGCCACGTCGAGCTGCACTGGTGTGGAATCGCGCTCGTTGTTGGCTTCCTCCACCGCAAGCCGGGCGGCGTCGAGCGACGGGACACCGTAGAAGTCGCCGGAGCCGGTCAGCGACGCCTCGACAGCGAGCTTGAGAGGTGCGGGCTGCGCGCCCGCGGCGGCGGCGATCACGAGGCAGACGAACACAGTCATCGCGTGCAGAAAGGTTGCCACGGGGGGAGGGCCGATGTGGCAGCGTGCTGTCTTTTGCGGCATCGCGAAGTTCCTTGTGGAAGGCGCGGTCAATACTCGGTTAACGGTCGCATATCCGGTGCGCTTGCGGCAACCCGCGGCCCGCGCTGGGATTATACTTGGCTGGCCTTACCGTTCGGTCACAACTTCACGAAATATGGCAATACTGTTGCGGCCGGTCAGCTTGTGCGCGGCGGTGGAGCCACCAGTCCGACGCCGCGAAGATGGCTGAACAGGTCTTGTAGTTTGGCGCGGTCCGCGGCCGGCAGAGGTGGCTTCAGGATCGAGGCGATGTTGGTGCGCAGATGATCGGCGTCGCCGGTGCCGAACAGCACGACGTCGACGCCGGGTTCGTGGCGGACGTAGCGATAGGCGGCGTCGGTGAGGCTGCTGGCTCCGTCGGGGTGGATCAGGAAGCCCAGCGGATCGCCGGTTTCGGCCAGCCATGCGGGGACCTGCCCGGCGCTGGCGAGTTCGCGCATCGTGGCGGCGAGTTGGGCTGGCCTAGCGAAGATGCCGCGGACGGCGAACATCATCAGGGTTCCGATACGGTTCGTTAACGTCAAGGGAAATACCTGGCTGCGCGCGACCTGGTGCATGAGGTGGAAGGCGACCATTGCGGTGTCCCACATGTCGTCTCGCATGGCGCGGTTCAGCATATGCTGCTCGGGGTCGTTCGGTGCGGTCTCGGTGATGCCGAGGAAGCGGAATTTGCCTTTGTCGCGTTCCTTGAGCAGTGCCGGGGCGATTTCGTCGCGGACGTGGCCGTACGCGGCGGGCGGGACGGCGTGAAGTTGGAAAACGTCGATGGTGTCCAGTCCGAGGCGCTTGAGTGACGCGTCGAGGCTGGCGATGACCTTGGCGGCGGTGAATGTCTTGTCGCCGGCGGGTTTCGAGGCTTTGGTGCAGACCACGACGCTGTCGCGCGGGATGTCGCGCAGGGCGGTGCCGACGACGTGCTCGGTATCGTAGGCGGCGGCGGTGTCGATCAGGGTGACGCCGAGGTCCAACGCCTGGCGGATGATGCCGACGGCGTGTTCGGGCGAGTGACCGGTGCCGAGGCCGAGTTTGCTGAAGCCGCCGCAGCCGAGGCCTGCGACGCTGACTTTCAGGCCGGTGCGGCCGAGCCTGGTGTATTGCATGGCGGGTCCTTAGTCCGGGGGAGAGGGACGGTAGCAGATGACACTGGGTTTGGGCATTCAGGGACACCGGGGCGCTCGGGCGCTGTTTCCGGAGAACACGCTGGAGGGTTTCGTTGCGGCATCGGCGCTGGGTGTGGCGGCGTTCGAACTGGACGGCGATCCGGTCGCTGACATTCGGCGAGCTGGAACGTTACGATGTGGGGCGGATTAGGCCGGGGTCGCGGATGGATGTGCTGTTTCCCGAGCAGGCGCCTTGCGATGGGGCTCGGATTCCGACTCTGGCGGCGGTGCTGGCGGCGCTGCCCGGGGCTCGGTTCACTGTTGAGGTGAAGACTGATCCGGCGCATCCGGACTGGACCGCGGCTGCGGCGGTTTTGGCCGATGCGACGCTGGCGGTGATTGATGCGGCTTTTGCCTCGGACCGGGTGATCGTGGAGGCGTTTGACTGGCGGGTGCAACGGCACGTTCGTCGGACCCGTCCGGGGGTTCGGTTGGCGTGGCTGACGCGGGCGGAAACGGTGCGCGACGCGGCGCTGTGGTGGGACGGTGGGCGTGCCGGCGGGTCGGTTCCGGGTTGTGTAGCGGCCGAGGGCGGGCCGGTCTGGGCGCCGGACCACAGTGATCTGACCGAAGCGCAGGTGCACGAGGCGCATGCGCTCGGGTTGCTTGTTCTGCCGTGGACGGTGAACCGGCCGGCCGACATGACGCGGCTGATCGGGTGGGGTGTGGACGGGCTGATCTCGGACCGGCCCGACCTGGCAAAGAAGTTGACGGGGTGAGTGGTTTATTGCTTGGCCGTTCCGGGTTGGGCCATGCGGCGATGGGCCTCGGCGAACATGCCGGCCGGGGTTACCGAGGCGATCGCGGTTTGCAGCTTGTTGTGCCAGACGCTGACGACGTCGCCGTCGCCTTTCATCATTGCCTTGAAGCCGATCTCGGCTACGTCGGCGGCATCGTCCTTCTTCGCGGTGCCGACCTTGGTGTCCATCATTTCGGCCCGCTCGAAGAAGTCGGTTTCGGTGGCGCCTGGCATCAGGCAGGTGACGGTGATGCCGCTGTCTTTCACTTCGTGGCGGAGGGCGAACGAGAAGGAGTCGAGGAAGGCCTTGGTGCCGTTGTAGACGGCCTGATAGGTTCCCGGCATGAAGCCGGCAATCGATCCGGTGATCAGGACGCGGCCGCTTCCGTGGCGGCGCATATCGCGAACCACCTTCTGTAACAGATACAACGTGCCGGTGATGTTGGTATCGACGACATGGCGGACGTCGTCGAAGTGCTGATCGAGGAAGCCTTTCCCGAGGCCGCGGCCTGCGTTGGCGAGCAAAGCCTCGACCGGGCCGCCGCCGATTGCGGCGTAGAGGCTGTCGACGCCTTCAATCGTCGCGAGGTCGGCCTGCACGGCCTCGACCGCGGCGTCGAGATCGCGGAAGTGGGACGCCGCCTGATGGATTGCGGGCTCATCGGCCGCGACGAGCAGATCGAAACCGTTGCGGGCGCAGCATTTGGCCAGCTCGAAGCCGATGCCGGTCGAAGCGCCGGTGACGACGGCGAGGGGGCGGATTGCAGAAGTCATCGTGTCTTGATCTCCAGTCTTACGGTTTCAGGACGACTTTGATGCAGCCGTCCTTTTTGTCGCGGAACGTCTTGTAAAGGTCCGGACCTTCTTCAAGCGACGCGCGATGGGTGCGGCAGATAATGCTGCACGGGGGTCTGCGCCATGCGGAAGGTCAGGCCGCGGCTGATCCCATCGGGATTTTGTCGACGAAGCCGCCATAGATGCCGACGATCGAAACGGTGCCGAAGTTGCGGCAGCAATGGATCGCCTGGCGGAGGACATGCGGACGGTCGGTGCCCATGAAGGTGGCGACCTTCACCCGGTCCAGTCTTGAATCGAAACTGGCGGACGGTTCGGCTTCGGTCCCGACGGCATCGATGCAGGCATCGGCGCCGCGGCCGCCGGTGAGTTCCTGGATTTGGTCGTAGATATCTTCCTTCATGAAATCGAGTGTCAGCGCCCCGGCTTCGCGTGCCATGAGCAGACGTTCCGGTACAGTGTCGATTGCGATGACGCGTTCGGCGCCGAGGAGGAAGGCGCTGCGGATGGCGAACTGGCCGACGGGGCCGCAACCCCAGATCGCGATGGTGTCGCCGGGCTGGATGTTGCAGAAATCGGCTGCCATGTAGCCGGTGGGGAAAATGTGAGACAGGAACAGGACTTGTTCGTCGGTCAGGCCCTCGGGCACCTTGATCGGTCCGGCGTCGGCGAAGGGGACCCGTAGATACTCGGCCTGCGGCGTAGCCGCCTAACAGGTGGGAATAGCCGAACAGTCCGGCCGGGGAATGACCCCACAGTTTCTCGGCCATCTTCCGGTTGGGGTTGGAGCGTTCGCAGCCAGAGAAGAAACCTCGCCGGCAGAAGAAACATTCTCCGCAAGCAATGGTGAACGGGACGACGACTCTGTCGCCTATTTTGAGCTTTTTGTTGTCGGCGCCGACCTCCACGACCTCGCCCATTGTTTCGTGACCGAGCACGTCGCCGTGTTGCATCGAGGGGATGATGCCGTCGTATATGTGGAGGTCGGAGCCGCAGATCGCGCAGGCCGTGACTTTGATGATCGCATCACGCGGATGCTCGATTTTCGGATCGGGCACGGTGTCGCAGCGCATGCTGCCTTTGCCGTGCCAGGCGAGTGCCTTCATACGCGAACCCCTCTTTGGACATGCGGGTCGAATGTCCGGGGAGGAGACGCGTTCCGGCGGGGGCTCTCAAGTTGGCGCGATCATCCGGGGCGGTTTACCGGCAGGGGTGCCAGAAGGTGCAGGCGCGTTCGCGGCCGGGTTCTTCGACGATGCAGGCGGTGGTGCTGAGGGCGACGCCGAGGAGCACGAGCAGGGCGAAAAACTGGCGCATGATGGAATTCCTTCTGTTGGGTGCGACTTCGGTATTCATGCTGCGAGTCCAAATTGTGGCGGGGGCTTTCATGATCGCTTGCGTTGCTGCAATCTCGCTGCAATGTGTGGACGATATGCCAGTTTTCTGCCGCCTGAGCTGATCGCGCGCCTGTTTGGCACGCGGAACCCGCTGCCGAACCTGAAGCCGACGTGGAACATGGCGCCGACGATGGATGCTCCGGTGGTGCGGCGGCATCCGGATTCCGGGGAGCGTCACCTGGATCTGCTGACCTGGGGGTTCGTTCCGGCGTTTACCAAGACGCTGAAGGAGGCTCGGCGGCCGGTGAACGCGCGGGCGGAAACCGTGACGACCTCCGGGATGTTTCGCAACGCGTTTGCCAAGCGGCGTTGTCTGGTGCCGGCCGCGGCTTTCTACGAGTGGCAGGCGGGGGTGGCGGGCAAGACGCCCTATGCCATCGCGCGTGCCGACGGGGACCCGATGGCGTTTGCCGGGATATGGGAGGGGTGGCGATCGCCTGAGGGCGAGATCCTGCGAACGTTCGCGATTCTGACAACGACCGCGAATGCGCAGATGGCGGTGCTGCACGAACGTATGCCGGTGATTCTGGAACGAGCCGATTGGCCGGGCTGGCTGGGTGAGGCGGAGGTGGATCCGAGAACTCTGCTGCGGCCGTTGGGGGAGGGTGTGCTGCGGATGTGGCCGGTCGACAAGCGGGTTGGTAGCGTTCGCAACGATGGGCCGGACCTGCTGGCGGCGGTGGGGGCGGGCGTTGCGGGATCGTTGCTGATGTAACGTGTTTTGGGCTGGCTGGTTGGGGTCTTTGGCCGCTTGCTGCAAAGGGAAGTCGTGGGTGGCCGGGCCGAGCCCGGCCAAGACACGGGGGGCAAGCGTGGCCCTGACGCGGGGGGGTTGGCGCGGCCATAACAGCGTGGCCATGACACGCGGGTGGCGCGGCCATAACACGGGGGGTGGCGGGGCCATACAGCCGGCGTGACGTGGCCATGGCAGGGGGCGTGGGTGCCGACAGTGCGGGCGGAACCGGTTGGACTGGCGGACCGTTCAATGAGGACGCTGCACAGGAGCTGACTGATGAGCACCTCCCCCCGCCTGGAGCATCTGAAGCGCGAGCTCGATGTCATGACACCCGGACATACGGGCCGTGCCCCCGCCACGGTGCCGCGGCAAGCCCCCGCCACGGTGCCGGGGCAATCCCGCGGCCGGAGCGCGGGCGATCCCCGGGAGATACCGATGCCTGGGTGGAAGAGAACAACATTTTCCTGGTCGCGGGGGGTGTGACCTACGCGGTGCTGCTTGCCTTGTTCCCGGGCCTGGCAGCGCTTGTTTCGATCTACGGACTTTTGCTCGACCCTGCACAGGTCGAACAGCAGGTGGAGGCGCTGTCGACCATTCTGCCGGCGGAAAGCGCTCAGATGATCGGCGCCGAGTTGCACACGCTGGTGAGCGCGCCGCACGGATCGCTCAGTATCGGCGCCGGTGTCGCCCTGGTGTTTGCGCTCTGGAGCGCCTCACGCGGGATGAGCGGTCTGATCACCGCGCTCGACATCGCCTATCAGCAGAAGGAGACGAGGGGGTTCCTCAAGTTCAACCTGATCGCGATCGGGCTGACCGTTCTGATGCTGATCGGGGGGACGGTTACGATTGCCCTGGTCGGGGTGCTGCCGGCGGCGATCCAGATCATCGGGCTGGGTGGTTCGACGAAATGGCTGCTGCTGGCGCTGGACTGGCCGCTGCTGATCGTCGTTGTGATGACGGGTCTGGCGGTGCTGTACCGCTATGCGCCGAACCGCCGGTCGGCGCAGTGGCGGTGGATCTCCCCGGGTGCTGTGGTCGCGACCGCGCTTTGGCTGCTGGGATCGGCCGGTTTCACTGTCTACGTTGCCCATTTCAACAGCTACGACCGGACGTATGGTTCGCTCGGCGGGGTGGTGGTGATGCTGACCTGGCTGTATCTGTCGGCGTTCGTGGCGCTGTTCGGCGCGGTGGTGAACGCGCAGTCGGAGCGGCAGACGCTG
>JBEKLE010000769.1:0-2648 GCA_050010355.1 Rhodopila sp. | reverse complement strand
GAGAAATCGGTGGTTCCCGGGAAGGGATAGGCCACCATGCCGGCGACCTTGCCGCCGAGCTGCTCGACGATCGCGGCGGTGTCCTTCACCATGGTGTGGCCGGAGATGTAGTCGGGTTTGATGAAGAACCAGCTATCGCCGCCGGCCTCGACCAGCCCGCGGGTGATGGCGTTGGCGTTTCCCCACAGGTCGTAGGTCCACTGGATCTGGTTCGGCGAGCAGTATTTGCCGGTGAGATCGGGAATGCCGGCGGAGGTGAAGATCACGGCCTTGTCTTTCTCTCTCGCAACCTGCCCAACGGCGATCGCAACCGCGGATTGCGGGATGTCGAAAATGGCATCGACCCCATCCTGGTCATACCAGCCGCGCGCGATAGCGGCGCCGACATCGGGCTTCAGCAGCATGTCGCCTTGCAGGACCTCTACCTGCAGGTCCGGGTGAAGCTTCATGAAATCTTCAGCGGCGATCTGGGCCGCGAGGAAATCGCCGGGACCGGATGCCTCGGCGTACTGGCCGGACATATCCGACAGCACACCGATCTTGATTGTGGAGGCAGCGCGGCTGCGGCGGATCGCGGGCAGGCAAAGGGCGATGGCCCCGGTCAGCAGGGTTCGGCGGCGGATCGACATGGACGTCTCCAATTTCATTCCAAGTTGGTTTCTGTTTTGGATGTCGTAGCGTTCACTGTCAATCGCGGGGGGCGCGCGCTTGCCCGCGCGGCGTGCGACGCCTAGGTTCCGGCGGTCCAACCAATCAGGAGACGAACCATGGTCGACGTCCCGAACCGCCCCGAATATCAGAGCGAGCTGTTCAAGAAGGGTCTGGCCGTTCGCCGCGAAGTGCTGGGCGGCGATTATGTGGACGCCTCCTTGGCCCGTGCGGACGACTTCAACGCTGCGTTTCAGCAGATGACGACGGAGATCGCCTGGGGGATGTGCTGGACCCGTCCCGGTCTCGACCGCAAGACGCGCAGCATGATCAACCTTACCATGCTGTCCGCGCTTAACCGCGGGGCGGAGTTGCGGCTGCACCTGAAGGCCGCGCTGACCAATGGCGTCAGCCGTGACGAGATCAAGGAGATCCTGATGCAGGTTGGTGCGTATTGCGGCATTCCGGCCTGTCTGGAGGCATTCAAGATTGCGACTGAGGTTTTCAAGGAGGTCGATGGTGCGAAGGGGTGACCTGACATGACCGGGACAGTCGGCTTCATCGGCGTCGGCAACATGGGCTGGCCGATGGCGGCCTGCCTGATGAAGGCGGGATTCACGGTCAACGTCAACGACTCCCGGCGTGAGACGGCGAACAGTTTGGTCCAGCAGGTCGGCGGATTCGCTCCGGACAGCCTTCGGCAGCTGGCAGAGGCGTCAGACGTGATCGTTACGATGCTGCCGACCAGCGTCATTGTCGAGCGGGTTCTGGCGGAAGGCGATGACAACGTGTTCGCCGGGATGAAGCCAGGGACAATTATCATCGAAATGAGTTCCGGTGTGCCCTCGGTCACGCAACGGCTGGCCGAGCAGGTGGCGGCGCTTGGCGGCGTACTGATCGATGCGCCGGTTTCGGGCGGTGTGCCGCGGGCGAAGACGGGTCAGCTTGCGATCATGGTTGGTGGCGATGAGGCAACGATCGACCGAGCGATGCCGGTGCTGTCGGCGATGGGGACTTCGGTGCTGAAGACCGGCGCCGTGGGGTCCGGGCAGGCGATGAAGGCGCTCAATAATCTTGTCAGCACCGGGGGATTTCTGATCGGGATCGAGGCACTGCTGATTGGCCAGCGATTCGGCCTCGATCCGGGTGTCATGACGGATGTGTTGAATGCTGCCACCGGCATGAACAATTCGACGCAGAAGAAGTTCAGGCAATTCGTGCTGTCGCGAAAGTTCGACGCGGGCTTTACCATCGGGCTGCTGGCGAAGGACATTTCGATTGCTATGCAGGTCGGTCGCGAAACGGGCACCGCCGCGCCGATCTCGGCACTGGTGAACGAGATGATCGTTTCGGCTCAATCGCGGTTCGGGGCGGATGCGGATCATACCGAGATGGCGAAGTTATGCGAACTGCTTGCGGGATCCAAACTGGAATCCGCATGATGCGTTTTTTCCATGCGCTTCTGCTCGGTCTTGTGCTTGCACCGGTCGGCGCGCATGCGGCCGATCCTTCGGCCTTGTGGAAGATCGTCAGTGGCAAGTGCGTGCCGCACGAAGAGGCGGATCGCGATCCATCCCCGTGTGCCGATGTCGAGAAGGGCTTCGTTGTCCTGAAGGACATCAATGGTGTTGCACAGTTCCTGCTGATCCCGACTGCACGGATCGGCGGGATCGAGGATCCGGCGATCCTGGCGCCGGACGCGACGAACTACTGGGACGCGGCCTGGCGGGCGCGTCACTTCGTGGACGAACGCCTGCGCACGTCGCTGCCAAGGGATGCGGTGTCGCTGGCGATCAATTCGTCGGCTGGGCGGTCGCAGGATCAGTTGCATATCCATATCGACTGTGTCCGGCCCGATGTGCGCGCTGCGCTTGGTGCCAATCTGGACAAGGTCGAAGCGGTGTGGACGCCGTTTCCGGTTCCTCTTGCCGGGCACACGTACCGATCGATCCGGATCAATCAGGCGACGCTGGACGGGATCAACCCGTTTGATGTGCTGG
>JBEKLE010000768.1:0-2650 GCA_050010355.1 Rhodopila sp. | reverse complement strand
ACTGCCATACGTTCTCGATCGGGTTGAGTTCGGGGCATTTTGCCGGCAGCCCGACGAGGGTGATGTTCGGTGGCACGACGAGCTTGCCCGACAGATGCCAGCCCGCCTGGTCGAGGATAAGCGCCGCATGAGCGCCGGGCGCGACCGCGGCGAGGTGCAGGTTCATCGCCTCGATGGTGTAGACGGGCAAAACGAGGCCGGCGGCTTTGCCGTGCCCCGGGCAGATCGCGCCAAAGATATGGGTGGAGGCGGTGCGCTGATCGCGCAGCGCCACCGGACGGGTGCCGCGCCGCGCCCAACGCCGGGTGATCTGCGTCTTCTGCCCGACGCGGGCTTCGTCGGCGAACCAAATCTCTATGGTGCCAGGGTCAATCCCCTTGTCACGCGCGATCTGCTCCAGAAGACCGGGGAAACTTTTTTAAAATGTTCGATCGCACCATCGGCCTGGGTATGATGGCGCGGCCGGGCGGAGAGCTTGCGATAGTCCATCGCACGCAGTTCACGGCTCAACGTCTGCTTGGCAATGCTGACCTGGAAGTGGTCCCACAGCCATTGGCACAGATCGACCAGCCGCCACCGCACCACCCCGTGGACCGACGGGATCGGGCCGCTCTCGATCACCGCCGCCAGCGCCGCGCGATGGCTGTCGTTCAGTCGCGACGGTTGGCCGGGCGCCTTGCGGTCGATCAGGCCGTCGGGGCCGTGGGCATTGAACTTCACCACCCAGTCGCGAATGATCTGCACGGTCACCCCGCCGCTCTGCGCCGCTTGCGACCGCGTCGCCCCCTCGCAAATCATGGCCAAAGCCAACAGCCGGCGGGCTTGTGCCGCATCCTTGCTCATGCGCGCGAGCGCACGCAGGCCAGGCGCATCGAAGTCACCCCGCAGCAGGATCGGCATGGCAAACCTCCTTCGTTCGCCGCCTTGAATCAGACCACCGCCGCGTCGGGCAAGACCCACGCGAGAACGCGAGCCAGAGTCTCAGGGACTTGGTAGTGCGCCGGGAGACCGGCAAAGAGTAGGAGGTGAGAGTCCTCCACAGTGAAGGCAGTAGCGACCCACACTGGCCCCGAGCCGTGCGTCGTGTCCCGTGAGGGGCAGGGCGAAGCGTCGGCAGGGGAGCGTGCAGGCTGGCCATCGAGCCGCGAAAGTCCCAACTCCCGGACGCCGACGAAGGTACCAACTCGGAAGGCAACACGGACCGCAGCGATTATGCGAGCGGTGGCCCGGTCCGGCGTGGTCAAAGACCCCAGCATGCATGGACGCTCTTTGTTCGGGACCCGGGAGGTCTCGTCACCGGCCGGCGGTGTGGTGCGCCGTCGGTCCGCGCCGGGAAGGCCGCAAGGCCGAAGCCGACTGCGCATTCCGGTGATCATGAACGGTCAATCCGTTCGATCATGAACACCGAATCCGGTGATCATGAACGCCTGCTCGCGTCGGCCTGAGGGGCTCTGGCGAGCGGGCGGCGCCACGGTGGACGACTGCCACCGACGGTTGTCCCGTCCCATTTCTGGTGGACGGTCGTCAAGCATTTCCGTCACGCCCATAGCCACGCGGCGGCACGATTGCCGCGAGGTCGGTGAGATCGAGATCGACGATCGCCTGGAGCGCCTCGTCGGTCGCGGTGTCGCGCAGGCTGTCGGGCAGCGCCTCGTGCCAGGTGAGGTAGTCGGCCTGGAGCGCGAGCAACTCGGCGACGGCGTCGTGCCAGCGTTGGGGGCGGCTGCGGCGGTCGGCCGGTCGGCGATAGCGGATCTTGGGCGCCGCGGCCTCGGCTTTGAGGCGTGCGCGGTAGCGGGCTTGTCGCTCGGCGTCGCTGAGTGCGTGTTCGCCTTGGGGGAGACGGCCTCGTGGCATGCTTGTTCTCCGTGACGTTACGTAATTCAAGCGGCGGCGTCGTCGCTGGCGGTCGCCGCGGCGACGTCGAGGCGCTTGCGTAAACTCGGCCCCTTCAGCTCAAGGCGATGGGCGCGATGCACGACGCGGTCGAGGATGGCGTCGCCGAGCGTCGGGTTGCCGACGAGTTCGTGCCAGCGGGTCACCGGCACCTGGCTGGTGATCAGCAACGAGCCCTTCTCGTAGCGGTCATCGACAATCTCCAGCAGGTCGCGACGCTGCTCGGCGGTCAGCGGCTCGGGGCCCCAGTCGTCGATGATCAGCAGCCGGGTGCGCTCCAGCATCGCCAGTAGCCGCGGCAGCCTGCCTTCACCACGCGCGGTGGCCAGTTCGGCGAACAACCGCGGTGCCCGCCGATACAGCACCGAGAAGCCGTCCCGGCAGGCTTTGTGACCCAGCGCGCAGGCCAGCCAGGATTTGCCCACGCCGGTTGGTCCGCAGATGACCAGGTGCTGGCTCTGGCGGATCCAGTCGCAACCGGCGAGCTTGTGGAACAGGGCTCGGTCCAGGCCGCGCGGCGCGCGGAAGTCGGTGTCCTCGACGACCGCACTCTGGCGCAGCCGGGCGTGGCTGAGCCGCCGACCGAGGCGCTTGTTGTCGCGCGCGGTCACCTCGCGGTCCAGCAGCAGGCCGAGCCAATCCTCGCGCGTGAGGTCGGTGGTCGCCGTGTTGTTCTGCATCTCCAGGAAGGCATCGGCCATGGCCGTCAAGCCAACGCTGCGCAGGCGGTCGACCAGGGGATGGGTCAGCATCG
>JBEKLE010000767.1:0-2661 GCA_050010355.1 Rhodopila sp. | reverse complement strand
ACAGCGACGCACAAGGCGATATGGCGTGGCGGCGCGAGTTGAGGCGCCGGGCGCGATGGTATCCGACCGAGAGCGACCCGTTTCCCGACTGGGATGACGATGAGGACGCGGCCGATGGCTGAAACTGTATTCATCGACCTCCCTCCCGAGCCGAAAGCTATCCACGAAATCTTCGTCTGGATCGGTGTGCACGCGGACGGGCGCGAGGCCATGCTGTCAGCCGACATGCCGATGGCGTTCGGCACGCGACACACGCCGCTGATGTCCAGCCGGCGCGAACTGGCGGAAGAGATGCAGACGCTTGCCCGACGCATCCAAAGAGAAGCGATGCACCGGTCTGACCGTCTCATAAGGATCGAGCTGCGGACGTTCGTCGCGGGGAGCGGTGATGGCTGACACCTTCGCCTACTCCGCCCAAAAGCTGGCTGCCGTGTGGGGCGTCTCGAGGCGTTACGTCTACCACCTGTGCGCGCGCGGCGAGTTGGGCCACCTTCGGATTGGCGGTCTGATCCGGATCAGGCAGGCTGACAAAGACGCTTACGAGGCTCGGCGATGGCACGCCCCAAGCTCGACACCCCCAACTACCGGCTCGTCCGGCGCGGAAATCGTTTCTATGTCCGCTGGTGGGAAAACGGCGCGTGGCAGCGCATTTCAACGGGGGAGACGGAGCGGCGCGCGGCCGAGCGATTCCTGAAGCAGTTCGAGGCCGGACGCGGGACGCCGGAACCACCGCAGGCCCCGGTGATATCGAAGATCATGGCGGGATACCTTGCGGACCGGAAGCCGGTCGTCCGCGCCTACGGGACGCTGGAAGCATGCGCCAATGCGCTCAATCGCCACCTGGGTGATCTGCAGCCGGACCACCTGACGAAGGAGCGGATCCGGTTCTACACGTCGCGGCGCCGAACCGAGGGCCACATGGTCGGACCCGCATACGCCCGCCGGACGAAACCGATCCGCGACGGCACGATCATCCGCGAATTGCTCACCCTGCGCGCGGCCTTGAAGTGGGCACAGGGCGCAAAATGGATCAGCGACATCCCGCACATCGCGGTGCCGCGGCAGCCGCCACCGCGCGACCGCTGGCTGACCCGGGAAGAAGCCGATCGGCTTCTGGCCAATGCGAAGGCCATGCACGTCCGGGTGTTCCTGACGCTCGCACTCTATACCGCGGCACGCGCCGGCGCCCTGCTGGACCTGACGTGGGACCGGGTCGACTTCACCGCGCGCCTGATCGACTTCGAACCGGTTGACGGCGGCAAGCGCCGCGTTCCGGTTCCGATGGCCGAGCCGCTCCTGGCGATCCTCCAGGAGGCGCGCGAGGCGGCGACGACCCCGTACGTTGTGGAACATGGAGGTGCGAGGGTCGCCAGCGTGAAGACCGGAACGCGGGCCGCGGCCAGCCGGGCAAACCTGCCGGGCGTCACGCCGCACATCCTGCGCCACACCGCCGCGACCTGGATGGCGTTGCGCGGCGTGCCGATGGACGAGATCAGCCGCTTCCTCGGTCACGGCGACGTCCGCGTGACCCAGCGCATCTATGCCAAGTACACGCCTGATTATCTGCGCAGTGCGATGGACGCGCTAACCGGATCATAGCCGCAACAACGGGGCCACTGGCACCGGAAACCACCGAATTCGTTTCCGTCAAACCTGCAATTTGTTAAGGAAAATCATGGTGGGCGCGACAGGGATTGAACCTGTGACCCCTCCCGTGTGAAGGGAGTGCTCTACCGCTGAGCTACGCGCCCGCTTGTCACCGCGACGCGGTTCCTAGCCGGTTGCCAAACTATCCACAAGACCGGAAATCCACCTCCATAAGAGGCATCAACCTGCATCAAACCGCTTAACCCATCTTTGACACTCCGATCCCAACTTTCCGTAATGACTTTGAAAACCCCTAGGAAATGACTGGATCAGGGTCCCGTGCGGCCCGGCGCGGCTTCCGGCGCATGTTCATGCGTCGCGCCAGAACCCGGAACAAGGCGACCGGCAAGGCTTATTTCACCCTTCGCCTCGTCGCATCCCGGCGCACCGGCAAGCAGGTCCGACAGGTGACCCTGGTCAACCTCGGCCGCCATTTCGAGCTGCCGCAGCCGGACTAGCCGCGCCTGTGCGCCCGCATCGAGGCTTGCTGGCCGCACAGCCTGGCCTGCTCGCCGAGACCAAACCCATCGAGACCCTGGCCCAACGCTATGCCGCGCGCCTCATGGCCGACCGTCCCGCGGCGCGTGAGGCAACCCTTCGGACTGATCCACCTCCCGCACTCGGTCCCAACGCCGCCCTATCGTCTCCCCCCGCCGACTTTGCCGAGCCAGCGTTTCGTTGGCGCCAGCCAAGCTGGCGAAACGCGAGGAAGGTCGACATAGCGTCTCTGCAACTGACGCGCCCCCGCTCGGTCGGCGTCGAGGCGGTTGGCCTTGCCGCCATCGGCTGGATCGGCCTCACCCCGGTTCTGCAAAGCCTCGGCTTCAATGGGGTCCAGCGCGCGGCCGTGGCCGCCAGCGTGATCGGCCGCATGGCCGCACCCGGTTCGGAATTAGTTCGCCACCGGCCTGCGGCCGACCCACCCTGGATGAAACTGGTCCGGCGGCGTTGTTGTTGATATCATGTCTGATCCGCCGGCACCGAGGTCGGTTTTTCTATGGTGCGGAAGAGCCC
>JBEKLE010000766.1:0-2674 GCA_050010355.1 Rhodopila sp. | reverse complement strand
GCTCCGGAGAGAGACCGCGGTCCGGAGAGGGAATTGGGGTATCGTTCCGGTTTTGAAACCCCAACCCTAACCCGCAAAACGGCCCGGAACCTGGCCTTTTTGCCGTCTCGAAATTGAGCGGAGAAAGTTTGGCTGTGGACGGACTGGAGCAGCGAAAGAGATTCGAACCCTCGACCTCAAGGTCCAACCGAAGGATTTAAACCGAGCCTTCCTGCGCATTCGACTTATACGCTGTTCGTATACAACTGAGCGGAGGAGAGCATGACGTGGCGGTGGAGGCCGTACTCCAGGACGATCGCCTCGGTGATAACCGCGCCGAGCCGGTTCGTGCGGTCGCCCAGCCATTTGGGCACGTGCCCGCCGTGGAGCGGGAGGTCGGGGCTGCCCGCAGGCCGTGCCATCAGCGCACGCCTGAGGCGGCGGCGGTTGGAATGATGTCACGCTCCTGGATCGTCGTCCCAAACAGCGGCAGCGCCCCGTCACCATCGGCCGGCGCCACGTCAAAATTCGATACCGTAACACCCAACAACCGGATGCCCTTGGCCGTCGGCAGCACGGTCCGCACCAGTGCGATGCTCGCCCGCCCCAGGACATCGTGGCTCGCGATCGGCTCCGAGAAACTTCGGCTGCGCGTGACCTGCTGGAAGTCGGCGAATTTCACCTTCACCGTCACGGTCCGGCCGAAGGCCTGAGCCTTGTCGCACCACGCCCAGACCTCATCGGCCATGGCCTCGACACCGGCCTCGATTTCGGCTGGTGCGGTCAGGTGTCGCTCGAAAGTCGATTCTGATCCGGACGATTTGCGCGGACGATCGGCGACGACGAGCCGGTCGTCCTGGCCGTTCGCGATGCCGAAATACCACGCAGCTGATTTGCCGAAATGCTGCTGCAAAAAGCCAAGCGATTTCGCCCTCAGATTGGCGCCCGTTTCGATCCCAAGCCGCTGCATCCTTGCCGCGGTGACGGGTCCGACACCGTGGAATTTGCCAACCGGCAGGGACCCGATGAAATCCACGCCCATTTCGGGCGTGATGACGAACTGACCATTCGGCTTTCGTCGGCCGGACGCGAGCTTGGCAAGAAACTTGTTGTAGGAAACACCCGCCGAGGCCGTCAGAGCGGTCTCCTCGAAGATGCGGGCGCGAATCTCCTTGGCAGTCGCCGAGGCGGTCGGCAGGCCCCGCCGGTTCTCGGTAACATCGAGATAGGCTTCATCGAGCGACAGCGGCTCGATCAGCGCCGTATATTCCGCAAAGATGGCCTGGATCTGGCGAGAGACGGCGCGATAGACGTCGAATCGCGGCGGCACGAACACCAGTTCGGAGCATTGCCGCAACGCCGTGGTCGACGGCATCGCCGAACGGACGCCAAAGACGCGGGCCTCATAGCTCGCCGCCGCAACCACACCCCGCGCAGCACCGTGGCCGACCGCAACCGGGCGCCCCCGAAGCGCCGGATTGTCGCGCTGTTCCACCGACGCATAGAAGGCGTCCATGTCGACGTGGATGATCTTGCGCATCGGCATGCCCTGACCATATCAGGCTGGAAACAAAAAGAGAACTCCGGTGTGCCCACCCGCCGAGTCGGCCGGGTGTTTTCCGCTTTATCGGGCGACGGTCCGCGGCTGACGCGGAGCCAAGAGGCGAGGACCAAAATTGTCTGCGGCGCAGTCTGATTTCTTCGATCCACCCGGCCTTGCAGGATTGTGGCAGGCCGAGGCGATAGTCACCCCAGGCGAGGAACAGGCGCTGATCGCCTCCATCGACGGCGTGGAGTTGTCGCCGTTCCGCTTCCACGGATGGTTCGGGAAACGCCTGACTGCCTCCTACTGCTGGCGCTACGACTTCGACTCGGGAAGCTTCGGCCGGGCCGCCCCGATCCCCAGTTGGCTGCTGCCGCTGCGGGAGAGGGCCGCCGTTTTCGCCCGACTCGCTCCGAATGAGCTCGAGCAGGGTCTGGTGATCCGCTACGATCCGGGCGCTGGGATAGGCTTGCATCGCGATCGGCCCGTCTTCGAGCACGTCATTGGCGTTTCGCTTGGCGCGCCGGCGACGCTGCGGTTTCGGCGACGGAATCTTGGTGGCTTTGATCGGGCGTCGGCCTTGCTGGCGCCTCGGTCGATCTACCACCTCGCCGGCGAGGCTCGCCACGAATGGGAGCACAGCATAACGGAGATGCAGGTGGTCCGTTGGTCGATCACCTTTCGCAGCCTGTCGAAGAAAGCCTGATTGGCATCGGCAGCCCGCTTGTCGTTCGGTGGCTTATCGGGTGAGACACTGCCCTTGCGAGCCATTGAAATCATTTGTGCTGAGTCGAGGCTCGAAATCGTATCACTCAGTTGATTTTATTGGATTTCCATGGGAATCATAATCCCTTGGTCGGTGGGCAAGAGCGCGACCGATCCCAGCCGAGGCCAGCCAGGGCAATCGCATTTCAAAATAGTGCCAGCAACTGGACCATGTAGCGGTCATCCCAGCCCGCCCGCAAGAACTTGCCGCGCAGGGAGATCTTTGACTTGTCCTTCTGCATAATGTTCAGCGCCATGTGGCGCTGTACGGCAAGATTGTGCGGAGCGTTGTCGAGACGTGTTCGGTCCTGATCTTCGTTCATGGTGACATCCAGCCGCCAGTGCAGCCGGTTCTCAACGCCCCAGTGGGACCGGACGGCCTCATTG
>JBEKLE010000765.1:0-2678 GCA_050010355.1 Rhodopila sp. | reverse complement strand
AAAGCAGATCGAAGGGGCTATCCGGCCATCGCAGTCAAGCCGCCCCGAGAAAGGGCGGTAATAAGGGGTCTGGTGGCCCTAACAAGGGGGTCCAGCAGCGCGATTGCCGCCGCCCGGCCGCGTTAGCTTTACCAACGTCCACCCCCCTGCAACAGTCCGCAATAAATTGTCATATTTTCTAACAATTTACCATAAAACGGATTATGCGGCCGGTTTGGCGGGCTGGTGTTCGTGGTTGGTTCGCGGCGCAACCGGCACCCCTAGAAGGGGCATCCCCGCGGCCTTGAGATGACCCGGTCATGTAGTTATAATATGGTAGTTACATCAGGTGCGGGGCCGGCGTGCGGTGGATCTGGCAGGCGGCAAAGAACCGGACCAACCAGCGCGACCACGGCCTGAGCTTCGAAACCGCGCGGCTGGTGTTCGACGACCCTCTGGCGGCCAGCCGGGTGGATCCGCATCCCAACGGCGACCGCTGGCAAACCGTGGGGATGGTGGGAATGGTGGTTTTGTACGTCGTCCACACCTGGCCCGCGCCTGACCCGGCAACCAGGGAAGAGACCGGCCGGATCATCAGCGCCCGGCGGGCGACAGCGCATGAAAGGCGAGCCTATGAAGAAGGCGATTTCTGACCTGACCGCAGCCCAGCAGGCCGAGCTCAAGGCGTTGGCTGGGCTGGCGGAAGCGCAGATCAATACGCACGACATCCCGGAGCAAAGGGATTGGCGCGGCGCGCAGCGCGGGCTGTTTTACCGGCCCGTCAAGCAGCAGCTCACCCTGCGCCTGGATGCCGATCTGATCGCCTGGTTCAAGGACCGGGCGCCGAATGGCGAGGGTTACCAGACCCGCATCAACAGCGCGCTCCGCGAATACGTCGCCCTTCACGCGGCGAAGTGAGCGTGCTCATGGAGATGGGCCGGGCCTGGCTTTCCCATGGACAGCGGACGCTTCCCGCCTCAGTCGTCGGCCAGCAGCTCGTCCAGCGTGACCGTGCAGACCTCCGACACCGGCAGCGGCGGCTGCTCGTCGATCAGCTCCGGCAGGGCCTTGACCGCGTCGTGGTAGAGGCCGGCGATATCGAGCCGCTGGCGCATGGATGGCACGAACCGCCGCCGCGCCTGTGCGCGGAACAGCTGGGCCTCGGATCGCCAGTGCGGCACTTCGCGCGATAGCGGCCAAGCCTCGGCCTTGAGCCGGTGGAGCAATACCTGCAGCAGGAGCGACTCAACAGCGTGCCGTTGTTCACTGCCCACGCTCTCGATCTCCTCGGCGATGTTGGGCCAGTCCAGTTCGGTATCGTTGACCAGCTCGCCGGCGGCGCGGCGGCGCAGCAGGTCGGCTTGCTGCTCGGACCAGAGCAGGACGTCGGTGTCGTACAGATCGCTCATTGCATCCATGCTTTCATGATTGCATGCGGCCGTGCGGCCAACCAGCCGTTCAACCTTGGTGCTCGGTGAAGAACCGCTCCAGCGCCTGGTCCACCAGGGCCTGTTGCGAGACCCGCGTTTCGAAGGCCATCCGGCGCAACCGCTCATAGGCGGTTTCGGTGATCCGGAACGTCATCGCCACCCGCTTCGGCACCGCCGTCACACGCCCCCCGCCGGGCTCCGGCGCGGGTGCCGCGTGGCCTTTCTTGACGGTCACCAGGGCGTCACTCAGCGGCACGCGCATCGCTCGCGGCATGGTCGGCATCCTCGGTTAGCAGTTTCAGGAGATAAGCCCAGAGTTCGCGCACTTCGCTTGCGCTGCGGCCGTCCGGATCGAGCTCGCCCACGGTCGCGCCGCCGGTCATGCTGGCGGCGAAGTCGACCCGATGATGGATGATGACAGGCGCCACGGTGCCATGCTGGCTGAGGGCGATCGCGGCCTCGGCGGTGATCCGGGCGCGTTGGGTCGCCTGGCTGACGACGAAGACCATGCGCTTGCGGGCCCGGCGCACGAGTTCGATCGTGCCGCCGACGGCGCGCAAGTCGTTGGGCGAAGGCCGGACCGGGATCACCACCAGGTCGCACACCGCGATCACCCCGGCGATCGTCTCGGCAACAGAGGGTGGGGTGTCGATCACCAGCACGCCATAGCCCGCCGCGCGGGCCGCCGTGACGCTCGCCGGCAGGCCTGCGGCCGGGTCCACCCAGCGCGGCGTTGCGGCGGCCCGTGCGTTCCACCAGCCGGCCAGGCCGCCCTGCGGATCGGTATCGACCAGGGCGACGGGGCCGGCGCCGGTGGCCTCGGCCGCAACGGCGAGATGGCTTGCCAGGGTCGTCTTGCCGGCGCCGCCTTTGCGGCTGGCGAGTGCGATGACGTGCATGTAGCCATGCATGCATGTAACCGTGCCACTGTGCAAGGATAAAACCGTGAAAGTATGCAACCATGCGGCCATGCAATCATTGGGATCATCGTGCCATTGGCCGGCTCGTAAACCCGGTATGACCGGCCTTTTCCGTCCGTCACACCGGGTCGTAAACTCAGGCAGACCGGGCGCTCCGCCGCTTTCGTTATCTAATCGTTTGGATAACCGCGCGCATGACGTGGTAGACGTCTTCCGGCTCGGCGCAGTTCGCCATGGCCCGCCAGTTGGCTTGCTGATCGGGGTTCAGGCGGTCCCACCAGGCGCGCGCCGCTTCGTCCTGCGCGGCGGTGCGGCGCGGCTCGGCCGGGTCCTCGGCGGTGCGCTGCGC
>JBEKLE010000764.1:0-2682 GCA_050010355.1 Rhodopila sp. | reverse complement strand
CGCGACATGCCGGGGGTGCGGGGGAAGCCGGCGGTGACGATCACCACGTCGGCGTCCTTGATGGCGGCATAGTCGGAGCCGCCGGACATTGCAGCGTCGAAGCCGTCGACCGGGCCGGACTGCATGATATCCAGGGCCTTGCCGGCCGCAACGCCGCCGAACACGTCGAACAGGACGACGTCGCCAAGTTCCTTCAGGCCGATCAGGTGGGCGAGCGTGCCGCCGATGTTGCCGGCGCCGATCAGGGCAATCTTGTTGCGGGCCATGGGCGAATCCCTCCGAGGGCGCCTGTGTGGCGCCGGATGGTATGAAAAATGGAGCCTGCCGAGGCGTCACCCAGGACTGGGGCCGGGAAGCGCGTCCCGAAAGGTCGGGCGTTTGCTAGCCTATCGCGGGGACCCCGGCAAGACGGTGCGGTCCAGCAAGGTTGGGGGCGGTGCAGCCAAGGTTAGGGCGTCGCCTGAATGGAAATGGCCGCCTCTGGCGCCAGCGGAACCACCGGCATCGCGGGTTCAGTAGGCCAGCGGCTGTTCCACGACCGGCACCCAGCGGCCATCTTTCACCACGGCCAGAAAGGCTTTGGTTGAACCATGGTGTTGGTTCCGGCCGAACGAATAGGTGTTGCCGTAGATGTCAGTGAATTCATGGAGGCTCTCCATCGCCCTGACCAGACTGTCGACGGTGAGGTCCCTGCCCGCTCGCCGCAGTGCCTCCAGCGCGATTTCCGCGACTGAGACGCCGGTCTGGCCGATGTAGTTGATATCGAAACCGTACCGGGCGTGAAACCGGGCCATGAGATCGCGGATTTCCGGCCGGGGATCGTCGGGGTAGACGTAGAGGGTGGGTGTCATGGAATAGAAACCCTCACCCGTGTTGCCCGGCGCTGTCGCAACCGCCGTGTCGTACGAAGCCGCCTGCCCCAGCAGATCGACGTCCCAGCCGGCCTTCTTGACGGTCGCGATAATGATCGTGGTGTCGCGAACGATCGTACCCATCGCAACGAGGTCGCATTTCGCCTCGCGCAACTTGGTGACCGCCGCGGAAAAATCGGTGTCGGTTGGTTTATGGGCGGTCGTCGCGACGACCTTCAGGTTCTCGGCTTCGGCCTGTAGCGTCACGCCGGCGAGCACGTCCTTGCCGAAGTCAGTGTCCTGGTACATCGCACAGAGGGCTTTCTTGCCGCGCTGCTCGACGAAGTATCTGACGCCCGCCCGCATCTGATCGACATAGGACGAGGTCTGGCTGAACTTCAGCCGGTGATACGGCTCGTACATGGACCGCGCCGCTGTCAACGGCAGGAGCTTTGGCGTGTCCTTCTCGATGGCCATGGGCCAGGTGGCGTTGTTCATCGGCGTGCCGCCGTCCTGCAACGTCATGAACACCTTGTCGTTGTTCAGCAGCTTGTTCATTGCCTGTACGGCGCGCGGAATCTGATACTGGCTGTCTTCGACAATGTAGCGAATTGTCCGGCCGTTGATGCCGCCCTTCGCGTTGGCTTCATCGAACACCATGCGGATGGCATCGGCATTATTCACGCCCTGAATTGCCGTGACGCCAGACAGGTCGGTGACCGTGCCGATCGTGATCTCGGTGTCGGTGACACCGTGGACCGGTTCGGCCGCGGTCGCCGCGATCCCCGCGACGGCGATCCCGGCAACGGCGATCCCTGCCAGGGCGACAGCAGCCGCTCGGAACAGCTTATGTGGCTTGCCCATTTCGACGTTTCCCCGTTTATTTATTTTTGGCGTAAAGCATCCTCCCCTCCCGGGAGGATCTCGTGATATACCACCATGGATAGAGATCGGGCTGGGGCCAATTAGCCGTGATCCGATCTAGTATTGGGCGTCGGCGAACCGCGATGCCATGTGTCTGGAGCATCCGATTCACGTGCCGGATGGTAATCCCGAACGAAGAGACCCACCCGAATGCCGATGGCGGAAACAGGTCATTGCGCATCGCCGGTCACTTGAGGTGAACCAGCCCCAGCCACTGCTCGCTCTGCATTTCATCGAGCCGCGACGCGGTCCGTTCGAACATCTTCGCGTTCCTGCCGCGCTGATACAACTGATCCGGCGTGGCATCGGCTGACGCGATCAGTTTCACCCGCTGATCGTAGAGCGTGTCTACCAGCACGATGAAGCGCCGCGCCTGGTCGTAGTTTTCGGGTGACAACCGGGGGATGCCGTCCAGCACCAGCGTGTGGAAATGCGTCGCTATCGCCAGGTAGTCGCCCGCTCCCAGCGCGGTGTTGCAAAGGCGGTCGAAGTCGAAGCGGGCGACGCCATCGGACGCCTGAGGAACGACCAACGCGCGTCCCATCACGGTCAGGGTCACGGGCCTGACCGCCGACCCCGCGGTCAGGCGCAGGAAAGCCTTGTCGAGCTCCCGGCGGGACATCTCATCGGCCGGCACCAACCAGGTGCGCAGGCCGCGCATCCGCTCCCGCCGGTAGTCGCGGCCGGCGTCCATCACCAGCAATTCAAGCCGCTGCTTGATCAGCGCGATGAACGGCAGGAAAGCGTCGCGCCCCGGCTGGCCCTTGAACAGGTCGTCAGGCGGGATGTTGGAGGTCGTCACCACGACGACGCCGCGGTCGAACAGGGCCTGGAACAGGCGGCCCAGGATCATCGCGTCGGCTATGTCGTTGACCTGGAATTCGTCGAAGCACAGCAACGCCGACCG
>JBEKLE010000763.1:0-2689 GCA_050010355.1 Rhodopila sp. | reverse complement strand
CGTCTGGTGCTCCAATGACTATCTCGGCATGGGTCAGCACCAGCCCGTCCTCGATGCCATGCACGAGGCGCTGGACCGGTGCGGAGCGGGCGCGGGCGGCACGCGCAACATCGCCGGCACTAACCACTACCACGTGATGCTGGAACGCGAACTCGCCGACCTTCACAATACGGAAGCGTCGCTGCTGTTCAACTCCGGCTACATGTCCAACTGGGCGACGCTAAGCACGATCGCCGGGAAAATGCCCGGCTGTGTTGTGCTGTCAGACGAAGCCAACCACGCGTCGATGATCGAGGGCGTGCGGCACAGCCGCTGTGAAAAGCGGATCTTCCGGCACAACGATCCGGCCGACCTCGCGAGGCAGCTCGCTGAACTCGATCCGGCCAGGCCGAAGCTCGTGGCGTTCGAATCCGTCTACTCCATGGACGGCGATATCGCTCCGATTGCAAAGTTGTGTGACGTCGCGGAGAAGTACGGTGCGATGACATACCTCGATGAGGTGCACGCGGTCGGCCTGTACGGTCCCCGTGGCGGCGGAATCAGCGAGCGCGACGGCGTGGCGCACCGGCTGACGGTAATCGAGGGCACACTGGCGAAAGCGTTCGGCGTAGTCGGTGGCTACATCGCAGGCTCGGCCGTCATGTGCGACTTCGTGCGCAGTTTCGCCTCCGGGTTCATCTTCACCACGGCCTTGCCACCCGCAATCGCGGCCGGCGCCGTGGCCAGCATCCGCCATCTGAAAATCAGCGGGAAGGAGCGGGCGCGTCATCAGGACCGGGTGGCTTCGTTGCGCCGCCAGCTCGATGCCATCGGCGTTCCGCACTACGACAACCCAAGCCACATCGTGCCGGTCATGGTCGGCGATCCGGTCCTGTGCAAGCAAATCAGCGACCGATTGCTGGACGAATTCGCGATCTACGTGCAGCCGATCAACTATCCGACCGTGCCGCGCGGGACCGAGCGACTGCGGATCACGCCTTCACCGTTGCACTCGGATGCCGATATCGCTCGTCTGGTGAATGCGCTAGGCACGATCTGGTCGGAGCTGAGCTTGCAGAGAGCCGCCTGACCACCACATCGCAAACGCGTAAAGAAGGAGTTGGCTGACGTGACGACACGATATGACGACACGGCGACACGGCGACAGATCATGCGGGCCGGTCTGGCGGCGGTCGGTAGCGTGGTGGCGATTACCGCCAGGGCGCAGGACAAGATCGCTCAGGCGCAGGTGCAGTATCAACCAACACCAAAGGACGGCAACAAGTGCAGCACATGCGTCAACTTTGAGGCACCCGCCGCCTGCAAGATCGTTGCCGGCACGATAAGCCCGGAGGGCTGGTGCGTGGCCTTTGCGCCGAAGGAAGAATCGAAAGGCTAAGGCGGCGATCCGCGCCGGTTGGTCCCGGCGCGGTCAAGCCTATTTGGCGGCCGGCAGCGGCTCTGGATTGGGTGACAGAGTCCGCAGATAGGCAATAACGTCGGCCCGTTCCTGCGGCTTTGCTATCCCCACAAACGTCATCCTGGTTCCCGGCGCGTAGGCACTGGGCTTTTTCAACCACAGACTGAGTTCGTCGTAAGTCCAAGGCCCCGGCTTGCTCTTGAGGCCGGCCGTATAATTATAGCCTTCCATATGACCGTGCGGCGCGCCCACAACGCCATAAAGGTTCGGCCCCAGACCCGCTTTGCCGCCCTCGTTGAACGTGTGACAGGCCGTGCACCCCAGTTTCTTGGTATCGGCCTCTCCCGCCTGCGCATCGGCCGAGGCCAGCAGGGTGTCAATCGGCGGATCTCCCGCTGGCGCCGCGCTGGCAGCCGCTGCGGGTGGTGGTGCCTCGGCCGGTGTCGGCAGCGCCTCCGGGTTCGGTGACAACGTGCGCAGATAGTCGATCACATCAGCCCGTTCCTGATCGCTCTTGATGCCCGCAAACGACATACGCGTCCCCGGTGCATAGGCGCTCGGCTTGTTCAGCCACTCGTTCAACTCGTCGAACGTCCACGGCCCCGTCTTGCTTTTCAGCGCCGCGGAATACTCAAACCCCTGCATATGAGCGTGCGGACCACCGACAACGCCATAAAGGTTCGGACCCAGACCCGCTTTTCCGCCCTCATTGAAGGTGTGGCACGCCGTGCACCCCAGCTTCTTCGTGTCGGCCTCGCCGGCCGCCGGATCAGCCTTGGCGAGCAGCGCCGCGATCGGAGCCAGTTGCGGTGCCGCAGGCTGGCCGGACGGTGCGGCCTCCGGCACCTCGATCTTGATCGCGGTTTGCTTCAGGTGTCTTTCGTTAACAAGATTGTCGCCAATTGTTCCGGCCAGGAAAAAGACTATTCCGGTGACGAGCACCGCAGCAATAGCCTTGTTCACCTCCATCGAATCCATTCAGGTCCAACTCCCCCGCCAATGACCCCCTTTATATTGCCGCGGGGCAGGTTTCGGCTAGGGCACCGTTTGTAATTCGGGGAATTCCTTCGCCATGCTGACCCCGAACAGCGGCTTGTAAACGCCGTTGTGGCAGGTGGCGCAATTCACTTTCGGCGAATCACCCTCCGGGCCAAGCCGCACCTCGGGTAAGACCGTGTGAAGCGGGTCAAGGTAGTTGTTGTTCACGTCCCGAACCATCCGGATGCCGTACCAAGCCGTCACGCGGGCCGGCGTGCTCTGACTCCAGTCGGTCCAGGAGCGGCTGTTGTG
>JBEKLE010000762.1:0-2689 GCA_050010355.1 Rhodopila sp. | reverse complement strand
CGGCTGAAATGCATTTTCGGTTCCGCTGCTGCCGGACCCCCGAGTCAGAGATGGCCGGTGCCGGCGTGTCAGCGGTTCTTCGCGAGGATGACGATGAGGGATCAGATAAGTGGTTGGCCCAGAACCGACATTGACACTGTTTATCCCAGCGACGAACCGCGATGCCTCCGATTTCAGGTCCGGTCGAGATGGGCCACGAACAGATAGCGGCGCAACTATCCGAGGCGCTTGGCCACAAGATCGTCTTCCAGGACGAAGTAGCGGCCGGTACTTGCTGGATTGGCTTGTTATCACCTTCGAAACGCTTGGTTTGTCAAAATGCGCTGGCTTGATCGACGAAGCGCTGGATCAGCCATGCTGCTGCAGGACCTGGTGGCTCGTCGGTGCGATGCAGGGCACGGAGCGGATATAGCGCGTTCCTAGCCTCCGGTAGCTCGAGGCGCACGAGCCGCCCAGCTGCCAAATCCGCGCGCACATGGGGTTCCGGCATATTGCCCCAGCCGACGCCGGCGAGCAGTAGGGCATGCTTGGCGCCGAGATCCGCGAGTCGCCACACGTCCGCCGAGAAGATTCCCAAGTCGGGCCCCTCCGAGAAGGGAGTTCGCACCGTTAGGACCAGCTGTCGGTGATTACGCGCGGCGCCGGAAGCGTTCGGCCGACCTCGGGCCAGCGGATGGTTTGGCGCGGCGACCGGGATCATCTCCACGTCGCCGATATGAATAAGCTCGAGCTCCGGCTCGACATCAAGCAGCCCGCTTCCGATGCCGATCATTGCGCCATCCCGGCGGACCAGCTGCGCGACGGCGCTCAGTGCCTCAACATGGAGGCGCAGTCTTACAGTTGGGAATGTCGCCTCGAATGCCTGCACCGCGTCTATCAGCCGCGCGTTCGGCAGCATAACATCCACAACTAGCGTCACTTCAGCCTCGATACCCTTGAGCAGGGTGCGGACACTGGCGCGTAGATCGTCGATGCCGACCGCCACAACCCGCGCCTTCGATAGGACGGCAGAGCCCGCTTCGGTAAGCCTTGGTGTGCGGCTCTGCTCGCGGTCGAACAGAGAAACGCCGAGCTGCTGCTCGAGTTGGCCGATCGTGTAGCTCACCGCCGAAACCGCGCGGCCGAGCCGCTTGGCGGCTGCGGTGAAGCTGCCCGTCTCGACGACAGTGAGAAACACCTTGAGCTGCTCGAAGGTCGGGATACCAGGTTCCGGCATTCAAATATCCTGAACGGAATCTCCGGTACTTTACGAGTTTTCTGTCAGATGTGGATGGCTATGTTCCACCTGCAGGCCGGGCGGCGCATCCGTCGATCTCGCAAACGCAATCAGGTCGCGGTGAGCCAACGATCCGACGGCCAAGCTCTGGGATCAGACCAATGACCAAGCAAACCGACACAATCGCCCTCGCCGGGCGCATCCTTATCGGCGTGCTCTTCCTCATGGCAGGGCTCAGCAAGCTAGGTGCACCAGCGGCGACCCAAGCCTACATCGAGGCTGTAGGCTTACCAGCTCCGATCGCCGCGTACGGCGTCGCATTGGTCGTCGAGCTGGTCGGCAGCGTGCTGCTGATCGTGGGTTTTCAAGTCCGCATCGTGGCGGCCGTCCTGGCGGTATTCACGTTGGTGACGGCCTTGTTCTTCCACAACAACTTCGCTGATCAGAACCAGATGATCCACTTCTTAAAGAATGTCGCCATTTTGGGTGGACTCCTTCAGGTCGTGGCCTTCGGTGCCGGCAAACTCTCGCTCGATAATCGCTTCGGCCCGTTGGGTGTATTGTCGAACGCCGCGCTGACCGCTGCGAAGTAGGTGTTTCTGCGGAGCGTCGGGCAGGGCCTCGCCAATGCCCAGCGCTCCCTCTCGTTGGCCAAGTCACCGAGGTTCGTCATGCCCACTGTGTTAGCGCCGAGCCCGATCCGGCAGATAATACGCTTCGCCTCGCGCCCGACTTCAGCTGATTCCGAATAGCGGCCAGCATGGTCACGGAACAAGGAGTATCTATGAATATTGGATTCATCGGCGCGGGCAACGTGGCGCAGACAATCGCACGTTGCGCGCTCGCCCAGGGCCACAAGGTCATCATCGGCAGCCGGCGCGGGCCGCAGGCGCTCGTCGAAACCGTTGCAAAGTTTGTCAGCACCGACGCCAGGGCGGGTACGCTCGCTGACGCAGCATCAGCCGAGATGGTCGTCCTCGCGGTTCCATGGCCTGAAGCGGAAAGGGCCCTGGCTGATGCGCCAGCCTGGAACGGGCGCGTCCTGATTGACGCGACAAATCCGTTCGCCTCCTACAAGCCGGAGTTGCGCCTGGCCGACCTCGGCGGGCGCAGTAGCAGCAGCATCATCGCGACCTACGCATCTGGCGCGCGCGTCGTGAAGGCATTCAACTCCGTCACCATGGCGAACTTCCAAAAAGGTCCACGAGCAGGTGATGCGCGTCGCCTGCTTTTGTCTCGGGAACGATGCCGATGCGAAGCAGCAAGTAACGAGCCTGATAGAGGGCTTCGGCTACGCCGTGATCGATCTCGGCGACCTTGAAAGCGGAGGGCTGATGCAACAGGCGGGCGGCCCGCTCGCCGGCAAAGATCTCCTTCTCGCGGGCTGACGGCGCCGAGACGTTTGGCGCCGTCGCCCGGGCCGAGACCGACATTACCGCGTTGATCCAGCGACCTTTGAAACTGTGGGTGCTG
>JBEKLE010000761.1:0-2905 GCA_050010355.1 Rhodopila sp. | reverse complement strand
GGGATCACGATCCTCAGCACCGTCGAGGTGGAGGACAACTTCAGCTCGCTCCAGTTCAGTCATTACGCCATTTCGTTTCTCACGGATGACATCATCCGGCTGCGGTATGTCGAGATCGATGGCCAGCTACGGAAGGTGATGGTGGTCATCAAGATGCGCGGCGGCAATCACAGCAAGGACATCCGCGAATACGTCATCAGCGACACGGGCGTGGTGGTCATCGAGCCGCGGCGGACGGATTACATCGGGTTGAGCACCGGAATTCCCTACCGCTCCGGCCCGCGAAGGGAGCAAGAAGACGAACCGGCGCCGGAACCGAAGGTGGCCGAGTAGGATGTTTTCTCAGAATGGCTGCGAAGTCCGCTGTGAAGGTGCTGAACGTTTCGAGCCGCTGCATCGGGCAGGCGCCGTTGCCCATGGCGACGGTCGAGGGGGCGGCGCATGTCCTGAGCTATGTCAATTCCGCTTTTTGCCGGCTGTCCGATAAATCCGAGGACGCGCTTGTCGGAAAACCGTTTCACGAGATACTGGGCGATCGCCCCGAATGCCTTGCGCTGTTGAATCGGGTCTATCGCTCGGGCAACTCCGAAAGCTTCACCGAACGGGACGATACCGCACCGGTTTTCTGGTCCTATACGATTTGGCCGATCGTGGCGGACGAGCCCGCGGTGGGTGTCATGATTCAAGCGGTCGAGACCGCGTCACTGTATGAACAGACGCTGGCGATGAACGAGGCGCTGGTGATCGGGTCGCTGCGCCAACTCGAACTCGCCGCGGTGGCCACGTTTTCGGCCACCCAACTGCAAACGGAGGTTGTCCGCCACAAGCAGCGCGAGCTTGACGCGCTGATGTTGACGAACGAGATTTCGCACCGGATCAAGAACAACCTGCAACTTGTTTCTAACCTGATCCACCTTGAAGCCAAAGGGGCGACAGCGGCATGCGCTCCGGGCTACGCAGCCATGCAGGCGCGTATCGGAGCGATCGCAGAGCTTTACGATCTGATATCCCAGTCGGCCCGCGGCGAGAGCGTCGCCCTGGCGGCCTATCTAGGGACCCTCGCCGAGGCAGTGTCGGCCAGCCTGCTTGGCACCGCGTCGGGCATCACGATCGAGGTCAGGGCTGAAACGTTGGATATCCATCCGGATTGTGCGGTGCCCTTTGGCCTGCTGGTCAATGAACTGACGACGAACGCGATCAAGCATGCTTTTCCGGACGGGAAGGGCTCGGTGGTGCTGAGCGTGCGACGGAGCGCGGACCAGATTGAACTGGACGTTGCGGATAACGGGGTCGGGATGCCGGCCAAGCGCTCGGCGAAGCCGTCTGCGAAGCATGGCGCCGACTATGTTGCGATTTTCGTCCGTCAGCTTGGCGGGACGCTTTCCTGGCCGGAGCCGGAAGGGACGGGAACGGTCGTCAGGGTGCGGTTTCCGTTGGTGGCGGCCCTGTGACGGACGGTGGGGGCGTGCGGTAACGGGCTGAACGCGGAGCGTTGCCGGGCTGACGGGGATGTTCGGCAAGGGGAAGTCGTGGGTGGCCGGGCCAAGCCCGGCCATGACACAGGGGGGCGAGCGCGGTCATGACACGGGGTACCATGGCACACGGGGGGCGAGCGCGGTCGTGACAGGGGGCCAAGCCCGGCCATGACACGGGGGGTCCGGGGGGTGCCGGGGTGTCGCGTTAGCGGCCCCGGAAGACCGGTTTCTGCTTCGCCATGAAGGACCGGCAGGCGTTCTGAAAGTCTTCGGTCCTGGTGAAACCGCTGGTCGCGGCTTCGTCCTGGCGCGTTACCGGCAAGGGTCCGCGGAGGCGGCGGATTGCGGCCTTGTGGTAGCGGGCTGACAGAGGGGCACCCTCGGCGATGCGCCGGGCCAGGGCGAGCGCCTCGGTTTCGACCTGGGTGTCGGGGACGACGCGGGAGAGCAGGCCCTTCTCGTAGGCTTCGCGGCCGTTGAAGATGCGGCCTTCGATCAGCATCTCGGACGCGACGCCGGAGCCGGCCAGGGTGATGATCGGGTCGATCTCGGCGTATGGGTACCAGACGCCGAGATCGCGGGCGGTGATCCCCATCAGCATGCCCTCGCCGCCGACGCGGAAGTCGCACATCGTGGCGATGCCGGCGCCGCCGCCGAGGCAGTAGCCCATGATCATGGCGACGACCGGGTGCTGGCAAAGCCGGATCGACTGCATGCTGGCGTCGAGGACGTGGGCGTATTCCGCCTCCCGCTCATCCGAGCCGCGTTCGGCGGCGAAGGCACCGATGTCGGCGCCGGCGCAGAAGGCTTTCTCGCCGGCCCCGCGCAGCACGACGCAGCGCAGGTCATCATCGGCGGACAGATCCTCCATGATCCGGCGCAGGCCGCGCCACATCGACAGATCGAACGCGTTGCGGCGTTCCGGGCGGTCGAACGTGACGGTGGCGATGGTGTCGTTGCGGGACAGCGTCAGTCTGGGGTCAGGCGTTTGCGCGTTCCCGCAGGGCTTTCGGCGGCGGGCGGGTGGGCAACCCCTTGAGGTCGGCCAGTGCGGCCGCCAGGGCGATGTCGCCGGACGGGAAGACGTCCAGCCGATCGAGCGCGAACAGCAGGTAGATTTCCGCTGTCCACCGGCCCAGCCCCTTGATCGAGCCGATGGTCACGATGGCCGCCTCATCATCCAGCAGTGCGATGCGGGCGGCGCTGAGCGTGCCGTCGAGGAATGCCGTCGCCAGCGCACGGGCGTGCACGACCTTGGGGCGAGACAGCCCGGCGGCGCGGAGCACGTCATCGGGGAGCGCGATCATCGCCGCGGGATCCAGCGCCCCGGGGATCGCGCGCAGGCGGCCCCAGATCGCAGCGGCTGCCTGGTTGCTGATCATCTGTGCGACGATCGCCTGCAGCAGACCCGGGAAGCCGGGATCGCGCCG
>JBEKLE010000760.1:0-2692 GCA_050010355.1 Rhodopila sp. | reverse complement strand
GCTCGGCCATACCAGGAGGCGTGAATGAGTTCGCTGGCAGACAAAATCCAGGACGTGTTCAACGAACCCGGTTGCGGGAAGAACGAAAAGAAATCCGAGAAGGACCGCAAGAAGGGCTGCACCAAGCAGTTGCAGCCAGGCGGTGCGGCCGGCGGATGCGCCTTTGATGGCGCAAAGATCGCGTTGCAGCCTATCACCGACGTCGCTCATCTGGTGCACGGGCCGATCGCCTGCGAGGGCAATTCCTGGGATAACCGCCACGCGGCCTCGTCGGGCCCGCGCACCTACCGCACCGGCTTCACCACCGACATCAACGAAACCGACGTGGTGTTCGGCGGCGAGAAGCGGCTGTTCAGAGCGATCCGCGAGATCATCGAAAAATACGACCCGCCCGCGGTGTTCGTTTACCAGACCTGCGTGCCCGCGATGATCGGTGACGACATCGACACCGTCTGCAAGACCGCGGCGGCCCGCTTCGGCAAGCCGGTGATCCCGATCAATGCCCCGGGGTTTGTCGGCCCCAAGAATCTCGGCAACAAGCTCGCCGGCGAGGCGCTGCTCGACCACGTGATCGGGACACAGGAGCCGGATTACAGCACCCCGTACGACATCAACATCATCGGCGAATACAACCTGTCCGGCGAACTCTGGCAGGTCAAGCCGCTGCTGGATGAGCTGGGAATCCGGGTGCTGGCCTGCATCTCGGGCGACGCCCGCTACCATGAGGTCGCCCGTTCCCATCGCGCGCGCGCATCAATGATGGTGTGTTCCAAGGCGATGATCAATGTCGCGCGCAAGATGGAGGAGCGCTACGGGATCCCCTATTTCGAAGGCTCCTTCTACGGAATTGCCGACATGAGCGATTCGTTACGGCAAATCGCTCAGCTTCTGGTTCAGCAGGGTGCGCCGGACGAGTTGCTCGGGCGCACCGAAACGCTGATCGCGCGCGAGGAGGCACGGGCCTGGCAGCGGATCGAAAATTATCGCGTGCGTCTGCAAGGCAAGCGCGTGCTGCTGATCACCGGCGGCGTGAAATCCTGGTCCGTCGTCGCGGCGTTGCAGGAAGGCGGCATGGAGGTCGTCGGCACCAGCGTCAAGAAATCGACCAGGCAGGATCTCGACCGCATCAAGGAGATCATGGGCGACGATGCGCACATGATCGACGATATGCGCCCGCGCGAGATGTACAAGATGCTCCGCGATGCGCACGCCGACATCATGCTGTCGGGGGGACGCTCGCAGTTCGTGGCCCTCAAGGCGAAGATGCCCTGGCTCGACATCAACCAGGAGCGGCACTACGCCTACGCCGGCTACGAAGGCATGGTTGCGCTGGTCCACGAGATCGACAAGGCGCTGTCCAACCCGGTATGGGCGCAGGTGCGTCAGCCGGCACCGTGGGAGGAAATCACCTGGGAACAGCGGGCGGATGCCGCGATCGCCGCGGACGCCGCGATCGAAATGAACACGCTGCCGGAGAACCGGATCTGTCAGTGCAACGCCGTCGATCGCGAAACGATCGAGGGTGTGATCCGCAAACACCGCGTGACCACCGTTGCGCAGGTAACCACCCGTTCGGGTGCCGGCGGCGGCTGCGGCGGCTGTAGCGACGACATCGCCGCGATCCTCGCCGCAATGTCGCTTGCCCCGCAAGCCGCCTGAGGCGTGTGATGGCCAAGGTCATAGCATCGAAAAAAGCCTGCGCGGTCAACCCGCTGAAGATGAGCCAGCCGATCGGCGGCGCGCTCGCCTTCATGGGCGTCGATGCCGCGATGCCACTGCTGCATGGCTCGCAGGGGTGCACATCGTTTGGCCTCGTGTTGTTCGTCCGCCACTTCCGCGAGGCGATCCCGCTCCAGACCACCGCCATGAGCGAAGTTGCGACGGTTCTCGGCGGCTTCGAGAACGTCGAGCAGGCCGTGCTGACAATCGCCAGCAAGACCAAACCGGCGCTGATCGGCATCTGCTCGACCGGCGTGACGGAAACCAAGGGCGATGACGTGGTCGGCTTCATCCGGCTGATCCGTCAACGCCATCCGGAACTGGACGATATCAAACTGGTCACCGTTTCGACCCCGGATTTCAAGGACGCCTTCCAGGACGGCTGGGCGAAGACCGTCACGAACATGATCGACCAACTCGTTCTGCCAACGCCTGACGACGCAGCGCGCCTGCCCGATCGCGTGAACCTGCTTCCCGGCTGCCATCTCACGCCCGGCGACCTTGATGAACTGCGAGACGTTCTGGCGGCGTTCGGGCTGGAAGTCTTGATTCTGCCGGACCTGTCCGGCTCGCTTGACGGCCATGTGCCACGGGATTTTTCCCCGACCACTAACGGCGGCATCACCACCGCCGAGATCGCGACGATGGGACAATCCGTCTGGACCATTGCGATCGGCGAGCAAATGCGCGGCACGGCGGAAGCGTTGCAGGCCCGGACCGGTGTCCCGTTCCGGTTGTTCGACCGGCTGACCGGACTCGCCGCGTCCGACGCGTTGATCGGGTTTCTTGCCGAGATCAGCGGCCGCCCGGTTCCCGCCAGACTGCGGCGGCAACGCAGCCAGTTGGTGGATGCGATGCTGGACGGGCACTTCTTCTTCGGCGGCAAGAAGATCGCGATCGGTGCGGAACCGGATCTGTTGAGCACGATCGGCACCTGGCTGACCGAGATGGGCTGCACGCTCGCGGCCGCGGT
>JBEKLE010000759.1:0-2693 GCA_050010355.1 Rhodopila sp. | reverse complement strand
TCGTCGATGTCGGTGCCCGCCTTGATGCCCTTGAATCCACCCGACGCCTTGTGGCCCAGCAGTTTTTCCCGCAGCCGGTTCAGGAACGACCGCTCCTGAATGGCCTTCTCGTCGTCACGGTCTTTGGCTAGACGTTCGATTTCGGCACGCTCGATCGCCATCGCGCGCTCGTCCTTGTCAACCCCACGGCGGCTGAACACCCGCACATCGACAATCGTGCCGGTCACGCCAGGCGGCAGTTTCAGGGACGTGTCGCGCACGTCCGAAGCCTTTTCACCGAAGATGGCGCGCAGCAACTTCTCTTCCGGCGTCATCGGGCTTTCGCCCTTCGGCGTCACCTTGCCGACCAGGATGTCGCCGGGGTTCACCTCGGCCCCGATATAGACGATGCCGGCTTCGTCGAGGTTCTTCAGCGCCTCCTCACCCACGTTCGGAATGTCGCGTGTGATCTCCTCCTGGCCCAGCTTCGTGTCGCGCGCCATCACCTCGAATTCCTCGATGTGGATGGAGGTGAACACGTCGTCGCGGGCGATCCGCTCGCTGATCAGGATCGAGTCCTCGAAGTTGTAGCCATTCCAGGGCATGAACGCGACCAGCACGTTCCGCCCCAGCGCCAGTTCGCCAAGCTCGGTCGAGGGACCATCCGCAATAATGTCGCCCTCGTAGACCCGGTCGCCGACCTTCACCAGCGGCCGCTGGTTGATGCAGGTGGACTGGTTGGAGCGCATGAACTTCCGCAAACGATAGATATCGACACCCTTCGTCGTCGCGTCCTCATTCGTTGCGCGCACGACGATGCGGGCACCGTCGATCTGGTCGACCATGCCGGGCCGGCGCGCGACAATCGTCGCACCGCTGTCGCGCGCAACCGCCGCTTCCATGCCGGTGCCAACCAGTGGCGCATCGGCACGGATCAACGGCACCGCCTGCCGCTGCATGTTGGATCCCATGAGGGCGCGGTTGGCGTCGTCGTTCTCCAGGAACGGGATCAGCGCCGCGGCGACGGACACCAGCTGCTTCGGGGAGACGTCGATCGCGGTTACGTCCTCCGGCTTGACCAGCCGGAAATCGCCCTGCTTGCGGACCGAGACCAGGTCCTGGGTGAATTTCCCGCCCTTATCCATCGGCGCGTCGGCCTGGGCGACGACAAGCCGCTCCTCCTCCATCGCCGACAGATAGCGGGCGCCGGGCTGCACGGTGCCGTCCTTCACCAGCATATACGGCGTCTCAATGAAGCCGTACTTGTTGACCTTGGCGTAAGTGGCCAGCGAGTTGATCAGGCCGATGTTCGGGCCTTCCGGCGTCTCGATCGGGCAGATGCGGCCGTAATGGGTCGGGTGCACGTCGCGCACCTCGAAGCCGGCACGCTCACGCGTCAGACCGCCCGGCCCAAGCGCCGACAAGCGCCGCTTATGGGTCACCTCCGATAGCGGGTTGGTCTGATCCATGAACTGCGACAACTGCGACGATCCGAAGAACTCGCGAACGGCGGCAGCCGCCGGCTTGGCGTTGATCAGGTCGTGCGGCATGACGGTATCGATATCAACCGAACCCATGCGCTCACGGATGGCGCGCTCCATACGGAGCAGGCCGATGCGGTACTGGTTCTCCATCAGTTCGCCCACCGAGCGGACGCGGCGGTTGCCGAGGTTGTCGATGTCGTCGATCTGGCCGCGACCGTCCTTCAGGTCGCACAGCGTCTTGACGGTCTTGATGAGGTCGTCCTTGCGCAGCACGCGCTGGGTATCGGGCGCGTCCTGGATGTTCAGCCGCATGTTCATCTTCACCCGTCCGACAGCGGACAGGTCGTAGCGGTCGCCGTCGAAGAACAGCCCGCGGAACAGCGCCTCCGCGGTTTCGGGGGTCGGCGGCTCACCGGGCCGCATCACACGGTAGATGTCGATAAGCGCGTCGTCACGGTTGGTGTTCTTGTCGACTGCCAACGTGTTGCGGATCCAGGGGCCATTGGACTGGTCCACCGCCAGCGTCGGCAGGGTGACGATACCCGCCTCCTCCAGAGCCGCTAGCCGGGCTTCGGCCAGTTCCTCACCGGCCTCGGCGAAGATTTCACCGGTTTCGGCGTTGACCAGGTCTTCCGCCATGTAGCGGCCCAGCAGATCGGCGCGGCCGACGAGGACTTCCTTGGTGTTTTCGGCGATGCGGCGCGCCTGACGCGCGGTCAGCTTGTCTTCCGCTTTGGCAACGACCTCGCCGGTGGCGGCATCGATCAGCGGCTCCAGCAGCTTCACGCCACGGAAGGCGTCGGGATCGAACGGACGTGCCCAGCCCTTTGGCGTATGATCGAACACCACCTGGCCGTAGAAGTGGGACAGGATCTCCTCCTGGTCCATGCCGCGAATTTCGGTGGGGTCGAGGTGCTCGCCCTTGGCCTCCCGGGCCGCCCGCAGTTGTTCGGTCGCGGCGCTTTCCAGTGCATAGAGCAGGGTCGTCACCGGTAGCTTCCGCTTCCGGTCGATGCGGACGTACACCAGATCCTTGCTGTCGAACTCGAAATCGAGCCACGACCCGCGGTACGGGATCACCCGCGCCGCGAACAGATATTTGCCGGACGAATGCGTCTTCCCCTTGTCATGGTCGAAGAACACGCCCGGAGACCGGTGCATCTGGGACACGATCACCCGCTCGGTCCCGTTGATGATGAACGTGCCGTTATCCGTCATCAGCGGCATGTC
>JBEKLE010000758.1:0-2693 GCA_050010355.1 Rhodopila sp. | reverse complement strand
CGCTTCCTCCGCCACCGCCAGCGCATCCTCCCGCCGGCCAAGCTCGCTCAGCCTGTTGGCCAGGTTGTTGAGCGACATCGCCAGATCGGGCCGGAACGCGTCGGGGCGCTGCGCCGCCAGCGCGCGACGGAGCGAGACCGCTTCCTCCGCCACCGCCGGCGCATCCTCCCGCTGGCCAAGTTCGCTCAGCATGGTGGCCAGGTTGTTGAGCGACAGCGCCAGATCGGGCCGGAACGCGTCGGGGCGCTGCGCCGCCAGCGCGCGATACAGCGAGACCGCTTCCTCCGCCACCGCCAGCGCATCCTCCCGCCGGCCAAGTTCGCTCAGGCGTACAGACAAATTGTTCAATGCCCTGGACGCTTCGGCAGCAAGGTCCGGGTGGTCCGCTGCGAGATCCCGCAGAGAATGCGCGACGCGTTCCTGGACCAGCACCGCCCGTTCCCGCAGTGCTAACGTATGTTCGGGCATGGCGTCCGCGATCTGGATCAGCGCGCCGCGATTGTCCGCAATCGCCACGAGGTGATCAAGCCAATCCAACGCGGGATGGTCCGGACGATCTCCGGCAAAATCCTGCACCGTGCGGATCACGCTTCCCACGACCGGCACCGGGTCCAGGTCCCATGCTCGGCCGACAATGACGCTCTGCTCGTCCACCGGCCTGCCATCCGACGCCAACTGCCGCAGCAGAAACGCCTCCCCGACAATGTCCGGCCGGATTGCATCCACCCCGCCGTCCGGCCGGTGCAACGCATCTGCCAACCTGCCGGCGATCCAGTCCGCCGGCTTGTCGAGCCACCAGTCCATCGCCTCGCATTCCTGCCGGATCAGCGCGACCGTGGCCGCCCGGTCGCAACCGCCCTGCAGGGTGATACAGGCCACCAGGTGCGCCACCATCGTCGTCTGGCCGTCCGAATCGATGCCCCAGCCGACAGAGAGGCGGCCGAGCCTGTGCCGCTCACTGTCGGCGATCCGCATCGCGAGGTCGGTCCGGTTGAGTGCCAACGCCTGCGGCACACCGGTCGAGACCCCGACAATCCCAGCCATCATCAGAAACAGCGGCTCGGTTTCGAGTGTGACGTCATTCAGGCGGCGATCGAAATCGGCATCCACCCCGTGCGGCGGCAACGCCGGCGCCGTCCTGCCCGAGGGGAAAGCGGCGGCAAGCCGACCCACCTGAAGCAGCAGCGCCCGCCGATCCGCCGCCCCACCCAGCGAGGGCAGCGGAATGGGTTCGGCCGGGTCGGCCAGCTCGTCCGGGCCGCGTTCGGACCCGCCGCCGGAGCGGATCAGGTCCGCCCACCAACCCAAATCCCGCTCCGCATGCCGCTCCAACAGCAGCAAGCGCAACGGCGGCTCTCCGGGAATCGGACGGCGGCGAGCCAGTGCCTCCAGCCACGCGCGCAGTATGCGGGTGGAGGCTGCGGCGTAGTCGACCACGATCAAAGTGGGCTTCCCCCAGAGCCAGGCGTCCAGGCTTTTCGCGTCGTGGAAATGCTGCAACTTGGCATGCGTGGCAAAGCCGGCGGTCCAGCCGGAGGCCTCGGCCCCCTCGCAAAGTTCGATCCCCAGCCGCGTCTTGCCGGAACCGGCGCGTCCGGTCAGGCATCGCACTGCGGGGAGCCGGCGCGGCGCGTCCAGCCAGGTCCGCAATGCGGCCAGATCGGCATCGCGTCCGACCAGATCCGTGCCCCGCGAGTCGGCCATCAGCAATTCGCGCTCGCTGTTCGGAACGTCCTTCCGAAGGTGCCGCTGTTCCAGAGTAAGCGAGACGGCACCGATCGAGATGACGACGTTGTCGCCCTGGTTCTGGATCGCGACGCTGCCGTGTCCGACGCTTTGGTGCTGATCGGTCATTGGTGCTGATCGGTCATTGCTTCTGACCTATGAGGTCACAACACCCTATGGCATTCGCAAAACCCAGTGCAATACTTGCATTTTCACGTCGATCGGCACTCGCCTGCCAGGGATGCACCACGAACCGCGCGCCTCCCCACCGAACCCGAGTAGCCTCCGCCCCCGCCTCCCCTATATAAAGCCGGGCACACGCTCCAAGGACCCCACGTTGACCGACCTCCAACCCGCCCGCGGCACCCACGACCTCATCGGCGAGGAACAGCGCCGCTTCCACCACGTCGCGGACATCGCCCGTCGCGTCGCCGCCACCTACGGCTTCGACGAGTGGCAAACCCCCATCTTCGAGGATACCCGCGTCTTCGCCCGCACCCTCGGCGAAACCTCCGACGTCGTAACGAAAGAGATGTACACCTTCGACGACCGGGGCGGCGAATCCATCACCCTCCGCCCCGAAGGCACCGCCGGCGTCTGCCGAGCCCTCGTCTCCAACGGCCTCACCCAATCCCTGCCCCAGAAAATCTTCTACGCCGGCCCGATGTTCCGCTACGAGCGGCCGCAGAAAGGCCGCTACCGCCAGTTCCACCAGATTGGCACCGAACTGATCGGCCCCGCCGAACCGCTCGCCGACGCCGAAGTCATCGCCTGCGGGTGGGACATCCTCAAAGCCCTGAAAGTCGCGGGCGACACTACCCTCGAACTCAACACCCTCGGCGACAAACCAAGCCGCGACGCCTACCGCGACGCCCTCATCGCCTATTTCACCGCCCACAAAGCCGCCTTGTCCAAGGACAGCCTCGACCGCCTCGACCGCAACCCGATGCGCATCCTCGACAGCAAGG
>JBEKLE010000757.1:0-2694 GCA_050010355.1 Rhodopila sp. | reverse complement strand
GGATCATGTGCCAGTCGCCGGCATTCCCATCCTCTGCTGAATACTGGCACATCGGCGCTATGATGATCCGGTTCGCCAAACGCAGTGCGTCCAACAGCAGCGGTTCGAACAGACGGCTCATGGTTGTCTCCTGTCGTCGCCTGACGTTAGCGGAAGAGACGCGTGGTTTGAACGGTTGGCTTTGGAGATCCTGGCAGCACACGTTGACGCGGAGCGGATAACCCAGTGTGGACGTCCTCTCGGATACAACAACGCGGCTCGCGCTTGCGTCGCTCAGTAGATCTCTGCACAGCGGCTGCACAGTTCAGTCACACCGAGCCCCGCCACGTGCGCAAGTTCGGATCGCTTGTGGCACGGATAGGCTTGCCGAAAGACAGGTCCGAACCACTGCGGCACCGCCTCACTCGCCTCCATCGCGACGAGAGCCTCGGCGAGCGAGTGCGGTAGCGAGGCAGGGCCTTGCCCGGGGTCAGGCAAGGCCAGCTTGCGCGCAATCCCGTCGCTGCCGGCGAAGATCACGGCGCCAAGCGCCAGGTACGGGCTTGCTGCCGCATCGCAGACCCGGAACTCCACGTGATACTGATGCGCAAAATCCTCTGAATCGCGCGAGGCGAAAACCGGACAGACCCGTATCGCCGCGCCCCGATCCTGATGAAGGATGTCGATCATGGTCGGGGCCCAGCGGTTGGGCGTCGGGCGCAGGTAGGAGACCGGCGAGGGCGCGGTGATCGCCGCGATCGCCGACAGGTGGTGCAACACCCCGGCACAAAACTGCGCCGCCGCTTCGCCGAGGCCGTAGGGTGCGGCAGGATGGTGCATTGCGGGTTTACCGGATACGTCGCGTAGGCTCATTTGGATGTGCACACCGTTGCCCACGCCCTCGGCAGCAGGCATCGGCGAGAAGCACGCCCGATAGCCCAGCCGGAACGCCGCCGCGCGCGCCATCTCGCGGGTGATCACCGCATGATCCGCCGCCACGAGCGCCGGGGCGGGTGCGATGGTTACCTCGAACTGTCGGGCACCATATTCCGCCAGAAAGAAATCGGGCGTCACCCCCGCCGCTCGCAGCGCGGCGACGAAGCTTGCGCCGAAAGTCCCGCCACGACGGAATGCACCCAGGCTGTAAGCGTCGCCGGGTCGGTCCTCGTTCCCGGTGTATAGACGAACTCCTGCTCGAAGGCCGCGTTCAGCCCCCAGCCACCGGCAGCCTCGAGCGCACTGACCGCACGCCGCAGGAACGCGCGCGGACAGCACTCCCAGGCAGAGCCGTCGGTATGACGGATGTCGCCGAGAAAAAATGCTCTAGAGAAGAGCCGTCGGCAAAGTCGACACGCACCGCTGCGGTCGGGTCGGGGACGATCATCAGATTGCCGGCGGTTCCGAAGGGCGTGTCGAAGATCGGGCCAGAGGCAGTCTGCATCAGGTTGGAATGCGTCCAGCCGACAGCTTTGTGCCGCCGCGCCTCAATCTCCCACGCCGGAAAGCCCTTTCCGCGAACATGCCCTGCGATGTCGCAGGTGCCGACAAAGACCAGTTCCTCCCGCAACATCGCCCAACTCCTCCCATCTGGCGGATCGTTGTTATGATCGGGATGGAGTTGATCGCAAGCTCTGGGTTGAGCTCAGGCCTTGGCGTACAAACCTGAGCGGGACGCCACATAAACCAGATGCTGTGGAGGGAAACCATGCCGCCTCTGCTCGATACGCGACATGATCAGATGTTCCCGACCCTGGACACTGTTCAGGTCCAAACGGCGCGGCGCTTCGCGAGCGCCCCGGATCGCATTTTCCGCGCGGGAGAGGTCGTTTTCGATGTCGGCGAACGCCAGGCGGCTGCGTGGCTTGTGGTGGAGGGCACGATCAACGTTGTTCTCCGTGACGGGTTGGGACATGAGGTGGCCATTGTCGTCCATGGTCCAGGCCAGTTCAGCGGCGAGGTCAGTCAACTGGCCGGCCGGGCGTCGCTGGCAGCCGGGAAAGCGGGCGCGGGGGGCTGCATCGCGGTCCCCTTCGACGCGGCGCACCTTCGGGCCTTGGTCATCGGCTCCGCTGACATCGGTGAGATCGTCATGCGCGCCTTCATTCTACGCCGAGTTGGCCTCATTGAGGCACACGGAGCCGGCGCGGTTCTCGTGGGCCGGCCTGGAGCCCCCGATCTCGTCCGCCTTCAGGGCTTTCTCACCCGCAACGGCTATCCGCATACCGTGCTTGATGCGTGCGACCCTAATGAAGGGCAGCCGTTGGTCGAGCGCCTTGGGGTCCATCCGGACGAGCTTCCGCTCATGGTCTGTCCCAACGGCATGGTCCGAAAATGCCCAACAGACGCTGAGGCGGGGATCTGCCTCGGCATGACCCCGGATCTCGATCCAGAGAAAACCTATGACGTTGCCGTTGTCGGGGCAGGACCAGCGGGCCTCGCGACCGCCGTCTATGCTGCCTCAGAAGGGTTGTCGGTCCTCGTGCTCGACCAGCGGGCGATCGGCGGGCAGGCAGGGGCCTCCGCTCGGATCGAGAATTACCTGGGATTTCCAACCGGCATTTCGGGTCAGGCGCTGGCCGGGCGCGCCTTCAGTCAGGCGCAGAAGTTCGGCGCGGAACTGGCTATCCCGCTCGAGGTCACCCGGCTCGATTGCGGCGACGGAAGTCCGGCGGCCGCACGGTTGCGGCTGGAGCTGACGACGGGGTTTGCCGTCCA
>JBEKLE010000756.1:0-3521 GCA_050010355.1 Rhodopila sp. | reverse complement strand
GCCGGCTATGAGCCTGAATGATCGGATTCTGCTCTAGAGATCGTCGACGTCATCGTCCGTCAACTCGAACGTGGCGAGACAACCGCGCTCGAGGCGATCGACAGTCTGCTCATGGAGGAGTTGACGCTGCGCGAAACCCGCCGGGTCAAAACCGCTCTTGTGATGGCCCGGTTGTCGACGCTGAAGACCCTTTCCGGCTTCGACTTCAGCTTCCAGCCATCGCTCGACCGCGGCCGCATCATGGCGCTAGCCGAGCTGCAATTCATTGACCGCAGCGAAGCGGTTCACTTCGTTGGGCCACCTGGTACCGGCAAGTCGCACCTAGGTGTCGCACTCGGCGTCGAGGCGGTGAAAGCCGGACGCAGCGTCCACTTCATCACTCTGGCCGATCTTATCGACGCCCTCGCGCGCGCCGAGCGGGAAGGCTCGCTGCGTCAGAAAATCCGCTTCTACGGCCGGTTTGCACTGCTCATCGTTGACGAGATCGGCTATCAGCCGGTCGTCCCTGGCGGTGGCAACCTGTTCTTCCAGTTGGTCAACGCGCGCTATGAACGTGGCGCAATGATTCTGACCTCCAACCGCGGCTTCGCTGAGTGGGGCGAGGTTTTCGGCGGTCCCGTGGTCGCCACAGCCCTGCTCGACCGCCTGCTCCACCATGCTGTCGTGGTGCAGATCGAAGGTGCCAGCTACCGGATGCGCCAACACGCCAACCTGGTACCAGAGCACATCCGATCCAAGGCACTCGTCCATCCTTCACTGGCGTCAGTCATCACACCGCAAAGGCGTCGTGGCCGCCCGCGCAAGGCCGCGGACACCCGAAGCACCCGAAGCCGAGCAGGCCCTCAGCAATGCCGAACGACAGGCGCGATATCGCGCTCGCCGGGCGGCACAGCAACTCCAGGCCGCGATCCGACACCGGCCAGCAGTAGACCGGCGCAGTCGTCCGCAGCGCTGGCGAGACGCTGTCGCCGAGCTGCTTGCCTTACAGGCCGAGTATGCCGCCTGGTCCGACGCCTTGCCCGAAAGCCTGCGCGACACCCCGACCGCCGACGCGCTGCAGGAAATGATCGAGCTCGACCTCGATACTCTTGCCGCTATCAGACCGCCGAGGGGATTTGGCCGTGACTAATTCAGAATGAAGTGGGGAATTTCTGCCCGACGATTCTGGGGAATTTCTCGCCGCCATTGACACAGTCACGCAGGGTCTGCCGATCCATACCGGTTTGGCGTGCGGCCTCAAGACGTGATGCGCCCTCCAGAACCATCGCGATCGCCAGCAGTCGACGGCTCTGCGCCGTGTCCCGGCTCCTCGCCGCGAGTGCACGAAGCGTCGCCGGTGTCTCATCGGTTTGGGTAATCTTTACTGCCGCACTCATGTGGGTCCCCCGAATCGGCGAATCGACACGCCGTCGTCAGAGAATCGTACTTCTCGGCTCTTGGGAATCGGGGGAGAGTCGGATGCCAGGGCGCCTGGTATTAGATTTGGTCCACCAAGAGGATGCGGCGTCATCTGCTTTACAAAGCGGCAAAATAACCTTTACGTTTCCCCGCCGCCTTGGCCAGAGAGGAGGACGTCAAGCCGGCGACACAGATCCAGCAGATCAGCGGTGCGAAACGCCGCTCGTCCGGCAGCGATGCGGCGGAATTCGTCGTCCTGACAAGGATCGGTAAACGCTACGGAAATCGATTGCGGCCGCCCGCTGTCATTCAGATAAAGAACGCGCTCCTCGCCCCAGTGGCTCGCGCGCCCGATGACATCGATCTGTTGTCCGCTCGTGGGCAGAAACGGATGGGTAATAACCGCCTTTGTCGTGGATAGCCCATCACAGGGTGCAGTTGGCGATGCAGTCCAAGGGCAAAGTCGAGCGCCCGTTTCGCTACATCCGTCAGGATTTCTACTTGGCGGGCAGCTTCAGGAATCTCGATGACCTCAATACCCAGTTGCGTCACTGGCTCGAGACTGTGGCCAACCCGCGCACCCACGCCACCACCAAGCGCGTGGTCAACGAGGCCTTCGCTGAAGAGCAGACGGCGCTGCGCCAACTGCCGCTGGTACCCTACCGTGCGGTGCTGAAGCTGGAGCGGCGGGTTTCGCACGACGGCATGATCAGCATTGGAGGCAATGGCTACAGCGTGCCCGACACCGCGCGCCGCCGCGTGCTTGACGTGCATTGCCTGATCGACGAGGTGCAGATCTTCGAGGACGGCGTGCTGATCGCACGACATGCGTTGCTGCCTGGCCGTGGCCAGAGCTGCATCGATCCAACACATCGCAAGGCGTTTCAGCGGTCGCGGATCGTCATCGACGACAACGCCGTGGTGGTGCACGGCGCCGGTGACGTGGTCGCCCGCCGCTCGCTTGAATTCTACGATGCGCTCGGGCGCGTCATGGCGGTGAAGGGGAACGCGTGATGACCATGCACCCTCTGTCCGCGCCCTCCATCGTCGACCGCATCAAGACGACGCTTGTCGGGCTGCGCATGCCACGCGCGCTAGAGCCCGAACCGACCGCTCCGATTCGAAATGTCTTTTCCCGGCGCGGCGCGGTGTGATTCACCATGCATGCTGGAGAGGAGGCCAGCATGCATGACACGAGCCCTGTCCCAGGATCTGCGCTCTCGCGTGATCGCGGCCGTTGATGGCCGCCTCTCCTGCAACGCGGCTGCGAAACGCTTTGGCATCGCGGTGTCGAGTGCGATCCGCTGGGTCCGCGCCTGGCGTGTCGAGGGGCGTGTAACGGCTTTGCCGCAAGGTGGTGACCTTCGCTCACACCACATCGAGGTGTACCGGGACGTGATCCTCGGTGCGATCGATGCCGATGTGGATATCACCTTGGTCGAGCTAAGTGAACTGCTCCATCGTAAGCATGAGGTGTCATTCGCGCCCAGCACCGTCTGGCGATTCCTCGACCGCCACGACCTCACCTTTAAAAAAAACAGCGCACGCCAGCGAGCAGGAACGCCCCGACGTCGCCGCTCGCCGGCAAGCCTGGTTCGACGCACAGCCTGACCTTGATCCCGAGAACCTGGTGTTCATCGACGAAACCGCTGTGTCGACGAAGATGGATCGGCTGCGGGGGCGTGCGCCACGCGGACAACGATGCCGAGCACCGATCCCGCACGGCCATTGGAAAACAATCACCTTCGTCGTCGCTCTCAGGCTCTGTGGCCTGACCGCGCCGATGGTGCTCGACGGACCCATGAACGGTCCCGCTTTCCTCGCCTACGTCGAACAGGTGCTCGTCCCGACCTTGAAGTGTGGCATGATCGTCGTGATGGACAACCTGGCCGCCCATAGAATAGCAGGGGTCCGGACGGCAATCGAGGCGGCAGGCGCCCGGCTCTTACTACTGCCGCCCTATTCCCCCGACTTCAACCCAATCGAGAACGCATTCGCAAAGCTGAAAGCCATCCTGCGCAAAACCGCAGCCCGCACTATCCCGAGCCTCTGGAACGCGATCCGCGACGCCTTGCCTCAGTTCACCCCCGAACAATGCGCCAATTTCTTCACCGCGGCCGGCT
>JBEKLE010000755.1:0-2702 GCA_050010355.1 Rhodopila sp. | reverse complement strand
TGGGTTCTCTTACTCAAAGGTACGCAAAGCGACACGCCATTACCCGGAAAGGCGCTGAAATCAGCCATTTTCGGGGGCGTTCGTTCCTCCATTTTCACCCAACGATGGCAGGGTGATTTTTGGGGAAGAATGTCCGACGGTATTCCGGCGCCTCCTGACCGATCGGATTCGCGTGTTCCCAAAACCCTGGAATCAGGAACGACTGCGAATCGGGCTGAGATGCGCGGGAAGCGCGGGAAAGCATGTTCCACAACTATGTTCTGAAACCTGTGTTCCGATATCATTGCAGGAGAGGGTTTCAGGAATGAATGTGCTCACCTTCAGGACGGGAGGCTCGGGTCTGAAAGGCGGCGACTACCCATGTCGCTTTACGTACCTTTGAGTAAGGGAACCCAATGGTGCCATGCACTGCTGCGGCACCACCGGCCGGCGGGAGATACCGCTGCGCCTGCGGGCGGGTCGAGGAACGCGAGTTCGTCACGACCGAGAAGGTAGAGGTGCGCGGCGCGTCCGTGGCCGCGACGCCGGGACAAACACGTTCCGGCGCTCAACACGGACAACCTCAACTCAGACAGGTGTCCCATGATACGGAGCGGACGCGCCGCGCCAACGAACGCGCTTCCCGCAAGCAGCAACAGGAATGGCTTGAGGAAGTCCGGCGGCAAAACTCGCGCGGCAAGGCAGGTTTCGCCAATGAAGCCGAAGCACGCGCCGCGCTGAACGGCAAGGGCGGACGGCCAAGCGACCTCGATCGCCGCAAATTCTGATGGGCTTCGCGGACGGGTTCCGCGAAGGCCGCGAGGCGGCGCGGGCCGCGCGCGGCGCAGCGCCCATCCGGCCGCCGGCATATCCTCCGGCAGCACCTGGCGCGCCGGTTGTGGCCGGCCCGTCACCAATCAAATTCGGTTATCACTGCGATCTGCAGGGTGAGAAGGTCGGCGGCCCGCTGCTCTCGAACACGGAACGCCATATCGTGTTGTTCGGCTTGAACGGTGCCGGAAAATCCACGCGGTTTTTAATCGAACTTTTAATGACCATGACGGGGCGCAGCGCCGTCATTTTCGATATCAAGGGCGAGCTGGCCTATCAGACCGCCGCCGAACGGCGGCGCTATTCCGACGTGAAAATCGTCAACCCGTTCAGTGTCCTCGGCATGCCGAGCGACGGTTACAACCCGCTCTCGGTGCTCGATCCCAACAGCCCAAAATTCTACGACGCGGCGGCGGGGATCGGCGATGCGCTGATCGAGATTGAAAGCGGTTCAGGCCAATACTGGTCGGAATCCGCGCAAGGTCTGCTGGTCGCCCTCATCATGTATGAAGTGATCGTGGCGAAGCGCGAGGCCCGCCCGCCTTCCCTGTTTAACGTCCGGCGCATGCTGACCGAGGCGGACGAATACGCGCCCGGCGATTTTGCGCGCAAGCGCCCCATCAAGGGTTTCAGCGTCACGGCCGCCCGCATGATTGCCTGCGGCAACGACAAAGTCGCCAGCCTCGCCGGGCGCTTCGTGCGCCCGGACGGCAAGAACGAATTGGCCTCGATCCAGTCCACAGCATCCACGCAAACCGAGTGGATGCTGAGTGACGCCATGAAAAGGGATATGGCGCGGCAGGGAACCGATTTTCGCCAGCTGCGGCAACGCCCGACGACAATCTATGTCGTGATGGACGCGGAAGAGATAACCCGCAAACGGCGCTGGACGCGCGTCGTGATCGCCTCGGCGCTCAGCGCGCATTTCACGCCAGGGCCGATGAACACCCTCTTCGTCCTCGACGAGTTCCGCGCCGCCGTCGGCAAGATGCAGATTATCAACGACGTGTGGTCGCTGGTGCGCGGCTACGGCGTGCAGCTCATGCCGATCCTGCAATCGGCGTTGCAGTTGAAGGCACTCTTCAACGAGGAATGGGAAAACTACCTGGCGCAAGCCGGCGTCGTCGCCACGCTCGGCCCGCCCGGCGATCTCTTCACCGCCGAATGGATGAGCAAGCGGTGCGGCGTCACCACGATCATGCAAAGCTCGGTCAATTTCGGCGACGGCATTAATACCGGGGATGGTGTGAGTTCCGGCACCTCGGGCGGCGGCAACAACAATCAGGGCAATAGCTCTAACAATGGTCGCTCCCGCAACGCCGGCATCAGCTATCAGCAAACCGAGCGTCCCGTGCTGCTACCGAATGAGTTGATGAATATCCGGGGCGGGCATGGCCTCATGTGGCTGCCGGGCATGGGCACCAGCACCATACCGTTTTTCGCGCCCAACTACTGGAACCGCGAAGCGCAGTGGGCGGCACGTGTGCGGGACAACCCGTATCAGCGGCGAAGCTGAGGGCCAAACAATCGGGTGCCCTCCCCTGCCCCAGTCCTGCGGCTGGGTGAATTTGAACAGCCAGTCGATCGCGTGCACCAGGCGGGGCGAAAGCCCGAGCCTGGGCGCCGCCGCCTTGAAGGCGGCGAGCAATTGCCCATGCACGGCGACGCCGTCCGGCAGGCCAACAAAGCTCTCGGCCGCGCGGTCAACCTGCAACAGGCTGGGTGTCAGTCTTCGAAATCCGGTCGGGCCTCCGGCAAAGCTTCCCCGTTGCGCCTCAAGGGCACATTCCGTCTGCATCGTGATCCTCCTTCTCGGTTGGATCGCGACGGACAAGCCCCTTCGCTAGCGAAAACTGTTTGTTTTCACTTGCATATGGAGCGGCTCGGGACTA
>JBEKLE010000754.1:0-5538 GCA_050010355.1 Rhodopila sp. | reverse complement strand
CGATGAGGTTCAGCAGAATGTTGGCGGGGTGAACGGGGCGGTCCGCGGCCGGTGCGGCTTCGTGGGGTGGTTGGGTGGTCCTGGTCTCGGTCATGCCGTCCGGCTTCTGGTGGGGTGGTGGGGCTTTTATCCTGGATCGGGGGATTATGTCAAGAAATGTTTCCTAAATCGTGATTGCCCTGGGTCCTGGGGACGAAGAGGGGATGGAGCGGAGGACCCCTGGGATTGTGACCCATCGGCACCCGCGTTTCATTGTCATGGCGGTCGCGGGCTCGCCATCCATGCCTTTGATGAGTGGCGGAAAAGCCGTGGATGCCGACCTCCGTCGGCATGACGGGGAGGCGCCGATCACGTCATTGCGGGCACGGTACGCCGCGCAGAGTCGCGAAATGGCACGGCAACGGCGGTGGGATGCGGACCCTCGTCGGCATGACGCGGCGGCATGACGGGGCGGCACCCGGCGGGGCCGCCTGCAACAGGCCGAAGATGGCTTGCGAACGATTTCGGCCGGTCAAGCTTGGCGGGTAACGGCGGATTTCATTGTCATCGGTTCAGACGCGCGCGGAAGCCAAAGTTCGATCGTGGTACCCCTGCCTCGCTGATCAGCCGGAGCGCACCGTGTGCCTGGGTCGCCAGCTTGTGGACCGTCGAAAGTCCGAGCCCGGTCCCTTTGCCGGCTGGCTTGGTGGTGAAGAAGGTCTCCATGCCCGAGCCAATGTTTCCTCGTTCATGCCGGCGCCGGTGTCACCAACGGTCACCGCCACATATTCGCGTGCCGGCTGACACGAGGGGTGCGCCTGATGCTATCAGTTTCCGACCGGCGGCCATGACACCGATGACGCGGGGGGTTGCGCCTGTTCCGTCGCCTCGAGGCCGAGACGGTCAGGCGCTTTTCTTCATTATCTCGTCGGCAACGTTCCGCGGCACGGGATCGTAGTGGTGGAACTGCATCGTGAATGAGGCGCGGCCCTTGGTCATGCTGCGTAGGTGGGAGATGTAGCCGAACATCTCCTTCAGCGGGACGTGGGCGCGGACGATAACGGTGGAGCCCGAGCTTTCCTGGTTCTGAATCTGGCCACGGCGGCGATTGAGGTCACCCACGACGTCGCCGACGTGATCCTGCGGCGTGGTGACCTCCACGTCCATGATCGGTTCGAGGATGATCGGGCCGGCCAGCTTCATGCCCTCCCGGAAGCAGGCCTTGGCGGCGATTTCGAATGCCAGAGCGGACGAGTCGACGTCGTGGTACTTGCCGTCCACCAGGGTGTACTTGAAGTCCACCGTCGGGAAGCCGGCCAGCACGCCGGTATCGGCCTGGACCTTGATCCCCTTTTCGACCGCTGGGATGTATTCTTTCGGCACCGAACCGCCGACCACCTTGTTCTCGAAGACGATCCCGGTGTTGCGCTCCAGCGGCTCGAAGACGATCTTGACTTCAGCGTACTGACCCGACCCGCCAGACTGTTTCTTGTGCGTATATATCTCGGTATGCGGTTTGGAGATCGTTTCGCGATAGGCCACCTGCGGCGCGCCGATGTTGCAGTCGACGCCATACTCGCGGCGGAGGCGGTCGATGATGATCTCCAGATGCAGTTCGCCCATACCGGACAGGATCGTCTGACCGGTTTCCTGATCGGTGCGCAGACGTAGCGACGGGTCTTCGCCGGCCAGCTTCTGGAGACCGAGCGTCATTTTTTCGACGGCTTCTTTGGTGCGTGGCTCGACGGAGATGTCGATCACGGGCACCGGGAAGGCCATGCGCTCCAGGATCACCGGATCGTCGGCGGAGGCCAGTGTATCGCCGGTGCCGGTGTCCTTCAGGCCGACGAAGGCGGCGATGTCACCGGCTTCGACTTCCTTGATCTCGGCGCGCTTGTCGGCGTGCATCTGGAACATCCGGCCGATGCGCTCACGGTGGCCTTTGGTGGTGTTCATCACCATGTCGCCCGACTTGAGCGTGCCGGCGTAGACGCGGACGAAGGTGAGCGTGCCGTACTTGTCGTTGATGATCTTGAAAGCCAGTCCGGCGAACGGCGCCTTCGGGTTGGCCGGGATGCGGCGGCGGTTTGCGATGTCGTGCTCATCGTCACCTTCCTCGACCGCGACGGCAATGCCGGGCACGTCGATGGGAGACGGCAGATAATCGATCACCGCGTCAAGCAAAGGCTGCACACCTTTGTTCTTGAAGGCGGTGCCGCACAGCACGGGGCGGAACGTGCCGTCGATCGTGCCGCGCTTGATGCAGCGCTTCATGGTTTCGATGGAGACGTCGCCCTTGTCGAAATATTCCTCCATGGCCTGTTCATCGACCGAGAGGGCGGTGTCCAGCAGGGTCTGACGGTGGGTTGCCACCAGTTCCGCCATGTCCGGCGGAATGTCCTCATAATGGTATTTGGCGCCGAGTTCGCCGCCTTCCCAGATGATGGCCTTCATCTCGACGAGCCTTCATCTCGACGAGGTCGACGACGCCCAGGAACGTGTCTTCGATGCCGATCGGCAGTTGCAGCGGCAGGGCGACGATATCCAGCTTTTCGAGCAGCGTGTCGAAGGCGCGGAAGAAGTCGGCGCCGGTCCGGTCCAGCTTGTTGATGAAGATGATGCGGGGCACGTTGTAGCGATCCGCGAGTCGCCAGTTGGTTTCCGACTGCGGCTGCACGCCGGCAACGCCCTCAATGATAAAGATCGCGCCGTCCAGCACGCGCAGGCTGCGGTTGACCTCGATGTTGAAATCGATGTGACCGGGCGTGTCGATGATGTTGATGCGGGTGTCCTTCCACTCGCACGTCACCGCGGCGGAGGTGATCGTGATGCCACGCTCCCGCTCCTGCTCCATGTAATCGGTCGTGGTGTTGCCATCGTGCACCTCGCCGATTTTGTGCGACACACCCGTGTAGTACAAAATCCGCTCGGTCGTCGTGGTCTTGCCCGCATCGATATGCGCGGTGATACCGATATTTCGGATTCTATCGAGCGGCGTAAGAGACACGGCGAACCTCCTTAAACGAGCAAACGGGCGGGCATGTCAGAAAGGGCGCATGACCCATTACTGGATCCGGGGAAACCCCGCGCGCCCGCCCACAGGTGCCGGCCGAAAACCCAGCCGGTTATGTAATTCGGAAATGCGACACGGCGAGCGTTTTTGCAAGTGCGAATTCCGGCGGCTGGCAGTCTTTCGCGTCATGGCCTGTCGATCCGAGCGATCTTGGCAGACGGTTTATCACACTCTGACACAGGCTGACCCGTTAGAGTTCGCGGTATGGACACAAGCACCGCCCAGGCTCTCGTGCGTTTCGGCCTTGGCCGCCGCAGTGCCGAACCCCTGCCATCCGATCCGGCGGCGTGGCTGCTTGAGCAGCTTCGGCAGCCGGATCCCACCCGCTTCGATGACCCGCCGACGACGGCGAAGGGCCTGGCGGCATTGCGGGAAGATCGCGAGACCAAGCCGCCGGCGGCTGAATCACGCACCGGTGCGCTGTTCAAGGCGCAAGGCGCGGCGCAACTGGCGAACGCGGTGACGACCCCTGCCCCGTTCCGCGAGCGGCTGGTCTGGTTCTGGACCAATCATTTTGTCATTTCGCGCCGGCAAGGGCAGTGCGCGGCGGTGGCGGCCGCGTTCGTCGAGGAAGCGATCCGCCCGCATGTCACCGGACAGTTCAGGGATATGGTCCTGGCGGTGATGCGCCACCCGGCGATGCTGCTGTATCTGGACAACGCCGGCTCGTTCGGCCCCGACAGCCCGATTGGACAGCGGACGCACCGGGGACTGAACGAGAACCTGGCCCGCGAGTGCATGGAACTGCACACCGTCAGCCCGCTGGCGGGGTATTCGCAGGCGGATGTGACGTCGTTTGCAAAAATCCTCACCGGGTGGTCGGTCGATCTGAAGGCCGACCCGCCCGGGTTTCTCTATCGGCCGCTTGCCCACGAACCCGGCGTCCAGACGGTGCTGCAAGAGCCGTTCCCGGCGGATGAAGCCGGTGGGGTCGCCGCGCTGCGTTTCCTCGCCAATCATCCGGCGACCCATCGCTTCCTCGCCACCAAGCTGGTGCGGCATTTCGTGGCCGACGATCCACCGCCGGACGCGGTTCGGACGATCGAGGGGGTGCTGCGCGACACCAAAGGCAATCTGGGCGCGGCATCCGCGGCACTGGTGAAGCTGGATGCCGCCTGGGTACCGAGCACCAAGCTGCGCACGCCGATGGATTTTGTTGTCGCGAGCGTGCGTTCGCTGGACATGCCGCCCGAGCAGATCCCCATGCTCGGCATTCTGGGCGGTCTCGGCCAGCCGCTGTGGACCGCGCCGGCGCCGAACGGCTGGCCCGACCGCGCCGCGGACTGGGCCGCGCCCGAGGCGATGCTGCGGCGGATCGACTGGGCGAGCGGTTTTGCCGGCCGCATCGGCGACCGTGATGTCGTCGAGGTCGCGGACAATACGCTCGGCCCCTTGCTACGGCCGGAAACCCGCGAGGCGATCAGACGGGCAGGGTCGCGCCGCGATGCGATGACCTTGCTGCTGACAAGCCCCGAATTCCAGAGGCGTTGATCCCATGAAGCTTCCCCGCCGCGCCGCTCTGCTCGGTCTTGCGACAAGCTTCAGTATTGGACGCGCCACGCTCGCGCTGGCCTCGGCGCCGACCGACAAGCGGCTGGTGGTCGTCATTCTGCGCGGCGCGCTCGATGGCATGGCCGCCGTGGTCCCCTATGGCGACCCCGGGCTGGCTGTCCTGCGCGCCGAGATCATTCCGCCGGGACCGGGTCAACCGGACGGGTTGCTGGACCTTGGGGGGTTCTACGGCCTGCATCCCGCGCTGACCGGGGTACATGATATGTACAGAGCGAACGAGGCGCTGGCCGTTCATGCCGTTGCCGGACCCTACCGCGTGCGCAGCCATTGTTTCGGTGCCGCTGCTGCTGCGCGGACCGGCGCGGGTGTCGAACTGGGCGCCGCATGGATTTTCGCAGCCCTCGCCTGACCTCTATTCGACGATCGCCGCGCTGAACCAGCATGACCCGGTGACCGGGCCGGCGATTGCCGAAGGACTGCGTGCCCGCGGCTTCAGTGCCTCGGTGATGGCGGGCGAGGAAGAGCCGAAAGACAAGAATGCCTTTCCGACGCTGGCGCGCTCTGCCGGGGAGATGCTGCGGGCGGCGGATGGTCCGCGGATCGCCGCGCTGGAGATCGGCGGGTGGGACACGCATACCGCTCAGACCAACCGGCTTCCTCGCGCATTGACACAGCTTGATGCCGGGCTCGTCGCGCTTAAGACGGCGCTGGGACCGGCGTGGAGCCAGACGGCGGTGCTCGTGATGACGGAGTTCGGCCGCACCGCGCGGGTCAATGGGACGAAGGGGACTGACCACGGCACCGGGACGGTCGCGTTTGTGGTGGGCGGCGCGGTTGCCGGCGGACGGGTCAGGGCGACCTGGCCGGGACTGGGGGCGGGTCAGTTGTTCGAGAACCGCGACCTGGCGCCGACCACCGATTTGCGGGCCGTCGCGAAGGGGATGCTGGCGGCCCATCTGGGTCTGGATACCGGT
>JBEKLE010000753.1:0-3008 GCA_050010355.1 Rhodopila sp. | reverse complement strand
TGAGTGTTGCCTGGCCCATATGCGACACATCGAACAGTCCTGCGTGGGCTCGTACATGCAAATGTTCGGCCAGGACGCCGCCTCGGCAGCGGGCGGCAAGGTTGCCGGTCAGGTCGTACTGGACGGGCATGGCGTAGCCGGCGAAGGCCACCATGCGGGCGCCGTGGCGGCGGTGCCATTGGTCCAGAGGGACGGTTCGCAGGGGCGCAGGTGTGGGATCGTCAGGCAGCGCGTTTTCGGGCAAACTCCGGTCTCCGCGATAGGGCCATCCGCCGGCGGGATGCCGGTGGAGATGACCCCCCTCTGTCACGGTACCTGAGAGATTCAGGGATCTGGCCCCTTACTCCGTCGGTGCGAACCCCTCGCTTGCGCGCGGTCCGGCTTTCCAGAGATCCCTGCCCGTCGCGGTCCCTTTTGCCTGAGCGTTTCCGGGGGCCGGTTGCGCCTTCGGCGGCGGGTCAAGACCCGCACTCTCCCGCGGCGGGTGCCTGGGACAACGAGAGAATGCGCCTGTTGGGGGGCGGATGCCAAGGAATTTGATGGGGGAAGCCGGTTGATTTCTTGCCGGTCCGGTTGGTCCCGCACTTGCCGCTGGATGGAACGAAACGGCTGCGACGGTCCGTGCCGGGCGGGCTAGCGCCGTAGGTGTTGTCTTCGGTGTGCCAGAGTTGGGTGCTTCCCCATGGGCGCTAATAGCTCTGGACGCGAATCGGGCGAATGTTAGGAGCAGATGAGCGTCGTTTCATACTGATGAATTTCCGGCACTTCCGGCTCGTTTGCCACCCAAGGCCGAACGGCTGCGCCTGGCCTTGACCCGGCCGGCGCTGGGTCACATCCCGATGGGCGCACCGTTCTGGAACCGCTGCCAAACGGGATCGATGGGTATTTCGGTCCGGAACTCCGCCACCTCATCCTGCTGCAAGCGTGAGAAGTGACGGAACCCGCTGCCCGCAGCTTCGTCTCGCCCTCGCGCCCGCAGTTTGAGATCACCGGACGTTGAGCCTAGTCTGATCACCCGGGGTGTCCTGGCTCGGCCGAAAGAGGCCGGGACCAGAGACACTGCGGGCGAAACAGGAAGAACACGAACGGAGGAAACAGCAATGCCCCAAATCGGAGAAGCCAAAGTCGAATACCGCGGAACCACCGTCCGCAACGACAGCGCGCTAGCCGAATGGCTCGCAAAACGCCCGGCCGAGGCGGCGCTGGAACCCGACCTGCCGATCATAGATCCGCACCACCATTTCTGGGATCAGCCCCACCGCGGTCACTATCTGCTTCCCGAACTGCTGGCCGACATTGGCGGCGGGCACAACATCGTCTCGACCGTCTTCCTTGAATGCCGGGCCATGTATCGTAAGGACGGCCCACGCGAAATGGCGGCCCTGGGCGAAGTCGAGTTCGTCAGCGGCATCGCGGCCATGAGTGCCTCGGGCAATTACGGCCCCTGCCGTGTCGCCGAGGGTATTGTTGCCGGCGGTGACCTGAGCGTCGGCGCACGTGTGCGCGAATTGCTGGAAGCGGAAATATCCGCCGCCGGTGGACGCCTGCGTGGCCTCCGCCACGGCGTGGCATGGGACGCCAATGAAGCAATCAGCAACTTCGCATCCCGCACCGTGCCGCTGCACCAGGTGATGGACCCGAAGTTCCGCGAGGGCCTGGCGCAGCTTGCGCCGCTCGACCTGAGTTTCGAGTCATGGCAGTATCATCCGCAACTACCGGATGCGATTGATCTGGCGCGTTCCTTCCCGGACACCACGATAATCCTCAACCATGTCGGCGGCGTGCTCGGTGTTGGCCCCTATGCCGGCCACCGGCAGGAAATCCTGACCGGCTGGCGCAAGGACATCAACGAACTGGCCAAGTGTCCGAACGTCTACTGCAAGCTTGGTGGCATCGGCATGGTGTCGTTTGGATTCGACTTCCACGAGCGCGACCTTCCGCCCTCGTCCGAGGATCTAGCGGCGGCATGGCGGCAGTACATCGAGCCCTGCATTGAGGCCTTTGGGGTCGACCGCTGCATGTTCGAAAGCAACTTTCCGCCGGACAAGCAGTCGTGCAGCTATACCGCCTTGTGGAACGCGTTCAAGCGGATCACGGCCCACGCATCCGCCAGCGAAAAGACCGCACTTTACAGCGGCACCGCGGCGCGGGTCTATCGGCTGACCGTGCCGCGATGAGCCGGTTCGACGACTACGCAACGAAATATGCGTGTATACACATGCGGCGCGAGAATGGCATCCTGGAGATGCGGTTCCACACCGACAACGGCCCGCTCCGCTGGGGCCTTGGTCCGCACGGTGAAATGCCCGACGCCTTCGCCGATGTCGCAGGTGACCGGGACAACCGGGTGGTGATCCTGACCGGAACGGGCGGCGAATGGTCCGGTGTCCGCGCCACCAATGGCACAAGATCGTTGTCCCAGGGCCTGACCGCCAACGCGTATGACCGGGTGGGCTGGGAAGGCCGCGCCTTGCTGATGAACCTGCTGAGCATCGAGGTGCCGGTTATCACCACGGCCTTCCAAGACTCTGCCCATTTCATGTCCGGAATGCTGCCGGGGGACGGCATGCATATCGTCATGCCTCTGCTGATGGGTTTGAACCGTGGCCGCTACTTCCTGCTCACGGGTCAGACGCTGTCAGCGCAGGAAGCGAAGGATCTCGGTCTGGTGGCCGAGATCCTGCCGCCCGGTAAAGTCCTGGCCCGCGCCTGGGAACACGCCGAAGCTCTGGCGGCGAAGCCGACTCTCCTGCTGCGCTATACGCGGTTGATGTTCAACGAATATCTGAAGAAGCGCATGCAGGATTTGCTTGGTTACGGCCTGGCGATGGAGGGGCTGGCGTTGATGGAACAGCTCGATCCGGCGAAATAGTGCCCCGCGGCCGTCCGAAGAAATCAATCCTGGTCACCACATCATCCGAAAGGTTCCGTGCAAATGGACATCTCCGGCAAGACCGCCATCGTCACTGGAGCCGCATCCGGCATCGGCCTGGGGGTTGCGACCGCTT
>JBEKLE010000752.1:0-2722 GCA_050010355.1 Rhodopila sp. | reverse complement strand
TGGGCGGGCTGTGATCAGGACAGCTGCCCGCGCGATCACCGGCACGACGCTCCGCTGCTCGCCGGGGCGAACCACTACGCGATCAGCGCCACGGTCACGGACGATCCCGGTAGCCCGGTCGGTGCCGTGGTTGGCGACCTCCTCGTCCCGCCGGCCAGCGCGCACGGCCGGCGCGGCCGTCACCAGCGCATCCCGTTTCCCGCGGAGTCGGGCCGCAGGCTCGGCGGAATTCATCATTTCGACCTGCTCAACCATCCGACCGTGTGGGCGGCGATGCGCGGCCTTCTCGGCCACGCCGCGAACTAGCTACGGCTGGTTCCGGCCGAGCCGCTCGTGCGCGTCTAGCCATTCCTCCGCGACTACCGCCGAGCCTTATCCGCATTTGAGGCCGCCGCAGCCGCCGCGCGGGCCAGTTCAGCTTTCAAGATCTTGCCGAGGGTGTTCTTCGGCAGCTCGTCGCGAAACTCGATTACCCGCGGGTACTTGTAGGCGGCGACACGTTCCCGGCAATAGGCGATCAGTTCCGCCGCCACCAGCGACCGGCCTGTCCGCAGCGTGACGACGGCCATCACCTCTTCGCCGAGACGCTCGTCGGGAATGCCGATAACCGCGGCTTCGGCGACAGCCGGATGGGCGTGCAGCACGTTCTCAATCTCGCTCGGGTACACGTTGTAGCCGCCGCGGATTATGAGTTCCTTCTTGCGGCTGACGATAAACAGGAATCCATCCTGATCGACGCCGCAGCGCCCTTAGCCGCCTGACCTAGAATGCCTTCCCAGGTGATGAGGATCTTTGCCCCAGAGTCTTGGAGCTGGAACGCCACCTCGGGTGCCCTGAGCAGAACATTCAGCGGCACCGCGACGCAGCCGGCCTTGAGGATCCCGAAGTAGGCAATCAGGAACTGAGGAATGTTGGGCAGCTGCAGTGCCACCGGATCCCCCGGCCGGGCTCCGGTCAGCTCCAGGGCGACCGCCAGCCGGTCAGACTGCACGTCCAGTTCATCGTAGGTCAGCTGCCCGCCCGGGTGGACGGCTGCGGCCTGGCCGGGCGCCGCGGACGCCGTCTCGCTCAGGATGACTGCGACATTGAAGCTCATCGTCTTGCTCCATTCCCGGATCGCCTGATTCCCGGATCGCCTGCACTTTTCTCAATGCCGGGTATCCGCGTCGCGGTTGCTGCTGTTAGCAGCCGCGTTCTCCGTACAGTGCCAGATCGTCCTGAGCATGCAGCGATCAGAGGGCTGGCACACATGCTTTCGTCCCTGGCTTGCCGGAACCTTTGCCGCGGACGCAATCCGGCCGCCTGATCAAATCAATACCAGGTATGTTCAGGCCTGCTGGTGCCGGGCTAGTTCCCGCCGCGCCACCGACTCAAGGTGCCGTGACCGGTCGGTCAAGGTGAAATCCAGCGGGGTCTCGGGCCGGGGCGCCGCTCGTTGACACGGCGTGCGCGGCGGCGGTGTACTGCCCTGCATGACGGATACGACGAGTACGACAGGCACCCCGGAGTCCACGGCTGCTGCTTTTCCAGTCACCACTGCGTTCGAGCTGCCGGGCATGGTGGTGGGACGGAATCTCGGCATCACGTTTGGCCTGGTGGTGCGGGCGATGGGCTTCAGCAAGACCGTCGTCGGCGGGATTTCGTCGCTGCGCCAGGGCGAGGTTTCCCAGTTCACTACCTGCGGCGGGTACGAGCCGCCGCCGCCAGCCCGGCGCGGATGATCATCAGCACCGGCTTTGCGCAAGGAATCAACCTGGTACTGCGCGCCCTAGCTCGCCAGGGCGGTGTGACCTGCGTGGCCTTCGAAGATCCCGGCTACGGCAGCGCGCAAGCTGACGAAACAGTCCGCGCGGTCCTGGCGATGGGCATCGACGTCAGCTACGTGCCGGTCGACGAGCAAGGCCTCGTGGTCGGCGAACTGGCGGCCAGCGGAGCCCAGGCCGTCGTGGTCACCCCGGCACACCAGTCCCCCACCGGGGTGGTCCTGTCTCCGGCACGGCGGCACGCCCTGACCGGCTGGGCGCGCGCGGCGGCGGGTGGGTGATCGAAGACGACTACGACTCGGAGTTCCGTTACGACAAAGAACCCGTCGGCGCGCTGCAGGGACTGGCCCCTGACCAGGTCTTCCTGCTCGGCACGGCCAGCAAGGCGCTGGCGCCCGCGGTCCGCCTCGGCTGGGTCCACGCCCCTGCGCCACTGGCCGCAGCGGTCGCCGCCGAGAAGGAAATGAGCGACCGCGGCTCCTGCACGCTAGACCAGCTCGCTCTGGCCACCCTCCTCACGACCGGCCGGTACGACCGGCACCTGCGGCGGATGCGAACTGTCTACGCCGCCCGCCGCACCACACTGACCGACGCGTTCACCCGGCACGCCCCCCGAGTCCAGCTGACCGGGCTCGCGGCCGGATTCCACGCTGTCGCGCCGCTGCCACCCGGCACCGACGAGGCGGCAGTCATCGCCGCGGCGCGTGAGCGGCGGGTCGGGCTGCACGGCATCGGCGGCTACCGCGGCTACCCTGACACCGCAGCGCCAGCCGCGCTGGTGATGGGCTTCGGCAACGTCCGCGAGCGAGCCATCGAACCCGCCATCGCCGCCATCGCCGGCCTGATCAGCTGACCAGGAAGCAGGCAGGCAATGATCCATGAGCGTGGCGTCGCGTTGTTGGCCGGGGTTCCTAGAGTTCTTTGGCGAACTCCTGGTAATGCCGGCTGATCCGTTCGCT
>JBEKLE010000751.1:0-2723 GCA_050010355.1 Rhodopila sp. | reverse complement strand
AGGCCGGAGGCGACGTTGCGCAGCAACGCATCCTCGAACGGACTGAAATTGGTCGACGGGCGCGCGGCCGTCACTGTCTTGATGGACTCGCCAGGATACATCTGGCTCAACCGCGCACCGCCCAGCATGATCCCGTTCTCGCGGTGCCAGAGCGCCCGGTCGTTCTGGTAGCCGTTGAGGTTCACGCCATCGAAGCCTTCGTCCCCGCCCATGGCTTCCTTGACCAGTTGTGGGTCCAGCGGCGATTCGACGTAAGCGGCGAAGATCGCGTTGATGATCGCGGCATCCAGCTCGACGCTGTCGTATTTCACCAGCATCTTCAGGCGCTGCAGGACCGGCGTGAAGATCCCTGCCCCGCCGCGATGCTGACCGGCCCGCTGGTTTTCGTAGTAATGGACCACGATCGGCCGGCCCCAGTCGGTCTCGCGTGGGACTCTTTCCCACGACACGCTTTGCGCGGCCGAGAACCAATCGCCCTGATGCGCCTTGCGGATGTGATACGCGACGGCGGCCCCGTCCTCGTCCACCTCGACACCGCCCCGAAGGGCTTGCTGGTCGAAGCGCAGTTGCGGGTTGGAAAGCCGATCAGGATCAATTAGTTGCACGGCCGTATGATAGCGGGCCTTGCCGAGCCGGACCTGACTTTCGCGGCGCCACTTCAGGACGGCCAGGGCATCGCCGTCGATCAGCGAATGGCGGAACGCGGTATGCGCCATCTGGCTGAAGGTCTGGTTGCGGGTGGCATCGCACCACCTGGCCTGGTCATTGGCCCACACGTCCCAATGGCCGTCGACCGCCTGGCCGAACTCGCGCGACCACTCATGGTCGAAGCTCGGGTTGCCTGACACCAGTTGCAGCCACTTCCAGATCGGCTTGCTGACCGGGCGCAGGTTGGCGCCGATCGCGTTGTCCAGGATGCGGGTGACCGCGCCGGAGGCCCAGCCATCATTCCGAACCACGTCCCGCACCCGGGCCACGATCCGGTCGCGGAACATATTGAGTTCGCCATCGGGCGACCACAGGTACGGCTGCCAGGCGGCCATGTGCGGGCCGTAGTTATCGGCCGCGTCGTAGGGCGTGTTTCGGCCACCTTGGAGCGCCATGGCACGGCGCCGGGTTGGCGGCAGCGCCCGGCCGTCAGGACCGAGGATGCGCACGGGGGCTTGCACGCCTGACATCAGCGCGTTGTCATCTCAGCGGTAGAACGGCGTCATCGGGCGTCGCGTCGGCGGCAGGCCAAGACAGCGATTGACCAGCTCGAGCATGCCCCTCGCCATGGTCGGACTGACGATGTTGTGGGTGATCGACTTCGCGCCGCCGTCGCCCTGCGAATAGGACAGCGACAACGGGTTGGCGCCCAATGCCAGGTTGATCATCGCCTGCTGGAGCTGGCCCTGCCAGATCACCAGCGTCGCGCGAGGGACGCCAGCCAGGATCGTGCGTTGCTGATCGAAGCACCCATACCCGTACATCGCGGTCGCTGATCCTTTTCTGTTCTGTGCGCAGTTCGGTCAGTCCACCCGAACTTATCGGCCGATCATTCGGCCCAGCCGCGAGCGTTGAACCGGTCCACTCGCCGCCACCACGGGCCCGACCGGCGCACCCGGCGGCGCAGCACTCGGCGGCGGTTCCGGCCGCACCACCGGCGCCGTAGCCGCCATGACCTCGTCCGCCCGCCGGTTCAGCTTGAAACCCATGTGCAGCAGCCCACACAGCGCGGCGTAGGCGTAAACCCTGACATCGAGGGCTTCATTCGCCCGCCCTGGCGGCAGTTCCCACACCCGGTAGCGATGGCCGGCCGTCTCCTTCACGATCGACCGCTCGGCGACGAGCTGCGCGAAGTAGTTGACGTCGCGATCCGCCGGGAAGTGGCAGTAACCCGGCCCCGGCTCCTGCACGTGCAGCCGCGCCCGTATCGTGTCTTTGGCCGCGTTGACGCCCAGGATTACCGGCCTGAACGTCTGCTTGGTCTTCGACATCGGCCGCTTGACCGGCCACACAGGCGACCGCCGCCCGCCCTGCGCTGCCTCACCCTTGACCGCCCAGATCCGGCGCCCGAGCCGCGCCTTGGCAAACTCGTAAACCCGCTGGGTATGATGACCTCCTGAGTCAATGCAGACGGCCATGATCTCGAACTCGCGGCCATCGGCGCGACGGAACCGGCGCTTCAGGTACGCGTCGACCTGCGCCCAGAGTTCGGGACCTTCCGGCTCGCCGGTGAGCACCTCATAGGCAATCGACCAGCTTTCCTCGTTGCGGCCCCAGCCGACCACCTCCAGTTCCAGGCGGTCGTCCTGCACGTCTATGCCGACGGTCAGTGCCGCCACCTGAGCGGGCACCTCGCCGGCCCAGACCTCGCAGCGCCGCAGCAGGCCCAGCTCTGACAGATCGCGCTCGCCCCTGTCCTCGTAGACCTGGCCGAGCACCAGGTTGATGAACGCCTGGCGGGTGAACGGATCATCCTTCGCGTTCAGCCATTCGCGGACCAGGATCGGCCACGCCGAGTTGGTGTGCAGCGAGTAGCCGGCCCAGATGTGGAAGCCGGCGATCCCGGAGAACGGCTTGGTTGCGCGCCATCGTCCGGCGCGCACCATCTCGCCTTTCAGCCGCTCCTCGATGACGCAGCCATTGACGCAGATGTAGACGGTCGTTTCCGGAAGGTGCTGACCCTTCTCGTCTTGGGTCCATTTGATGCCGTGAGCGGTGTTCTTCCCGCCCCATTC
>JBEKLE010000750.1:0-2727 GCA_050010355.1 Rhodopila sp. | reverse complement strand
AAAACTCCTCACTGACGTATCCATGCACGCCGCGCAGCGATTGGAGATGGGCCAGGACCTGGGTGGCCGCATTACCAGCTTGCCCCGCCGTGATGCCGGCCTCGGCCAGACTACTGAATGGAGGGGGTTCGTCGTGGCCGACGCACGCTATCTGGAGGACATGACTTAGCTTGAGAACATCGCCCGTCACGACTCGCATACCCAAGCCCTTGAAGTGACGGGCTATTGTGCACGTTCCGGCGAACGGGTCACAGATTGAGGTCGCAGTCGGGGCTCTCTCAGCAACTACGCGGGTCAACCACGGTAAAGTTGCCGACTTGGATCCGATATATCGCACCCGTCCTACGCCGAAGGTTGATTGCTGGCTGAGTCGATCCGGGTACGTTTTGGGGCAAAATACGCCAATCCAAGCTCCTTCGCTCTTCGATCTCCCAGAATTCATTAATCATGGTGACGATAGCGGATCGTACGCAATCTGCCCAGCAGGCTGTTCTTTGGGCGCAGGCCTAACGCCAGGCTGTGGCGATCCTTCCAATCGGCCGCAACGGATTGATCGAGCGTCACCGCATGCGGAGATAAGACTCCGCGGATGTCGCCGTCGCTGCGGTCAATTCGAGGGCCTTCGGTCCGCTAACGGCCGGTCTCGGCCGTAGGCTCGATGTCTGGATTACGCGTTGGGCGCCCGAAACCTGACAGTCGCAAGACCACCCAACCCAGCCATTTGCCGCTGCACCATGAATGACCGCTCTCGAGAAACGATGCCGCTTGTCTGAACGGCCGTGATGGACGCAAACCAGCCGTCGAAGGTACGATGGACCTACGTCCGCTCGTGACCCCCGAGCGGTCGATGCCTTATTGAAGTATACCCCGGAGAGACAGCGCGACGAGACATAAATTCCGTCTTATTTGGGTTGGTTTTGGGCACTTGATACACGTCGCGTAGACGGTCCAGACTCCAGTAAGACAGATTCGGCCCCTTGTCATGCCACTGTATGGCTACGCCCGCGTGTCCACCATCGACCAGGACCTGCGTCTGCAACGCGCGGCGCTGAAGGCCACAGGCTGCGTCGTCATCCGCGCCGAAAAGGCCAGCGGCACCAGGCGTGACGGACGCACCGAGTTGCAGGTACTGCTAGACTTCGTGCGGCCCGGCGACACGCTCATCGTCACCCGCATCGACCGCCTGGCACGCTCAATGAAGGACCTGCAAGACATCGTGCACGAACTGAAGACCCGCGGCGTGGCACTGCGCGCGACGCAACAGCCGATCGACACCAGCACCGCGGCCGGCAAGGCGTTTCTCGATCCGGCCGCCGTGTGGCGACTGCGCGAGCAGGAGAAGCTGGGGCCAAGCGCGATTGCCGAACGTCTCGGCATCGGCCGCGCCAGCGTCTACCGCCTGCTCGGCAAAGTCGCGGCGTAGCCGGCATGCCGATCCGTCCGGAGTTGCGTGCGCTGTATCCGCCGGACTGGCCTGAGTTGAGCCGGCGGGTCCGTTTCGAACGCGCTGGCGGCCGCTGCCAGCGCTGCCGCCGGCCCCATCTGGCCCAGGTCCGCTGTCTGCCGGATGGCCGCTGGTTCGACGAAACGGCCCGGACCTGGCGGGACTGGCGGGGCCGCCCGGCGCGCTGGCCCGACCTGATCGAGGCCATGAACATCCGCCTCACCCGCGTCGTGCTCGCCGCGGCGCATCTCGACAACGATCCCGCCAACAACCGGCTCGCCAACCTGAGAGGCCTCTGTCAGCGCTGCCATATGCTGCACGATCGGCCGTTCCACCTGGCTCAGCGTTGGCTCACCTATCGCCGCCGGCGGGCGATCGGCGATCTGTTCCTTGGGGAATATGACGCCCAGACCCCCGTCTCGACGCTGATAGCAATGGCTTACCCGATCCGGATTTCCGTCGATCGCCCGCGCACCGCCTCTGGCGACTTGGGGTCCGGAAGCCGGACCGACGCCGGCTGGCTCATGGCGCCGGCCCGCGGTCGTAAATCGGATGCCGGATCGGCGGCGGATTTGTTCGCCACCGCTGGCTGACTGCCGATCGTGCCCACAAACGACGCCCGTTCGCCGGCAAGGCCGCACCGGCGGGCTGTATTAGCGCCCGATATACGCGGTCTGCTGGCTACATGTAGCGGCTCCAGGCCCGCGTTAACAGTTCGCCCATGTGCTCATGCAGGGAACGTGACCGCCATCCCTCGAGCGTGACCGGCTTGGCCAGCGACATCCACTCCCGCAGCATTGTCTCCGCCGCCCTTGCAGTTGGACGGCCCAGCACGATCGCATCCATCTCGTTGTTATAGACGAAACTGCGCCGATCGAGGTTTGAAGAACCAATCGCCGTCCATACCCCGTCGATGGTGGCAACCTTGGCATGCAGCACCCCATCATGCAGCTCGTGGATGCGCACGCCGTGCTCGAGAAGCCGTCCATAAAGGGCACGCGGAGCCCGGATGCAACTGGGCTGGTCGCTGTAGCCGGCTAGAATGAGGTCCACCGACACGCCGCGCTCCGCAGCCGCGGCCAGCAGCCGCCATTGTCGGCGGGTCGGCACGAAATAACCAGTCGCCAGAAGCACCCGATGGCGCGCAGCCGCTACAGCCGCTTTCAGCGATTCGAAATAGAGCTGGCGACGCTCGCGCGGGGCGCTACCGTCGGTGCGCACGACTTCACCACCCCGCTGTTGCGGCGCGGGAAAATCGTCGCCCGGCGGCAACGTCTCGCCGC
>JBEKLE010000749.1:0-4663 GCA_050010355.1 Rhodopila sp. | reverse complement strand
GAACGAGGGGCCGATCCGCGGGCGTCGCTGGCGGAGCGGTATCCCGGGACGTCTTACGCCGATGCGGTGCGAGCGGTGACGCAGGTGCTGCTGAACGACCGGCTGCTGCTGGCAGAGGATGCCGAGCGGTTTTTGATCTGATCCGGCAAGTGCGCCGACCGTGTCCCCGCCCGGTTGGATCTTTGCGCCGAACTTGACTCGCAAGTGACACGGGTTGCGCGTAATACTAACGTCAGCCTGGGTGAGGATACTGAGTTATGGGTTCCGGTACGCTGTATGTCATGCTTTCGGCTAGTTTCAGCGACGGACTCGCTTATGACCGCAGCAGGAGCGTCTTAAAGCATTCGTGTCGCACGCGCGGAAAAATTTGGAATACCAGATCGGTCTTCGATGGTGTTGAATGCGGAATATCCTTTTTCGAGCACAAACCTGAATCTATCGCGTCCATCGCCGCCGCTCATAACATCCCGACGGTTTGCGGGGGGATGATCGTGGCGAAGGATCTCACGCCGGAGACGTTCACATCCGAGGGGGAAGAAGTCAGCCTTCCACCGATGGAGATAAATTTCTTTCTGAGCCAGGCCGATTGCGATCGGATCGCGGCACTGTTTTCTTCCTGTCTGGAACTGGGCGACGGTCTGTCGCTTTCATTGTCATTCACTGATAAGGCATTGGCTACCGAGTGGAGCCCCCCTGGAAAAGCTCGACCTTTCGTCAAAAGGCGAGTATGCGATCACTTCGTTCGATATTGGCCGAGTCCGCAATAACCAGAACGTGCGCGTTCCAACGACCGAGGTCGGACTCAAGTCGGTCGGTCTGAGTCTGAAAATCGACCGCGTCGAAGTTTCATCAAGAACGTCTGGATCTGATTTCGGTATCGATTATATCAGACTCAGAGGAGCGGCCACCTGCAGGGATTGGAACTTGGCCGGTCAGGATATGGATGTAGAGATAAGGGAATACTCCAGCCCGGCTTTCGGATTGGATGTCCGTCCGAATCCTATTCAGGGGAAATGCGGGTTTTCAAGTCAGGCGGTGAGACTTACTTTATTCCCGCCCTGTATGCGACCCACGCCAACCAGATGAATTTGGCCAGTATTTTGTCCGCTTCGCACGGGAAATCGATCATCCTGTCAATTCGAATTCTTTCTGACGGCGTTGCTATTAATGGCGATGAAGAGCGGTCCCTCGGCATCCTGTCGTATTCTGTGTATTCTGCTCATTCCACGTTGTAGAGCGAGCCACGCCTCACGTGGTAGATGGGCAGGCAGGCAATGCGGTGGGGCGGTGCGTCTTGGCAGACGAATCGTTGCTTCCTCGACTGTCCTACGCTGACTGACGTCAGTATCCGGTGCGAGTTTCGGCGACGGCGTAGTATTTGCGCGGGAATTCCTCAGTGTAGGATCGCAGGCCCTTGCCCATCCGAGTGCCCATGTCGCGGTAGGGCTTGGCGCGCAGGGCGGTGACGTCGAGGTCGATGCCGATGCCGGGCGTGGTGGGCAGATCTACGAAACTGTCGTGGACAATAAGCGGGGCGATGGCGATCTCGTCGCAAGGCGGCTTCAGATTGATGAAGCATTCCGCGATCCAGAAATTCGGGATCATGGCGGAAAGCTGTACCGTCGCGGCGAGGCCGACGAGGGTGGAATTGTAGTTGTGCGGCGCGATCGCCACCGCATGGGGATGCGCCATGGCGGCGATATCCAGCATCGCAGAGATGCCGCCGCAGTTGCAGATGTCCGGATTGATGATGTCGGCCGCGCGGGCGGCGAAACACTGGGCGAACCCTTCTTTCGAGTAAATTGCCTCACCTGTCACGATCGGCATCGGCAGGGCGGGGCGGACCTCGGCAACGAGTTCGATGTTGTCACAGAGGCAGGGTTCCTCGTACCAGCCGATGTCGTACTCGGCGATGCGCTGGCCGTGACGACATGGTCTTCGTCTTCGCGATGGATGAAGTTACGCCACGGTCCGGGGAACGGATCCCATTTCAGCGCGGTGTAGCCGGCCGCCTTCACGGCCTGGGCGCGCTCTATGTTCTTTTCAATACTGTCGGTGCCGCTGGACCAGCCGTTGGCATAAACCTTGACCCGCTCACGGGAGGCGCCACCGAGGATGTTGTATAAAGGCTGGCCGGCGTTTTTCGCAACGATGTCCCACAGGGCGATCTCGATAGCACTCCACGCCGACATGAGGTCGAGGGACGTGCGGCGCATCGCGAAGTCCTCGAACACCACTTGCGCGGTGTGGCGAATACTGAAGGCTTCGCGGCCAATCATGTATTTGCCGAGGTCACGCAGCAGATGTTCGATCACCGGTTCCTTGCCGGGGGTGACGTAGGCCTCGCCCCAGCCATGCACGCCACTTTCGATTTCGACACGGCAGAACAGGAGATTTTTGGCGGTTCCCGGGTCGAACAGGAACGTCTCGATGCGGGCGATCTTCATGGACTGGGCCTCCCTGGATCTTGTTGGGCGGAGTTTACGCGTTCCGCCGTCTGATCACCAAGGGCGCCTTCCGGGGGTCTGGACCTTCCGCTACACCGGGGCGATGAGCCCCACCATCCTGTTTCAGGATCAGCGCTTCGTCGTGATCGACAAGCCGGCTGGGCTGCCGGTGCATGGTGGGCCGTCCGGCGGGCACAGTGTCGAAGACTGGTTCGGCGTCTTGTCGCGCCGAAAGGATGGTCCGTGGCTGGCGCACCGGCTGGATGCCGACACGGCCGGTTGCCTCGTGATCGCCTTGCGGCGGGCGGCCCTGGTCGCGGCACAAGCGGCGTTTGCGTCCGGGGAGGTCCGCAAGATCTACTGGGCGGTGGTGCAGGGCGAGGTCTCCGGTGACCACGGCACGGTTACCGCCCCATTGCGCCGGGTCAGCAGTCCGCGCGGTTGGCGCATGATCGTCGACCAGGCATCCGGACTGGCCGCCACCACCGACTGGCGGGTGCTTGGGCGCACGAACGGGGCGACCTGGATGGAGTTGCGGCCGAGGACGGGACGGACCCATCAGATCCGCGTGCATTGCGCCACCCTGAGCACCCCGATCATGGGGGATGCGCGATACGGCAGCGGCGGGGACGGGCTGCATCTGCTGGCACGTTCGATCCACCTGCCGCTCGATCCGCCGGTTGATGCGACAGCCGATCCGCCAGCGCACATGCTTGCCGCACTGGAACAATGCGGGTTCCGCGGATAGGCTTGGACGCAAAGGGGGGAACCATGATGGCAGACAGCATCGAGGCGGATTTCGTCGTGATCGGTGCCGGTTCGGCCGGCTGCGTCATGGCGGCTCGGCTCAGCGAGGATCCCGGAACAAAGGTCGTGCTACTGGAAGCCGGCGGCGCGGACACCAACCACTGGATCCACATTCCGCTGGGGTTCGGCAAGACCTTCGCCGATGCAGCGGTCAACTGGTGCTACGAGACCGAGCCTGATCCAAGTATTGGCGGACGGAGGATTTTCTGGCCGCGCGGGAAAGTGCTGGGCGGATCGAGCTCGATCAACGGCATGGTGTACATCCGGGGCCAGAAAGAGGATTTCGACCACTGGCGCCAGTTGGGCAACACCGGGTGGTCGTTCGACGACTGCCTGCCGTATTTCAAGCGCGCCGAACATCAGACTCGGGGGCGGAACGAGTATCACGGGGCCGAAGGGCCTTTGTGCGTGTCCGACGTGACTCATGATGATCCAATCTGCAACGCATTCATCGAAAGCGCGGTGGCATTGGGCATCCCCCGCAACAACGACTTCAACGGCGCCGAACAGGAGGGCGTCGGGTACCATCAGACGACGACGCGGAACGGTCGGCGGTGTTCGACGGCGGTGGGGTATCTGCGGCCGGCGATGAAGCGGCCGAATCTGCAGGTTATCACCCATGCGCTGACCGAGCGCATCATGTTCGCTGGAAAACGCGCGACAGGGGTTCAGTTCCGACAGCACGGGGTTCACGCCACCGTTCGCGCAGGGCGGGAGGTGATCCTGTGCGCCGGGGCGATCAACTCGCCGCAGTTGCTGATGTTGTCGGGCGTGGGGCCGAGGGATCACCTGGCCGGCCTGGGCATTCCCGTCGTGCATCACCTGCCCGGCGTGGGGCAAAGCCTGCAGGACCATTACTCGGCGGCGATCAAGCTGAAGGCGCGGTTTCCCGTCACCGTGAACGATGTGGTCAACAGCAATTTCGGGAAAGTGAAGGCGGGGGTCCAGTATTTGCTGTTCCGGACCGGGGCGCTGACGAGCGGCGTATCCCCGGCGGCGATGTTCGTGCGGACCCGGCCGGAACTGGCATCACCGGATCTGAAGTGCTCGATCTCACCGTTCAGCGCTGACAGACCGCAGGACGGGCTGCACAAATGGTCCGGGTTCACGATGATCGCCTACCAGCTTCGGCCGGACAGCCGCGGCGAAATCCGGTTGAAGACAGCGGCCCCCGGCGATGCCCCTGCGATGTTCCCCAACTATCTCTCGGCCGAGGTCGATCAGCGCGCGATCGTCGCCGGGTTGCGATTGTGCCGGCGGGTGCTGGCACATCCGGGGATGCGGTATTTCGTCAAATCCGAATACCTCCCGGGCTCCGCGGTTCGGACTGACGACGAACTGCTGGATTATGCGCGACGGATGGGCGGGACGGTGTTTCATCCGACGAGCACCTGCCGGATGGGCAGCGA
>JBEKLE010000748.1:0-2740 GCA_050010355.1 Rhodopila sp. | reverse complement strand
TACCCATGCTGGGGGCCGCGCCGGTGAGCGAAAAACGGATTGGACTAAACCGCTCCCCCCGCCAGGGCTATGGGCATTGAACGCCGCCGGCCGTCTCGCGAGCGCGGGCCGGGGCGTTTCGGGACGGCGGTTTGGTGCCTCGCGCAGCGCCGATCAGGACCCAGCACCCTCATCACAGGCGGGCTCCAGGCGTCTGGCGGCTGCCCAGGCGTGCTCCGGGACGCTGACAAGTCCATCACGGCCACGGCGTCGCGCCGCTGATCCGGCGGAGTGTTCGGCGCCACAGGTCCGGACTGCCGCTCCGGGGTCATGAGGTATCCGGAACCGGCTGGCAGATGCCGGGCCGCTCGATGCAGCCGACCACAACCATGATGCCGGTGAGGCAATGCGGGCATTGGCGCAATGTCCTTCCGGTCAGGGCTTCGTACCGGTCGCGGTAGTCGGCAGGTGGATCGGCCGGTGCCGCCGGTGCCATCCGAAGCAGTTCCCGGCACAACTCAAGCTTCCGCGCCCGGTGGCAATTGCCGAGGAATCCGTAGTGCCGGATGCGGTGGAACCCGTCGGGCAGCACGTGGACCAGGAAGCGGCGGATGAACTCCCCAGCCTGCAGGCTCATCGTCTTCTGCCGGTTGCCGTTGCGGTAATCCTTCCAGCGGAAGCGGACCTTGCCCTCCTCCATGGATAGCAGGCGGTTATTGGAGATGGCGACGCGGTGGGTATACCGCCCGACATAGTCGAGAACCTGTGCCGGGCCGGCGAAGGGCCGCTTGGCGTAGATGACCCATTCGGTGTCGCGCAGCGGCGCCAGGTAACGCCGGAATGCCGCGGGCTCATGCAGGTGACGGTGCGCGGAGAAGAAGTTCAGGGCACCCGCTGCGAAAGCCTTCTCCAGGTGATGCAGAAACCGCCCCCGGAACAGCCGCGACAGCACCCTGACCGGCAGGAAGAATCCCGGCCGGCAGGGGATCCAACTCTTGCCATCCGGCGCGATCCCGCCGCCGGGGACCAGGCAATGCAGATGCGGGTGATGCATCAGGTTCTGCCCCCAGGTGTGCAGCACAGCGAGAAAGCCGATCTCGGCTCCCAGGTGCTGCGGATCGGCGGCGATGGTGCGCAGCGTCTCCGAGGCCGCCCGGAACAGGATGTCGTAGACCACGGCCTGGTTCTGGAACGCGATGGTGGCGATCGCCTCGGGCACGGTGAACACCACGTGGAAATACGGCACGTCGAGCAGTTCCGCCTGGCGATCCTCCAGCCACCGGGCACGGGCGAGACCCTGGCACTTCGGACAGTTCCTGTTGCGGCACGAGTTGTAGGCGATCCGCTGATGGCCGCAGTCGCCGCAACGCTCGACGTGACCACCCAGCGCCGCGGTACGACAGCGCTCGATCGCGGCCATGGCGCGGCGCCGCGCGGCGGACAGCGACGCCCCATGCCGGTCGCAAAAAGCCTGGCCGAAGTGGCGGAACACATCCGCCACTTCCAGCCCCTCGCGGGCCACCGAACCCGCGCTTCAGGCGGGCACGAGGTCCGGGGCGGTCGGCGCGATGGCGTGCAGCGACTCCAGCGGACTGGTGGTGGCGCAGACCCTGCTGGTGGCGATCAGCAGATACTGCGCCGTGGTGCCCAGGTTGCGATGGCCCAGCAGCAACTGGATGGTGCGCAGATCGGTGCCTGCCTCCAGCAGGTGGACGGCGAAGGCGTGCCGCAGGGAATGCGGCGCGACCGGCTTGCCGATGCCGCATCGCAACCGCACCTCCCGGCAGGTGTGGTTGATGGTGAGCGGACAGATCGGCCGGTCAGGCCGGTCGCCAGGAAACAGCCAGGCGCCGGGATGGGTACGCTGCCAATAGTCCCGGAGGATCTCGAGCAATCTGGGCGGCAGCATGACATAGCGGTCTTTGCGGCCTTTGCCCTGCTCGACCCGGATGACCATGCGCCGGCTGTCGATGGCGTCGGGCTTGAGGCGAACGGCTTCGGAGATCCGCAGACCGGTCGCGTAGCAGACGGTCAGGATCACGCGGTGCTTCAGATTGCCGACGGCGGCGAGGAAGCGCGCCACCTCGTCCTGGCTCATCACCACGGGCAGCTTCTTTGCCTGCTTGCCGGCAGGGATGTCGTGCTCGACAACCCAGGGACGCCTGAGCGTGACAGTGTAGAAGAACCGCAGCGCAGAGACTGTGACGATGATCGAACTGGCGGCGAGACGCCTGTCGTTGGCCAGGAAAAGCAGGTAGCTCCGGATCTCGGCCGGCCCGAGACGTTCCGGTGATTTGCGAAAGTGGCGGGCAAACCGGCCAACCTGCTCGACATACACGCGCTGCGTGTTCACGGTCAGGTTGCGGATTTGCATGTCCTCGATCATGCGACGGCGAAGCGGGCTCATCGGCAACTCCTGTGCGAGACGAACAGCGCCACATGGCGCCGCCGCATCGTCCCGCAGCGGAGTCGTCAGACCAGAGAGAGGCGGTCGGTGGCCGCCACCAAACGGACCGGCTCAAATCGGGAATATGTAGACTGCATCAAAGAACTACCGCGAAGCGGTTTAGTCCAATCACACTTATCAGGCATAGGGCACCCGGAAAACCCAGCAGGGGAGCCGCTTTTCGCCACTTCTGGTTTATTCAGCCCGGTTAACCCTATGCCCAGGTTAGGGTAGCTCGACGTGCAACCTGTTGCTTGTCAGCCGCCGGCTCAGACCGCGAGCCGCCCACGCCTTGCAAATTTGCAGTAATCACCC
>JBEKLE010000747.1:0-7247 GCA_050010355.1 Rhodopila sp. | reverse complement strand
GCGCCGCCCAGCGCCGGTCACCGTTGTACAAGACGACCGGCAAGATCGCCGGCAGCCTGCCGTCCGGCGGCAGGCGCTTCTCGTTCACCAAATGCTGCCACAGCAGGCCGGCATAGACCAGCACGCGCAACACCATCCAGCGGTCGGAGGTGGACTGAAACTCCAGCAGCAGCATCAGGTAGGTGTCGCCGCCATCGCGGCGGGGGATGCGCCAGATCATATCGCCCTCGCGCCGGTCGCCGGTCGCGGCATGGAACTTGGCATTCTCGCGCGTCATGCTGTCGAGATCGAGGTCGTCGAGCCAGGGGCCGGCGAGAAACTCGCGCAACAGCTCAGCAACCACATCGGGGTGGTCGAACAGGAGGTTATAGAGACCGTCGTGATCTGCCATTTGCCCCCGATCTATCACGGTGCGCCGGCGGCGTGAGCGAGAAACGCGCCGTGCGGAATTCAAATGCCGGGCGCTGGCCTGACGCGGTTCGGCCGCGTTCGCCAACCGGGCGATGGCATAAAGCGCCATGGCGACCAGTCCGAAGCAGATCGCGAAACGCAGCTATCGCTGGGCCACGGCAGGCCCCTTTAAGGCCGGTATCGAGCAAGACGCTGTTCCTGAACCACCCACAACCAACGTCATCGATCTGATGGCAGCGCTGAGGCGCAGCATTGCCGCCACGGAGGAGCAGGCGCCTGCCAGCCCGGCCGTTCCCGCAAAGGCGGCCAAGGCTGCCAAGGCGGGCCCGACAAAGGCAACGCCACCAACCAAGCCGTGGATAGGCTGCGGGCTCGGTCAGCGATTGGATGAGCTACAAGACGCCATCCGATGACGCAATGATCTAGGGATCTCCCAGTCTGGGCTGGATGGGTTTGGGTTTAACGGTCCGCCGTGCTCTGCGCTTTGGGGGCGCCGGCTCAGGTCCGCGCCGCACTTCGCCAATAAGCGGGATCTCCAACTGCGGATCTGATGGGAGTGACTTCGAAGCGCGCTTCTCGGCCTCGGTCTTTTCCAAGTGATCCAGGATGCGGCGGCGGTGATCCACCCTGACCTCCCGAAGTGGAGCAGGAAGTCTACAGGGCTGGCCCGAAATTGCGAGGCGCCGCCGTCGTTGCGCGCAGATCCACGCTATGCTCGGAGCCTGACCGCAAACGGTGTGCTCCCTGGATTGCAGCACACTGTCGGAATAGACTGGCTGGGTGGTGCGCAGACGCCGTCGCGTGATCATCGACGCTAAAAGTTCTTGCTATGTTCTTCTCCCACCATTACCCTCTCGGCATGCCCGACACGTCGCACCTGCGCCCCGCCACGGCGACAGAAATCGCTGATGCCCTGTCATTCGCGCTGCGCTATCACGGGCGCAAGCGGTGAACCATGCCGACGAGATGATGGCGCGGATCACCGCCGATCGGCTGGTTCAGCATCTGGCGGAATCGGGCTTCGTGCTGATGAAGGGCACCGCGGCAGCGGCGCCCAGCACGTCGGCCATGCCGTTGGCGGAGCGCGATTAGGGGTGCGCTTGTGACGGGGTTCGCATCCTTGCCGTCAGGCGCGAAGGGCCTCCGTGTCCAGTACGGGATCGATGCCGAGTTCCTGGCGGACATGGGCGAATTTCTTCGGATCGGCGAACCGGCGGTCCATCATCATCGTACGCAGTTCGGCGAGCCCCGCCTCGGTAAAGAACAGTCGCGGCAAACGTCCGCTGGTGTCGAGCCGCATCAGCCCCCGTTCCATAAGCCCCTTGGTGACCGGCGGGATCTTGGGCTGGCCGGCTTGCGGGCCGCCGCGCCAGGTCCTGAGCTGGAAGCCTTCGGCCACGGTCGGCAGTGTGGAGAACACCATGTCGAGTTCGCGGCGAATATAGCCCCGCTCGCCCGGCGTGAACCCGGCGGCCGGCGCGGTCTGCATCTTGGCCATGTATCGCCTTTTAGCACGCCAGCTTTGCTGGTCCCAAGCGCCTCAGCGTTCCTTGCGCCGACGCAACCGCGTCGCCGGACGCGTCCGGGCGCAGATCCGTGCATTCTCGTTGTCGGCGATGCCGGGGAACAGGCGGCGCAATTCGATCGCGGCCGACAGTTCACCGTCTCGCTCGTAAGCGGCACGGATCACGGCGGCATCAGCGTCTGAGACAGCGAACATGATTGAAGGATGGAGATCGGCGCTGCGCTCGGCAAGCGATCAAGTGTCGCACCTGGATCTCGTGAGCGACGAGCGGAATGGTCGCGCTTTGGAATGTCAAGGCGATACGCGGCGACGTTGACACGGCACAAACCTGTCATGGCGCAAGGCGCTCTCTTCAGTGAGCTCAGCGAGCGTCTCAAATCGCTTCTGACGTAACTGTGAAGGGAAGCGGAACGGCCAACCACGCCGCCGCAACAGGAATTGCCGGGGACATCCCGGCTCATAGCGTGCAGCGGGTCCGCGGGCAGCGCAGGCAGCACCAACGCGGGGCATCATCCAGACCATTGTTCCTCTCCAGCCCCACCGTGTCACGGATCGTCGCCCATCATCGTCATCGGCCTGGGTTGCCCCGCAGCACCGGGCCAGCGGTCTTGCCCTGGTCGCGGCGGCCATCGTGCTGTGAACACGGTCCATCTCGGCCGCCTGTCCCAAACACGTGCACAAGAACTTTATGAAACGCTGCGTCTTTGCCGGTAGCAGGCGCGGTTCGGCGACGGCGTAGACGGGGGACTGGCGCAGCCTGCCACTGCGGCAGAACGCAACGCCGTCTCCCGCTGGGCCTGCCACGGACAGCCGCAACAGGGCAGGGGAATGCCGCTACGGCTTGCGCTGGACGCGCCGCAAGGGGTCGCCGCTTCGCGACCGCCGCCGGCAGTCCGTCGGCGCCCTTGCCCCGCGTCCGCTTCGCCGTTGCCGGATCGCAGAAGGGCAAGGTTGCGAGGACGGCGCAGACGCCGATCCCGCACCGGCCCACGGCAATCAGGAGCACACTGTCATGGCCGGCCATCATACCGATCTCGATCTGTTCAGACGTGGCGTGAACTGCGCGGCGCTGCTCGAGGGGCTATCGCCACCTTGGCGCCTCGACCGCAAGGAAAGCACCCGCCGCGCATTGAAGTACCGCCGGGGCAAAGGCGAAGTGCTCATCATCAATCACGAGGGTCATGGCTGGTGGGACCCGCTCAGCCCGGCCAAAGGTGACATCTTTGACCTGGTGCGGTTTCTCGACCCATCCCTGACCTTTGCCCAGGCGTGCCGGGTCCTGCGACCGTTTGTTGGGATCACGCCCGGTTTTCCGGACACCGATCGTCCGCAGCGCACCAGTCCCGACCGATCCCTGTCAGAGCGATGGAAAGCGCGGCCACGTCTGCACCGCGGTTCGCCGGCATGGCGCTATCTGGCCGAGAGAAGATGTTTGCCAGATGATGTGCTGAGCGCAGCCGCCGAGCAGGACGCCGTCCGGGAGGGTTATCACGGCAGCGCCTGGTTCGCACACCGTAACGGCGACACCGTCAGCCACATTGACGTTCGCGGGCCGGCCTACAAGGGCGCGCTGAGCGGCGGCCGCAAGACATTCTTCCGGTTCGGCGGGGCAGGGCAGGGGTGTCGTCGTCTCGTCGTCACCGAGGCGCCGATTGACGCGCTCAGCCTCGCCGCCATCGAGGACGTTCGCGCTGACACGGTCTACGTTGCCACCGGCGGTGGCATGGGGCCGGGCACGCTCAGCGCCATCGCAACCGCGTTGACCGGCCTCGCACGCGACCGGAACGTCCTGCTGGCGAGTGCCGCGGACGCGAACGGAGCCGGCGACCGCTATGCGGCCCGGCACGCCGAAATCGCGGCCGCGGCCGGCGTCGGCTTTGTGCGGTTGCGGCCGACCATTGGGATCGATTGGAACGACGAAATCAAGCGTCGATGACCCCACCACCCGCCTGAGACGCCCCAGCGGATTCACGGCGGCACCAGGATCCGGGTCGGGGTCCAGCTTTCGGCATCCCTTCGCGCCGATGCGCCGGATGAGCAGCGCCCGATCGACGCAGGGAAGAGCCAGACCCATGCGACGCATGCCGCGTCCGGCCTGCCAGGGCAAGGGTGCGTCGCCAAGGCTCCCGCGCGCCCAAGCCGGCGCGCGCCCTGGCCCTGACAGCCCGGACGCGGCCGGTGGGGGATGTTGCTCACCATGAAAGGAACAGGAGATGAACATCCCCGCATTCGCGACCGTCGTGACGGCCGTCATGCGCTACAACCGGCGGCTCTACGACACCGGCGTCGCGGTGAAAGACTATCTGGTGCCGATGGCCTGGGGCGACCCCGGGCTTGGCAAGACCGACATCTGTGAAGCCGTCATCGCCGATCTCGGCTGGGACGGCCTGGTCTATGCCGACCTGGCCACCCGCGATCCCGCCGAACTGGCGGGTATCCCCTGGGTTCAGGACGGCAGGACCATCCGCTGCCGGCCGGATTGGTTGCCTGACGCCGGCAGCGGCATCCTCTACCTTGACGAGCTGCCCCAGGCCGGTCTCGCCAATCTCAACATCGCCGCCACGCTGATCCGCGAGCACCGCATCGGCGAACACAGACTGTCGCCGACCTGGATGGTGATGTGCGCCGGGAACTACCCGCACAATCGCGCCGGCACCACGACGATGCCGAGCCATGTCCGCAACCGGCTGATGCATCTGGATGTCGAGGCCGACGCCCATGCCTGGGCCAAATGGGCGAGCGCGCGCGGCATCAACCCGTTGCTGATCGCCTACAACCGCTACCGGGCGTCGGACTACCATCACAAATTCTCCGCCACCGACAATGCCTATCCGACCCCGCGCAGCTGGGCGGCAACGCATCATGTCTTGCAGCTGGATTTGCCGGAGACCCTCCGCCGCGCCTGCGCCGATGGCCTGATCGGGCCGGCCGCCGGCGCGGACTTCGCCGGGTTCTGCGCCATCCTCACGTCACTGCCGGACGTCGATGCGATCATCGCCAATCCGGACACCGCGCCGCTGCCGGCCGATCCGATGACGCATTACGCGTTGATGGGCGCCCTGAGCTATCGCGCCACACCGGCCAACTTCGCCGCCGTCATCCGCTATCTCGATCGCCTGTCCGAACAGGAATTCGCCGTCGTCTGCGTGGTCGATGCCACCGCGCGCGACCGTGATCTCACGCTGACCAGCGCCTATCAGGTCTGGGCCGCCGCGCACGGCGCGTTGCTGAGCGGCCACTGACGGCAACGAACGTGAGCGTTAGGCCATAAGCGTTTCTTGCCTTGCGCATAAGCATGAACCGCAGAACAGCAAACGCCACCAAGCCATCGCCGCGCTGCCACGGCAGGCGACCGGCAGCAAGGGTGCGTCGCGCCAGCGCTCCCGCGCACCGAAGGCGCGCGCCCTTGCCGCCGCCCGCCCGCCGCGGCCTGCGAAAGGTTGTTTCGAGAAAAATATGAGGATGGCCCCCGGGCCGCCTCGCCCGCAAACACGCCCATCCATCGGAGGTTCACCATGGACATCTCTGCACGCGCCTTGCTGGTCAACACCACGGTCCGGGTCTGGACTGGCGAGAAACGCGACCGTGCGATCACCCGCGAAATCTGTAACTTGAAGGGCGCCGAAGACAACGCCGTGCGTGCCAACAAGAGCTTGCTCGGCGAGCATATTCACGGCGTGCAGACCGCCGAACGCGCCGTGCGCCAGGCGGTCAACGAGCGCACCTTGCCGTGGATGGATGACGGCGCCCGCATCCTCAAAGGTGCGGCGTTCATGGCCTTCACCGAGGCGATGGCGGAGCCGGTGCGGCAATTCGACGCCGCGGTCGACGCCTTCATCGCCGCCTATCCGGAGATCCAGCACGAGGCACGCCGGCGCTTGGGCGAGGCTTACGCCGAGCCGGACTTCCCGGCGCAAAGCCGGCTGAAGGAGCGGTTCGGTGTCAGGTTGATCTATCTGCCGGTGCCCAGCACCGCGGACTTCCGGGTCAACCTCTCGGACGATGAGATCGCCGCCGTGCGGCGCAACGCCGAAGCGGCATTGCGTGGCACCGTCAACGATGCCGTGCGCGCGTTGCTGGACCGGCTGCAAGAGCCGGTTGCGCGGATGGCGACACGGCTCCGCCTGTTCCGCCGCACCTCCGGCGGCAAAGTTCAGCACCCGTTTCGCGACAGTCTGGTCGAGAACGTGCGCGCCATCGTCCGCCTCGCGCCAACCCTGAACCTGATGGACGATCCGCACATCGCCGCGCTGTGCGCCGACATCGAACGACACCTCGCCGCGCATGATCCGGACCAGCTGCGCAATTGCCCCGCGCTGCGCGAAAGCGTCGCCGACGAGGCGGACGCCATCCTGCGGCGCATGCAGGGCGCCTTCGCATGAGGGTGCCATGACACAGCTGCCACTGACCATCAGCAAAGCCCGCGCCCGGCTGCTCGTCCGGGCGCCGTTCTTCGGCTCGATCGCCCTCGGCCTCGCCTGGGTGAATGCACCCACCATCGCAACCATGGCCACGGACGGCCGCCACCTCTGGTTCAACCCCGACTGGTGCGACGCACAAGGGGTCGAGAAAACCATGGGCGTCATCGCATCAACCGGCTGTTGCAGGAGGACACCTACGTCCTGCCGCCGACATTGCTGTTCGATCCCGACAAGCGCTACGCCGGTCTGCCCGTGGAGACCATCTATGCCCGGCTGCTGGAGCAGCAGGCGAGTCAGCCGTCACGACCGGGCAACCCATCGTTGCAAACCGGCACCTCAGGCACCGACAATGGCCAGCCAGGCGGAAGCCCGACGCCTGGCTCGCAGCATGACGATGCGAACGCGGGCCCTGATCGCAGCAATCCGAACGGTCAGAAGGACGGGATCGTACCGGCGCGGCACTGGGGCGAAGTGAGAGACCTCACCACCGAGCACGGCAAACCGCTGAGCCCGTCGGAGCGTCGGCGGGCCGAGCACGATCTTGATGTCCGCATCCGCCAGGCCGCCGCCGCCGCGAAGCGCGCCGGGAAATTCGCCACCAGTCTGAGCGAGATCGTCGAGGCAGCGACCGATCGCGTTGACTGGCAGGACACGTTTCGCATGATCTTCGACGGCACGCTGCGCGGTGAGGTCAGCTGGGCACGGCCAAACCGCCGTTTCATCCAACACGGCCTCTATCTCCCGGCCTGGCGCCGCACCGGGGCAGGGCGGATCGCCTTCGTGCTGGACACCTCCGGATCGATCCCGGCGGCCGAATTGTCGGTCTACACGTCTGCCGTGCTCGGCATCCTCGCGGAAACCGCACCGGAGCAAGTGGCACTGATCCAGTG
>JBEKLE010000746.1:0-2747 GCA_050010355.1 Rhodopila sp. | reverse complement strand
AACTGCATGGCGGCTGGCCGCAGTATGATGCCGGGATCGTCCTCTGGTGCCTGTCTGTGGCGGCGAACGATTGGCAGCCGCGTGAACGCCTGACCCGTCTATGCACCATTCCCATCATCGGCGTGCTGGAGTCGCAATGGGACACGGGCTCTTTTGCAACCGAGGCGCGCATTCTCCGTCCGCTGCAATGGTTCGGGCTTCTCGAGCATCGGCAGGATGGAAGCGGTGCGCGGCGATTGGATGGGGAACGCCAATACAGAAAGACCCCGTTGTTCGACCGGTTTCTGACGTTTGATGTCGCGGTCGAACATGCGACCGGGCCGCAGCATTAGGGTCATCGTCTGCTCCGGGGCAGGAATCGCGGCGGAATATCAGGTCGGGTGTCCTGCGACAGCTCTGCTGGCCGGAGGGGGAGGACGAAGACGGGCTAGGTCGCTGACGACTTGCGGCGATGCCGATGGAGCCACTGCATGCGGTTGGAGTGCTCCTCGCTGTGGTCGGCACGGGCGGTGAACGTGATCAGCGCGGAACTTCCGCTCGGGGCGTTTGGCACCGGCACTTGCCGATGCGGTTCCGACACGCCGCGCCGGCCCAGGCCGTCGATCGCCCGAAACGCCATGATCATCGCCCCGATGCCGAACAGCAGCGATCCGGCCGCCTGTCCGATCAGCACCCCACGCGGCCCATAGCCCGATCCCCACGCGGCAAACGGGATCGTGCCGAACGTGGCGCGGCCCCAGTTGAACACGGTCGAGAGCAGCGGAAAGCCGAGATTGTTGAATGCGGCGTTGGCGACATACAGCGCCCCGGTGAACAGAAAGCTGCCGGCGAGCAGCGAGCAGAACAGCCGCACCAGTTCCGCCGTCACGCCATGCGCGGAGAAGGCAACCACGATGCCATTCTGCGCCAGGGCGAGCGCGATCCAGGCGATCACCACGGCGACCAACACGAAGGCAAGCGCGTCGCGCAGCGTTTCCCGGATGCGATCCGTCCGTCCCGCGCCGAGATTCTGCGCAACGATCGGCCCAATCGCCCCACTCAGCGCATAGACTGGGCCAAACGCCACCGGTGTGATCCGGTCGATCGTTGCCTGTCCCGCCACCGCCTCGGGACCAAACCCCGCGATCGTGCGGGTGACGTAGACTGCGCCGACAGGGGTCGCCAGGTTGGTGAGGATCGCGGGGCCGGCGATGCTCAGCAGTTGTCGCGCGTCGGCGACCAGCATGCGGGGGACGAGCGGTGTCAGCATGTCGTGCCGCCGTGCGACCCAATACAGCCCGAACAGCGCCAACGACAGCCGCGAGATCATGGTGCTGATCGCGGCACCGACCAGGCCGAGATGCAGCACGAGGATCAGCAGCGGGTCGAGTGCCGCGGTCACCACCGCGCCGATCAGCGTCACATCCATGGCGCGCCTTGCGTCGCCGAGCGAACGCAGCAGTGCCGAGCAGCCCATCCCTATGCCCAGCAGCGGCAGCGAGAACGCGGTGATCCGCAGATAACCGGCGGCGAGGTCACGCGTCTCACCCTCGGCGCCGAGCAGACTGAGCGACCAGCCGAGCGTCGTGACTGTGACGATACCTAGAATCGCAAGAGCGCCAGCCATGACCGTCAGGCTCGCGGTCGCCAGCCGCCGCGCCACGTCAAGATGGCCAGCCCCGATCTGGCGCGAGACCAGGGCACCAACGCCGATCGTCATGCCGATCGAGAACGACACTTGCAGGAAGGATATCGCGCCGGCGAAGCCGATCGCGGCAGCAATGGCGCGTTGGCCGAGCCGTGAGATGTAGAACAGGTTGAGCAGATCGACGCCGAACACCGCGATCAGGCCGATCGCCCCGGTGCCGGCGAGGACGATGACGTGGCGCATCGTCGAGCCGGTCGCGTAGCGTGCGGTCTCCGCTGCATGGGACGGCGCTGTCATTCCTTCACCCCCGGCCAGAGCGCTGCCACCACGGCGGCGCCGTCAGCCCCATGGTAGCGATCGTGCCCGGTGCGGTCATGCACGCCTGGTCGGGCGCGACCCTCAGCTTCGCGCCGGCCAGGCAGGGGCAGCCGCAAGCGCGCACAACCGATGGGGGCCGCCCCTATTGTAATCGGCAGTGCCGCCAACATCTCCGGGGGAGGCGCGGCCACCCAAAGACACAGGCGCCGGCAGGGAGGTCGCCTACGGTGCCGGCAACGGCGACCGGCGCATCAATGAAGAACGCCCAACACCACCGAGCTTATCACGTCTGCGACGGCGTGATCGTCCACGGCGCCGCTCCGGCCGCAAAGCGACGTGTGAGAAAATCCATCAGGACATGGATGCGGATCGCGCGCGGTCCGCCGGCGGGCGTCACAATGTTCAGTGCCAACGGCGGGGAAGTCCAGTCCGTCAAGACCGGGATAACGCGCCCGTCCCTGACGGATTGCCAGGCAATGAAATCCGGCTGGAGCGCTATCCCTTCACCGGCATCGAGCGCCCCGCACAGCGCCTCGGCGTTGTTGGCGCTGAGCCGCGCTTTGACGTCAACGGCCTCTTCGACACCGCTCGCGTCCCTGAACCGCCAGGTCTCGCCGCTCATGAGATAGCTGTATCCGAGGCACGCATGGTGTTCGAGATCACGTGGTCGTCGCGGCGTTCCATGGCGTTGGAAATAGTCCGGCGTCCCCACCACCCAGCGTTGCACCGGACAGAGCCGCCGAGCGATCAGGCTCGAATCCGGCAGGTCGGCGATGCGCAGCGCGATGTCGATCCCTCCTGC
>JBEKLE010000745.1:0-2756 GCA_050010355.1 Rhodopila sp. | reverse complement strand
ACAGTGCACAGCGCGATGAACAGCAGTTCGTGCAGGTCATGCAGACCGGCATTGCCGGTTCGTGGGTCCTTCAGTCCTTCGAAGCAGGCGACGAACTTGTCCAATGCAGCCTCCGGGATTGGAATGCCGGAGGTAGAGTCCTTCGGGTCCGAATCGGGCAAGCGCCGATTCGCGTGTCAAGAAAATTCCAAGTGCGAGTCCCCTGACGGCGCCAGCATAATGTCCTTGTTCCCGGCCGCCAATACCACTATATTGAAGGGTGACCGCCGCCCGGCAACGGGAGTTAACGTGCTCCACACCGTGGCAGCATCGCCAAGGGACCCGCAAGGGTCCTTTGGAGTTTTCGGAGCATCGGTGCCACAGCGTCGTCGTTGGTCTTTCGCACGCATCCGTGTACAAGTGCTGGATGCCAAGACCCTCCCGCCCCGACTTCCCGCCGCCCGCGCTGATCACCGCCACCGAACAGCTGGCCGCATTCTGCCAGCGCATGCGCGGCGAGACGTTTGTAACCGTCGATACCGAATTCATGCGCGAACGCACCTATTGGCCGGAGCTGTGCCTGGTGCAGATCGCGGGCGAAAACGAGGTCGCGGTGATTGACGCCCAGGCCAACGGCATCGATCTTGCCGCGCTTGGCAGCCTGCTCGCCAACGAGGCGGTGACAAAGGTCTTCCACGCCGCTCGCCAGGATATCGAGATCTTCGTCCAGCGTTACGGCGATGTCCCGCGGCCGATGTTCGACACCCAGGTTGCCGCGATGGTCGCCGGGTTCGGCGATCAGGTGGGTTACGACGCCTTGGTCGCCAACCTGACAGGTGGCACCATCGACAAGGCGCATCGCTTCAGCGACTGGTCCGCTCGGCCGCTATCCCCGGCTCAGATCACCTACGCCGCGGCCGACGTGACCCATCTCCGCGAAGTGTACGCCCGCCTCAGTCGCCGCCTCGAGCAGGACAACCGCCTGAGTTGGGTCGCCGAGGAAATGGCGATCCTCAACAACCCGGCCACATATCGCGCCGATCCCGAGACCGCGTGGGAGCGGCTGCGTCCCAGGACCACCAACCGGCGCCTGCTTTACACGCTTCGGGAAGTGGCTGCCTGGCGGGAAAACGAGGCGCAACGGGTCAACGTCCCGCGACAACGCCTGATCAAGGACGAGGCGCTGCTGGAAATCGCCGCGACCGCGCCGGCCAACGCGGACGCTTTGACGCGGATTCGCGGCGTCACTCGCGGCTTCGCGGAAGGCCGCTCTGGCGCCGCCTTGCTGGAGGTCCTGGCCGCCGTCCGTCGGGTGCCTGACGCCGATCTGCCGGCGCCCCCTCAGCAGCGCGACAACGCGCGTCCGTCCGCCGCCCTCGTCTCGCTGCTGAAGGTGTTGCTCGCCGCGAAATCCGAGCAGCACAACGTGGCCACGCGCCTCGTTGCGAGCTCAGATGATATCGACCGGCTCGCGCTGGAGGAAAACCCCGATATTGCCGCACTGCACGGCTGGCGGCGTGAGGTCTTTGGCAATGACGCCCTGCTGTTGAAGCAGGGGCGCATTGCGCTTGGAGTCGACGGCAGGCGGGTCAAATTGATCCCGGTCTGAAGCCGGACTTCGACTCTCCTTGCAAACATGCAGATATCTTTATATATCGCTGCGACCAAACAGGAGCTGCCGACATGGCCGACACAGCGGTGCATGACTTCAAAGTCAAAGACCTTTCCCTCGCTGCCTGGGGCCGCAAGGAAATCAGCATGGCCGAGACGGAAATGCCCGGCCTGATGGCGATCCGTGAGGAGTTCGGCACGTCCAGGCCGCTGGCTGGCGCGCGAATCGCCGGCTGCCTGCACATGACCATCCAGACCGCCGTGCTGATCGAGACGCTGACCGCCCTCGGCGCCACCGTACGGTGGTCGTCTTGCAACATCTTCTCCACCCAGGATCATGCCGCTGCCGGCGTCGCCGCGGCAGGCACCCCGGTGTTCGCCTGGAAGGGACTGAACGAGGAGGAGTTCTGGTGGTGCATCGAGCAGACGGTGCGCGGGCCAGACGGGTGGACGCCGAACATGATCCTCGATGACGGCGGCGACCTGACGGTGCTGATGCACCAGAAGTATCCGCAAATGCTGGCCGACGTGCGCGGCATCTCCGAGGAAACGACCACGGGGGTGCATCGGCTTTGGGACATGGCAAAAGCCGGCACGCTTCTCACGCCGGCGATCAACGTCAACGACAGCGTCACCAAGTCGAAGTTCGACAACCTCTATGGCTGTCGCGAATCGCTGGTGGACGGCATCCGCCGTGGCACCGACGTCATGATGGCCGGCAAGGTCGCCGTGGTGAACGGGTTTGGCGATGTCGGCAAAGGCTCCGCCGCGTCGCTGCGCAATGCCGGTTGTCGCGTCATGGTGACCGAGGTTGATCCGATCTGCGCTTTGCAGGCGGCAATGGAAGGTTACCAAGTTGTTACGATGGACGACGCGGCATCGCTGGGCGATATCTTCGTGACCGCAACGGGTAACGTCGATGTGATCACCATCGATCACATGCGCGCGATGAAACACCGCGCCATCGTCTGCAACATCGGCCACTTCGACTCGGAGATCCAGATCGATTCGTTGCGCAACTATACGTGGGAGAACGTCAAACCCCAGGTCGATGAGGTCGTGTTCCCTGACGGCAAGCGGCTGATCGTGTTGTCCGAGGGCCGTTTGGTCAACCTGGGCAATGCCACGGGTCACCCCAGCTTTGTGATGAGCGCGAGTTTCAGCAA
>JBEKLE010000744.1:0-2757 GCA_050010355.1 Rhodopila sp. | reverse complement strand
CCTGACGCTGCACCCAGTGCTCACTCGCGGCGCCGGTTTGCCAGATCACCCTGACCCAGACGAAACCCCGCCGCCGCTTTTGGTCCAGTGCGATTTCCTTGATGACCAGCCGGACGATCTGCCTTGAAGTTCAATGCAAAGCTAAAGCCTCAAGTGCAGTGCTAAGTGCTAAAAGCCGAGACGACAACAGTGGTCCGAACTCAAGCGCTTAGTCGAACTCGATCCCGGCGTAGACTTCGTCCAGCGTGAGCTCGATGCCGAACTCGGGCACCCCGATCGGCCTGCCGGTTTCCGGCGTGCCTCGACGCCACTCACGGTCGCCGGGCTCCCGCCAGAAGACCTTGTAGCCCCGACGCTCAGACTCGACGACCACGTAACGCAGGATCGTCGGCACCGACTCATACTCGTCGACCTTCTCCTGCTCGTCGCGTCGCCGGTTCTCGCGTCCGGGCGACAGCACCTCAAGGACCACGACGGGCGCCGGTACGACCACTCCGTTTCGGGGCGGCCGTGAGCAAGCGATGAATGCGTCCGGCTCGCGCAGTGCGCCTCCAACGGTCTCGATGGCGTCCTGTGGGCCGTAAACGTCGCACGGCGTTCCGGTCGGCAGCTTGTGGCGGATCGCGTCGCGGATGTTGCGACCCACGCGGTTGTGGCCGACCGTCGCCGGTGCCATGGCGACCGGCCGGGCGCCGTCAAACTCGAAGTGCGCGTTTTCGGGCTGGCCTTCGAGCCAGGCAAGGTAGCGGTTCTGGCTCCAGACCTCATGGTCGATCTGGCGTGCGGCGACAGTCATCGGGAGGCCTCCTGCGCCCATCATACAGGGTTCTCGTATTTGGCGTGCAAAAAGTGACGGTAACCCCGAATGTCGATCTTCCTTATGGACTTCAGTGACGGATAACGATTTCAACCCGTTAGCCCTTAACACGGTAACAGGGGCAAAACCCCGGGCATGGCTGCATTTTTGGCTTGGTGCGACGCGGCCGGGTACGATTCAAGCTATGTATGAAGCCACCCGCCGAGCTCGACTCCCTGACGCCCGTCCAGTTGAAGGAGCTGGTTGTCGGTTTGTTGAGTGAAATGGCCGATCTCAGGCAAACGGTTGGCGAGCTGCGCGCAGAGATCGCCCGGCTGAAGGGCCTGAAGGGGCCACCCGGCATCAAACCCAGCGGCATGGACAAGGCCACCGAACCGGCGAAGCCTGATCGGCCAGGGAACCGGCCACGACGCGGTAAGATCCGTCCTCGCGTCAGCATCGTGGACCGCGTGCTGAAAGCGGCGGTTCCGCCGGGATCCCGCTTCAGGGGCTATGAGACCTATCAGGTCCAGGAGCTTGTGCTGTCGGGTGCATGCGATCCGCTACCGGCGTGAACGCTGGGTCACGCCGGACGGGCGGACGATCGTCGCCCCGCTGCCCGAGGGTATCAAGGGCCATTTCGGCCCTGACCTGCGCCGTTTCGTGCTGATGCAGTATCATCAAGGCCAGACCACCCTGCCGCGCCTGACGGCGCTGTTGCAGTCCGTCGGTGTGTCGATCTCCAAACGAGAGATCCAGCGGCTGTTGACCGATCAGCACGACGGCTTGCGTGACGAAGCCCGCGACGTACTGCGCGCGGGATTGGAGACATCGCCCTGGGTTTCGGTTGACGATACCGGTGCACGGCATCAGGCGAAGAATGGATTTTGCACGCAGATCGGCAACGATCGCTTCACCTGGTTCGGCACGCGCGCATCAAAGACCCGGCTGAACTTCCTCGATCTGCTGCGCGCCGGCCATACCGACTACGTGTTGAACGACCGGGCCGTCGACTCGCGGCCGCGGACTGTCTGCCGTGTTGATCGCCCGGCTGGGCGAGGGCGGTAAGACCCACTTCGCTGATCAGGCGGCGTGGCAGGCGCATCTCGACGGGCTTGGGATTGCCTCCCCGCCAGAGGCCGGTCTGGCGGTCATCCAAGACCCGGTGCAGATCGCCACCGAGGGGGCTCAGTGGGGCAGCATCCATGCGCATGGCTTCCTGCGCGATGCGGTGCTGCTGAGCGACGATGCCGGTCAGTTCGCCGTCGGCCGGCACGCTCTGTGCTGGGTGCATGCAGAACGGCTGGTGCACAAGCTGGAGACCTTCACGGATCTGCATCGTGCGGCGCAGCAACGCCTGCGCAAACTGATCTGGACCTTCTATGCCGATCTCAAGGCCTATCGGGCCAGTCCCGGCAAACGCCGCCGTCTGGTGTTGCGCGCGCGGTTCGATCGCATCTTCCGCCGTCGCACCGGCTTTGCCACGCTGGACCGATTGCTGAACCGACTGCATGCCAACAAGACCGAGTTGCTGATGGTGCTGGAGTGGCCGGACATTCCGCTGCACACCAATGGCTCCGAGAACGACATCCGCTGCTAGGTCACCCGCCGCAAGGTCAGTGCCGGAACCCGCAGCGACGCCGGGCGTGACTGCCGCGATGCCTTCCTCGGGCTTGCCAAGACCTGCGCCAAGCACGGCATCGCATTCTGGGATTATCTGGGCAGCCGCCTTGGTGTCCCGGGTCAGACGCTCGTCCCGCCGCTGCCGCAACTCGTCCGCTGCCGAGGCAGGCCCGCCTGATACCAGGGCCTGCCCGGGGTTTTGCCCCTGTTACTTAATGTCGATCTTCCTTATGGATTTCAGCGCCGCCGTAATCATTTGAATATGTTAGTCCTTAACGATTTCACTGAACTGTCTCCCTTACGATTGCAGTGTTCGTACTAAAGTCCCCTTAGCGGTT
>JBEKLE010000743.1:0-2761 GCA_050010355.1 Rhodopila sp. | reverse complement strand
ACGAAGGATTGCACCGTGATCAACATGACAGAAAGCGCAGTCAACGCCGTGCGCATGGCCATCGACGGCGCCAAGGATCCGATTGCCGGATTGCGGATCATGGTTGAGTCGGGCGGTTGCGCCGGACTTAAGTACAAGATGGGTCTCGTTGCCGCGAACGAAGAAAGCGATCTGACAGTTGACCAGAAGGGCGTGAAGATCTTCATCGACCCACCTAGCATTCCCTATCTGGAATGCACCACGGTCGACTTCGTCATCGGCATGGAGGGGTCCGGATTCGTGTTCGACAACCCCCAGGCGAAGTCGAGCTGTTCCTGCGGCAAATCGTTCGGTTAGTGAGCACAACGCCTTCGGAGGATGAGATCATGACTGTGCAAACTGAAATCGAAACTGCCGCCGACCGCCGATTTCGCCTGGTCAGTCAGGCGATCGAGGAGCTGCGTCCGTTTCTGCGTGCGGACGGCGGCGACTGCGAACTGGTTGGCATCGAGGATGACCTGGTAAGGGTGAAGATGACCGGGGCCTGCGTCGGCTGTATGTTTGCCAGCGCCACGATCGGTGGTGTCCAGGAGCGGCTTATGGCCGCCCTCGGCGTTCCGTTGCGGGTGATACCTGTGCCACACATCCGCTAACGGAGAGGAGGCGGGCATGCCTGCGGTTTACCTTGACGATAACGCAACAACATCGGTCGACCCCGACGTGCTCGCCGCGATGTTGCCATTCTTCACGGATCAGTTTGGCAATGCGTCATCCGCGCATGCCTTCGGAACGATTGTGTCCCCGGCCATACGCGAAGCCCGTCGCGCCGTGAGCGATCTGTTGGGGGCCGCGCTCGATCAGGAGATCATCTTCACCTCGGGCGGCACGGAGGCCGACAATACCGCGATCGTGTCGGCGCTGGAAAACCACGTCGGCCGCGATGAGGTGGTCGTTTCGGCTGTGGGGCACCCGGCCCCTGCTGAATTTGTGTGCTCATCTCGAACGTTATCGTGGCGTAGGCGTGAAGCGGATTCCGGTGGACTCCAACGGCTGTCTCGATATGGACGCCTGTCGGGCTGCCCTTGGGCCAGGCACAGCTATTGTTTCGATGATGTGGGCCAACAACGAAACCGGCACGCTGTTCCCGGTGACCGAACTGGCTGCGCTCGCCCATGAGGCCGGAGCACTGTTTCATACCGACGCCGTGCAGGCGGTCGGCAAGCTGCCGATTAACCTGAAGGCCACCCCAATCGACATGCTCTCGCTCTCTGCGCACAAGCTGCACGGACCAAAAGGTGTCGGCGCGCTCTACGTTCGCAAGGGTACCCCTTTCCATCCGCTGATCCGCGGCGGCCAGCAGGAACGCGGCCGGCGAGGCGGCACAGAAAACGTGCCGGGGATCGGTCGGCCTTGGCCGGGCAGCACATCTCGCAAGCCTGCATATGCATGATGACCTGAACCGGATTGGCGAGCCACGAGACCGGTTGGAACAGGGCATCGTGCAACGCATCCCCGACTGCGCGGTGACAGGTGATCCCAGTCGGCGCCTCAGCAATACCTCGAATATCGTGTTTAACCGTGCTGAGGGCGAATCAATCCTTGCGCAGCTTGACCGCGTCGGCATCGCGGTTTCCTCTGGGTCGGCCTGCACCTCGGGCTCCATGGAGCCGTCCCATTGGTTGCGCGCGATGGGGGTACCGTTCACCGCAGCGCACGGCGCGATACGGTTTTCATTCTCACGCAACAACGTCAGCGGTGACGTTGACCGCGTCCTGGACGTGCTGCCCGGCATCGTCGAACGGGCCCGCGCAGTCTCGCTCTTCGGCAAAGACCGAGCGCCTACGCTTGAAAGGATCAATTCATGACGACCATGGACGAACTCGGGTCAATGTCCGGCGCCGAGGACTTCTTCGCTGCACTCGATTTGCCGTACGATCCCGCAATCCTTAATGTCGCTCGGCTGCACATTATGCGCCGTATGGGTCAGTACTTGAGCGGTACGGAACGCACCGGCCTGGATGATGACGACGCGGTGCCGCGCGCCTGTCGCTTGCACCTCGAAAGGGCCTATCAAGATTTTGTACGCTCGTCGCCGATCGTGGAGCGCATGTTCAAGGTGCACCAGGATGCGATCAAGCCGGCGGAGCCGCCGAGCAAGCCGTTCGTTCCCTTGACCGCACTGACCGGGGCGGCGAGTGAGTGAAATTCCGAAGAACTTATGCTGAACACCTGATCATGAGGGCAAGAACATGACAACGATGGCCAGCGCGCAGCCCGCGATGAAGGTAGAGGACAAGCTATACTATAATCGGTATGTGGTTGACACTGGCCGCCCGCATATCCGGGTGAAGCCGCATACCACGCCGTCGGCGGCCCTGATGGCACTGACTAACGTGTGTCCGACGCATTGCTATGACGTGAACGATCGCGGTCAGGTCGAGATCACGCCTGACGGATGCCTGGAGTGCGGGACCTGCCGCGTGGTTTGTACGGCGACAGGCGAAATTGAGTGGACCTACCCGCGAGGCGGGTTCGGCGTTCTGTTCAAATTCGGCTGACGGCGCCCGCAATGACGTCGCTATCGCGGGCGCCTTGCCCGGCGGCGCAGCGATCCTGCCGAGCGAGGCATCGACACGGAGGTCGTTTCGCTATGAAGCAGGCGCGTCGTCGTCCGCCAGAACGACGCCGGTCACACAGATATCGCCGTCAAGCACGCAGAGCCGTACTGGTTCGAGCTGCGCCCCGCGGCACGGCCCTTCGACACAGGCACCCGTTGCGACCT
>JBEKLE010000742.1:0-2764 GCA_050010355.1 Rhodopila sp. | reverse complement strand
TCGCCGTGTTCGTCGAGCTTCCGACGGGTGATCATATCCGTGTGCCCTATGCCGATATCGGCCGGCCGGCGGTGACACTCTGGGAGCACAGGCTGGCGATCAAGCAGCTGCGTGAGAAAGGCCGGCGAACGGTCGATGCGTACGCCATCTTCGCCGCCATCGAGGAGCAGCGGAGCGTGCTCGCTGACGCTTACGACCGGAGCAAGAGTGCGCGCCGGGCTGTGGTCCGCACCGGTCTTGCCGCCGAACAGGTGGCCGGAGAGCGCCGCCAACCATCCCCGCCAACGGTCGTATCCAGCGATGATCCGGATGCCCGGGTTCCCATGCCGGCCGAGGGTGCCACCAGTGGCGTGGAGATCTGGTAGTGGCGGCTGATGCCGCGTTTGCCCACCTGCCCGCGGACGTGCGCCCGCTCGCTCAGCTCGACGCCGAGGCTCGGATTGCCCACATTCGTGCCGAGCGCTGGATCCAGCACGCCGCAGCGGAACGCTTGCTGGGTTATCTGCAAGAGGCCTTCGACCAGCCATCTCGCGAGCGGATGGAAAATCTCTTGCTGCTGGGCGAAAGCGGGATGGGCAAGACGATGCTGATTCGCAAGTTTGAACGGCAGAACGCGGTCGGCTTCGATGAAGCGGCAGGGGTTCAACGCCGGCCGGTCGTCGTGATGCTGATGCCGCCGCAGCCGACGGAAGCGGAATTCTTCAATCGCGTGCTGGAGGCGATCGAGGCGCCCTCGGCGGGATATTGGACCAGCGGTGGACAGCTTCGCACGTCGGCGATTCGGCTGCTGCGCGAGGTCGGCGCACGCGTGCTGGTGATCGATGAGATCAATTCGGTGCTGGTGGGCTCGCCACGACAGCAACGGCTGTTTCTGCAGCTGCTGCGGTTCCTGTCCAACGACCTGAAGCTTGCATTGGTCGGCGTCGGCGTTCCCGAGGCGCGGCATGCACTGCTTTCGGACGCGCAGTTGCGCAGTCGTTTCAGCGATATCGAGTTGCCGCCGTGGACACCTGGTGAGGACCTGCGCGACTTCGTCAACCGCCTCGTCTGGAGCCCTGCCGCTGCGTCAGCCATCGCCGGTTGATTCGGCAAAGCTGCGGGCCATGCTGGCGGAGCGATCGGGTGGTGTCACGCTGGGCATCTGCAAGGCGGTAGAGCGCGCAGCGGTGGCCGCCATCCGCACCGGGCGCGAGCGGATCGAACTCGCCAGCTTCGATGACCCCGAAATCTGGCGCGGCGTAGCGGCGCCCGGCCTGGGCATGCGTCCTCGCCCTCGAGGTGCGGTCGAGGCACGCCGGGCATGACGAGGCCAAAGCCGCTTCCGTTGGCACCACGACCTTTCCCCGATGAGTCGGTGCGATCCTGGATAGGGCGGGTTGCGGCCCGGTACGATTTGGAACCGATGGAATTGATTGCGTGTCTGCGGGGCGGAGCGGACGTTGACGTTGCGCGGCTCGCTTCGCTGGATTGGTTGGTGGACGTCGAACTGGAGATCCTCCTTGCGCGAGCGGCGCGCCTTGATCGCGCGCAGATCGGTAAGCTGCGGATCCTGATGCGAGATATGCCATTCCCGGAGACTTGGCACCGGCGGTTGCTCGCCTGGTGTTCCGCCTGCGTAGGCGAGGACATCGGGCGGTACGGCGAGACTAGCGCGCTGTGTGGCGTCTTGGCTGCTGTGTCGCCTGCTCGACACATCGTCGGTTGCTCGAGCAAACCTGTTTATGCGTTTACGGTCGGTGTCGGTTTAGGCCTCTCGCGGGACGGCTGCGGCTGGTTTGCCAGCTCTGCCGGCGACCTGCCGATGGATTGCAAACGAGCCTGCCCGGCGCAGATGCTTGGGTGGTTCAGCGAAGCGAGTTGCCACCTGGTTTCGCACTTGATCTTCAAACGGATCTGCTTCGTGCGGTGACAGGTGCGGTGCCGACTGGGCCGTGGCGGATTGGCGGATCGGCCAGTCACTTTGCGGTCATGGTGCGAGACCTCGCCGCTGCTATCCTGTGGCCGACCTGGTTCGACCTTTCCACGAACGAGGATTCGTCTGCACGACCCCGCCATCATCATCATCTATTTGCGGAATTGGACCTTCGCATGGGCCTTGAGGTATTCGGCATCATCGCCGCTGTCCTCAGCGCGACGGCTGGCGGATACCCAACCGGCATTGGTTCCGCCGCCCTCAAAGAGGACGGGCCAAGCGCCGATCCGGTGCGGCTTGTTCGCATACTGCCGGCAGGTGTCCGGTGCTGGCTCCGTGCTGCATCATGCGCGTGGGCGCCGGTCCCGGCAGGTGCCGTCGGATATGCGTTGGATGTCGAGGAGAAGCGCCTATGCGAAGCCACGTCTGCCCGTGATCTAGCTGATCGGAACGCTGCCTGGGTACGAGACGCCGCACCGCGCCGTCGGGCTGCGGCGATCAAACGCATTGCGGCGCGGGCGCGGCGGCGTGCCGAGGCGCGTGTTGTCCGGAAAGGGCAGGGGAGGGACCCTCGTCCCGCGAATTGGCGATCAGGTTGACCCGATGGGGCGGGCGGGTCGAGCACCCGAGCCGTCCGGCGCTGAAGATCCCCGGCTAGGCATTGTCGCGATATAGGGCACTTTTTGTCGTGATTGAGGGTATTTTTCGCCACGATTAGGGGGAATCGCACCTAAGGCGACGCCCAAAAATGAACGAGTCGCCTGAGGTCGCGCGGCCGACTATTTCACAGGGGGAGATTCCGGCGCGGACAAGTGCTGCGTAGACTCGCCGCATGATCAATGCATCAGCGAT
>JBEKLE010000741.1:0-2772 GCA_050010355.1 Rhodopila sp. | reverse complement strand
GCTCGCCCCGCCCCCGGTTTCGACGAAGTCCTCATCCCCGGCGAACCTGAAAAACACCAGGCCGCCCGGCGCACCGAACAAGGTATCGAGGTTGACGACACCACCTGGCGCGACATCCGCGCCGCCGCCGAGACCCTCGGTATCACCGCGGCTGAGTTCGATCAGGCTGTCGGTTCCAACCGGCTATAGCGTACTCGAGCCGGTGTTCCGGCACGGGGTCAATCGCCTGCGCAGACGTGGCCAAGCCTGACCAAGGGTGATCCCACTTAACGGCATCGGCGTTTCCCATTGCTTCCCAAGCCGGATGACCGTCGTGCGAAGATGTCGGATGTTTAATGCGATTTCGCATCGTCCGCCACGATTACGCCGCGCCGACATCGCCGTCGCGTCATAATGAGGGGGCTATATCCGTTTCAGCCGGGAGCAACCCCCCGGTGAAAAGGAAACCGACCATGACCCGCATTTCCAGCCTGGTTCTCGCCACCGGCCTCGCAATCCTGCCGATCGGCGCCTTTGCGCAGCCGAACGCCGCCCCGGTGATAGCCCCGATGGCGCAGTCGGCCCCGCAGGCCAGCAAGACCCCGTCGAACACCGTCAAGACGACCGTATCTACGAAAGATGCCCAGCCGACCCACGCCAAGACGGGCACGACAACTCCGGCCGCGCCTGCGAAGACCGCCGAACCCAGCAAGTCCTGACCCCTTGCGGGTGGCGTGGGCACGCATCGTCCCCCGATGCGGACCCGCCACCCGTGGCCGGACCTGCTGCGCGAACGCGGCCAGGTCCCACCCGCGTCGCCGTCAGGTAAGGCGTCCCACGTGGGACCCCATGACGTCCCAGGCCTCGTCACCGAACGTCTTGTGCCGTTGATCGTGAAAGCCATATCGTTCTGGGAGTGTGGTGGCTTGGGGAAGTGAACATCATGCCCTTTGATTCCAGCTTGCCTTTCAGCGACGGGTCCAGATCGGCAATGTCTGCCCGATCCTGCATTGCCGCTCGGTTTCAGATGTGGGACGGTTATTGGCTGCTGTGCAACGGCCGATCCTGGAGGAGTTTGCCCGATGACGTTCGTGTAGTTGTCTGGACAGCGGGCTTTCCTACCCATCCACCACATGAGCCTGTAACGCAGTATAAGCCTCTGCGGAATTCAGCGTCGTCGGTGCCGCGTCCATTGCCCGAAACATCGAGACCCCAAGCGCGCTCGGTGGGATCCTTATCCTGAACGCGCTGAAACTCGCTGGGTCGGTGATCGGACGAGTGCTCGACGACACCTCGCGAAATCCGATGTCGAAGATATCTTCGATCGTGTGCAGCCCGGCGACCCCCATGTGCCAGGCATCGATCCTCGCCCGCATGACCGCGCCCAGCTTGTCGTCCATCGCTGGCGAGACCTGACCGTAATCCTTGAAGGCAAAACCGAGCGATTTGATCGCCGTCAGCGGAACGAACGTCGAAAGTAACAGGCCGGACGCAGTATAGCAGTCAATCGCTCCCAAACGGACTTGCGATTGACCTCACACACTATTTCGACTAGGTAACGACATGACCCCTTTCTCGACGATCACATGCCGGTCCGCGCGCGGCTGACCCTCCCCGGGGGACTTTCGGGCGGCGATCTATTCGAGACCGACCCGACAACCTCAAGCGCAGGCGCGGAGCACTCAGTTTGCCGAAACACAGTCTTTGAACCGGCGCTACGTGCGCTTCTGCTCGACGAAGCGGTGGGCCTTCGCAGCCCCGGTGGTAGATCGGTGGACTTTCGCAGTCTCAGAGTACGCGAATTCGGCACTATCTATGAGGGTCTTCTGGAACCGGAGCGCTGACGTGAAGCTGGCACTCAAGAAGCGGGACAAGGACTTCGTTTACGTACCGGCGGGCTTCGAGTGGCGCAATCTGGATCTCCCGCCGCACCTCTTTCCTCGACACCTAACCGGCGCGACGTTGGGTGGACAAAAAGCACGGGCGCGCAATCCGGATTGGGCAGTCAAAGTGGAGCTGCGTACGGATCAGCACATGAAGCGTGATGTCGCGCTGGCTGCAATTGTCGAGTGGTACGTTGTCCGACGCGATCAATGATCAGTGCGGGATGAGCATCCAAGTCTGGAGAAAGGTTGGGCGAATGCGAAGCGCGAGTTTGAGACCCCTCCGTGTGACGCGGGAAGCGGTCCGGTTGGTTCGTGCCCAGTATGCTCCTGCCGATGAACAAAAATTGGCCGCAGGAATAATCTCGCGCGGAAATAAACTTGCCGCTAGTTTGCGAGCCGCGAGATTCCGCCTCTCTATGTCCCTCGGCGTGCCACAACGCAGAGGGACACCCATGAAAAGCCTCTCGAAGCCAAGCGGGCTGCGCGAAGCGCTCCAGAGCGGAACGTTTTTGGATGACATCGGCACAGCCGGAAGGGACTACTCCGGCAAACTGCGCGCTATCGAAGTGGCTGAGCCACTGACCATGACGATCCTGGAAGCTGCGCGCCTGCCGGGTCTGAGCCGAAGCGAAATCTACCGTCGGCTCGGCGATCGAAGCCTGCGGGCTGTGAAATCTGGTAGCCGGACACTGATCGTAATGGAGAGCCTTCGCACTTACTTTGCGGGCCTACCAGAGGCGACCATCCGCACTCCGACAGCCGTTTGGAAGTGATAGACGGATCATCCTAAATCCAGCGGTTGAGGTTGCGCTGCACGTAGAATCGCCAGCAGCATACTGGCATGAGCAACGATCATCCTCTGAATCTGACTCACCCGGCGGGTGAACAACCGGTGGTTGCGTCGGTG
>JBEKLE010000740.1:0-2784 GCA_050010355.1 Rhodopila sp. | reverse complement strand
GACCGCGCCAAGGCAGTCTGGGCCGCAAAGGCGGTGGCCGCCCGCTGGTCTGCCATCCCGATCAAACGGTGACCGCGAAAGCCCCCGCCTGCGCGCATTGTCACGCCGCGCTGACGGACGCCGATCAGGTACTGCATGGTCGGTATGACAAGATCGATCTGCCGGTGGTGCGTCCCTTGGTGACCCGTGTGGAGCGCTACGCCGGACATTGTCCATGCTGCGGCGGTGTCACCCTGGCGCCAGTACCCGTGGGCCTGGAGGACACCTCGCCGTTCAGCAGCAACATCGTGGCGCTGGCGATTTATCTGCGCTTCACCCACGCGATCAGCTACCGGCGCCTGACGCAGGTTTTCCTGCACCTGTTTGCGCTGCACATCAGCGAGGCCGCGCTGGATGCGATGTTGCAACGGGCCAAGCCGTGCTTCGACAACGAGGTCGCGGCTATTCTCGCCCGGTTGCGCCGGTCGCGGATAGTCTGCTCCGATGAAACCTCAGTGCGCATTGACGGGCGAACCCATTGGGATTGGGTCTTTCAGAATGATCAGATGGTGATCCACGTGGTGCGCAACAGCCGTGCCGCCTCGGTGGTCACCGAGGTGATGGCAGGCCATCGGCCGGTGATTTGGGTGTCCGACCTCTACGGTGCGCAGCGGGGCCATGCGGATCTCTGGCAAGTTTGTTTGGCCCACTATGCCGCCCCGCGTATTATGCCGACTGATGCCTGGGAACCGGCCCCGGAGGCGGTGATCGCCGCGATGGGGCCGGCATAATCAGAGCGCCTCGAGAAAGGCGAGAAGCTTGTCAGGCGGCCGGTAGCGACCTGGCGTAACGTTGGCTGGGGTTGTTTTCGCCAGGGCGCGTTCTTTGATCTCCAGATCTGCGTGGAGGTAGATCTGGGTCGTTTCGATCTGTTCGTGGCCGAGCCACAGCGCGATCACCGAGGTGTCGATGCCGGCGCGCAGCAGTCGCATCGCCGCGGTATGACGCAACACGTGCATGGTGACGGTTTTCTGGCCCACTGATGGACAGGTGCGGGCGGCAATCTCCACGTATTTGGCTAGACGGTGCTCGAGCGCATCACGGCTGAGAACCTTGCCTGTCCGGGTCGGGAACACCGGCTCTGCGGTTTGGCCGGCGCGTTCGGCGAGCCAGACGCGCATGACGGCGACCATGCCGGAGGTGAGCGGAGTGATCCGTTGCTTTCGCCCCTTGCCCAAGCAGCCGACATGCGCGCCGGGGCCGAGATGGATATCGGCATATCGAAGACCGATCAATTCGGACAGCCTCAGGCCTGTCTGTGCGGCAAGTCCGAGTAGGGCGTGGTCGCGCCGGCCGGTCCAGGTCGACCGATCTGGTGCAGCCAATAGTGCGTCGAGTTCGGGTTCGGTCAAGAAGATCACGAGCCGCCGGTCGAAACGCTTGGCAGGAATGGCGAGCACACGTTCAATCACGGCGGCATGCTCAGGGTGACGAAGTGCTGCGTATCGGAACAGCGAGCGGATCGCGGCGAGCCGTGCGTTGCGGGTGCGCACACCATTTTCCCGCTGATGCTCCAGATGGTCGAGGAACGCGCCGACGAGCGGGGCATCGAGGTCGTCGATGTCCAGTTTCGATGGCTCTCTCTTTTGCCGCGTCGACGCGAACACCAGCAGAAGCCGCAGGGTGTCGCGGTATGCAGCGAGCGTATGCGGGCTGGCTTGGCGTTGCCGGATCAGGCGATCTGTAAAGAACGCCTGCAAAGTCGTGGCAAGTGCGGTCATGAGCCACCTCCGAGGTGACGCTCCAGCCGCTCACCCGCCAACTCCAGCAACTCCGGAGCAGCCGAGAGGTACCAGTATGTCTTGCCAGGGTCGACGTGGCCGAGATAGGTCGACAGCAGCGCAAGCCGGGATCCGGGGTCGCCGCCATCGCGATAGCTGTCAAGGATGGTGCGGACGGCGAATCCGTGACGCATGTCATGGATTCTTGGCCGGCACGTCGCCGACCGAGGCTTGAGGCCGGCTTGGCCGACCAGTTGGTGGAAGGTCGGCTGAGCGTTGGTGTAGAGCAGTCTGGTGCCCGCAGTGGAGATAAAGAGCGCAGGCGTATTGGGCGGCCGACAGGGCCGGTCATCTCGGCCCAGATACTCACCGAGGGCGGTCACAGTACTTGGATGCAACGGCAACGCGCGAGACTTGCCGAACTTTCCATTGCGGATGATGAGCAGGCCGTTGACGGCGTCGAAGTCGCCGCAGTCAAGGCTGATGGCTTCCCCAACCCGCATCCCCGTCACGGCCAGCAGCGCGATCAAAGTCCGATAGGTCGCCACCCGGTGTGGCGTGCGCAATGTGTCGGCCGCCATGAGCAGGGCGGCTATGTCCTTTTCCGAATAGAGGTAAGGCGTGGCCCGGCATGTGCGCCCCGGCAGTAAATCCACCGCCGGCACCTCGGTCGCTGGATCGATCCCGCGCAGGTGAGCAGCGAAGCGACGAACGACGGAAAGCCGAGTAGACGCCCAACTGCGATGAGCCTCTGGCGACAGCGTCGCCCAGGCAACGGCTGTGTTAGTGGTCAGATGGTCTTCGCCACGATCCTCGACGTAAGTAAGGAACTGGGCGAGGAGCTTCTCCGCTCGGACAAGCTTTTAGCCGAGGACACGACGTACGGCCAAATAGTCGGCAAGGGCTTGGCGGAGGGTACTCATGCGACGTCTCCCGGCCAGGGACGGGCGATCGTTCGCAAAGCGTCGTGGTTGACCTTGGCGTAGATGGCTGTCGTCAGAGCGCGACGATGGCGCAGGAGTTG
>JBEKLE010000739.1:0-2785 GCA_050010355.1 Rhodopila sp. | reverse complement strand
GTAGAGTCGAGGACGGGCGCGGTGGTTCAAGCCATTCGGCATCACCCCGTTTCCCGTCCCCGCTCATCGAACGCAGCATGCGGATTTCCCGCACTACGCTCTCCGACTGGTTTCACCGCAACGCCCACGATGAGGCCCGTGATCGCCTGCGACTGAGCGTCGGGCGCCGTCTTCGCGTTGCCGCAGAGCTCCTTCCGACGGCTCCTGGCACTTCCGGTGTTTTGCAGGCTCTCGCCAATCACCATGCCCTCGCCATCCTCAGAAGCGCACCAGAAGTCAGGGCCCTTCCCTCCACCGGCGTTACCCGGTCTCAACAGTAATATGGCCCTGTCCGACACCCGCTGACACCGCTGCCTGTCCGCAACGTTGAGGCCGCAACCCTCATGCCGAATGGGTCTCCACCGATTACCCGCACCACCTTCCCAACGTGCCGTGCCCAGTACCCCGGCGGACCAAATGGGTGCATGTGTCGATTGCTTCCCCATCCACGCGGCCTTCCCCGTTATTCAGGCGGGTCGGCGTCCGCATCATCACTTTCGAGGCCTGCTCAGACTTCACTCGCGTTACGGCCCGCTGGATTGCTCAACCGCCCAAGGCGGCCTTTGTCACGAGGCTTCGACCCAGCCGGTTACCCGACAGAGCCGCTCGTCAGCTACCGGAGCTATCGACAACTCTCCGGATGGATCCTTCCTCCACTGGTGGTGCGCGCCTTCGGCGCGCACTGAATAAGATGGGCTAGCATCGTCAGCGTTCGTCCGCGATGAGGTTTCGTTGACGAGAGGCGGCTGCATGCCGCAATGAGTGATGCCAGCTCCCCGTCGCTCAAGATGCGCGGTGGTGGAATGGCGCGAGATCTGGGGAGTGCGCGGGGATCGAGCGCTTCGGTCTCCGTGTCGTAGACGGTGAGATACTCGCAAAAGCGGCGGAGCACTCCATGGCGCACAGCCCGGCCATTGGCTGCACCCTCAATGGATAGAACGAAGTTGAGCGCCATATCCCGGGTGAATGGGCCGCCGAGCTGCTTGGCCTCCACATACCGTGCCAGCGCATGCAATATGGCAGCCTGCGGCTTGAATGAGTAGCCAAGCGAGCGACGAAGCTCAATGTAGCTCTCGATCTTTTCGGCCAGTATCTTGGCAAAGGTGCTCATTGCACATCTCCGGGAAAGGGGAGTGCAACGCCGGTGAGCTGCGGCAGCGCCACTTTTACGTATATGGCGGTGGTGTCGATGCTCCGGTGGCCCAGCAGGTCCGCGACTTCGTTGATCGGGCGCTGTTGCCTGACGAGCTGTGTCGCCAGGCCATGGCGCAACAGATGGGCGCCTGCGGCGCCGGAGATCTCGACCCCGCTTTGTTCCAACCGGGAGCGGACGATCGTCGAAATGGAGACGGCGTGCTTGAACGGACGCGCTGGTGGCGCGTAGGTCAGGAACACGCGGGGACTGGCGATCTTCGGTCGGGCATGCAGGACATAATCCGCAAGCGCCGCGCCGGCTTCGTCCAAGAGCGGCACGACCCGGTCGCGCCCCCCCTTGGTCCGCCGCACAAGGAGTTCGGCAGTTCGCCAGTGGATATCCTGGAGCTCGAGCAACCGTAGCTCTTTATTGCGGAGCCCTGTCGTGGCGAGCACGAGCAGAATCGCACGATCCCGCCTGCCTGATTGCGTCGTCACGTCGATGGCGTCGATAGCACGCCGGATATCCTCCCACGCGAGCCGCGGCGGTAGATGTGCCAGGCGCCGGCAAGGTGTGCGCGGGACGAACCGGGCAAGATCTTGATTGATAAGCTCGGACCACTGAAGGAAACGAAGGAACCTGCGAACATACGAGGTGGTCGAAGATCGGGTACCATCGTTAGCCGATAGTGACAGCAGGTGTTGCATGAGGCTGAGCACGTGCTCGCCCGTCATCGCAGAAAGCGGCTGGTCAGGCAGATGGTCGCGGAGCCATATGAGGATGCGGCGCGCGCCCGTTAGAAGTCCCTCGCAGGTCTTCGGCTCGAGGCCACGCACGTGGCGCAGATGTTCCAGGTAAGCAGCAAGCAGCGGCCCATCAGGGTCCGGTGCCGTGTGGCGACAAGGTGTTGAAAACCGTTCTGGCGTGACCCGACGCGCGTGCTTGACCACCGTTCGAATGGTGATGCGCGGACTCGCGGCAGGAAGGCTGAGAATGTAACGATCGATAACCTCCTGGCCAATCGTCGCCGTTCCCACATTGCGGAATGCGAACTCGCTGAACCTCCCAAGGTTACTAATATAACGCTTGGCCGAATCGTGTTTGTAGCCGATCTCGAAGAAATGCGCCGCAATGCGGTCCATCTCTTTACCAAGAGCCCCGTTACGAAGCCGCTTGAGCACTCCAGGATACTTGAAATACAAATCCAACACGACTTTCTCTCCTTGCGGGTGCACCAGGGAAATCCTGAGCCCGAAGGAAGAAGTGACAAGATATTATGTGGCGGCAAAGTTCGTCATCGCCGCGGAATTGGCCGGGCCGAAACTGCGCCGCCACATATTCACCCCCGACACATATGAAAGGATTTTGTCCGATCACCTGCTGGACCTTCGCCGCAAGGCCATTGAACCCGGCCCGCAGATCGATCGGCTGGCAGGCGAGGAACACCTTCGTCCCCGGCGCCAGGCTGATCATGTCGCCCCCTTCATCGCGCGCAGCACACGCGACAGCGCCTTCTCGTTGACGAAGGCGTCGACGCTGACCCGGGCACCGTTCGGCAAGGCGATCTCGATCCCGCCCGTTCTGCTTTCACCAGGCAGCCGAGAGCGTGGC
>JBEKLE010000738.1:0-2793 GCA_050010355.1 Rhodopila sp. | reverse complement strand
GGTCTGTTCCACCGTCCCGGCGCCGGTGTTGTCGAACAGTTTCAGTAACGCGGCCTGCTGCAAGTCGGCACTGTCGCCGGTTGCCAGTGCCGCGGTCTCGGCTCTGACATCGATTGGCGTGCCCGCCGATGGTTGCGTATTAGCATCTATCGGCGCGCTGCTTGCGGAGGCGACCTGATTCGCCGCGTTGATCGCGGTGTCGAGGTCCGGCGCATCGAGCACGTCCTGGACGACCGGACGCGGGCGGAACAGACTGCCGATCGCCCTAGGCCCCGCGCCGGAGACCGCATGGCCAAGCGCCGTCTCGCGGTTCAGCAGCGCGCCCGAGGCGGCGGAGATGCCGAGCTTGACCGGGTCGTAGCCCTCGCCCTGCTGCTGCTCCTGGACGGCCTCCAGGGACGTGTTCACGCCGGCGCCGAAGACCCGCGCGGCGATCGGGTTCGCCAGAACCTTCGCAATGGCCGGCGCGTTCTCCGCCGCCTGCTCGACTGCGCCGGGCCGCAGGAACGCCAGGCTGGGCGCAAGGCCGCCGAGCATGGTCGCGTAGGGATGCTGCGTCTCGTCCGCCTGGCGCGTCTCCGGATCCTGGCCGATGGCTCGCTGCACGGACTCGGGCAGCCGGTTGATGATCCCCTGCTGGACGGTCTCCACCGCCTTCGCGCCGGCGAAAAAGCCAAGCAAGCCGCCGCCGAGTCCGCCGACAACCTCGGGGATACCGGTCTCGCCAAGCCCCGGGATGGCCGCGCCGAGTGCGGCACCCCTCGCCGCACCCATGCCGGCCGCCGCCATGCCGCCAGCCGTGGGAAGCACCTGCTCGCCGGCAGCGCGGCCGAACGCGCCGGCGGCGGATGTCTCGGGGGCAGCCGGCGGCGGCGCTGGCGGCTCCGGTGCGGGCGGTGGCGCCGCGGGTGCCGTCCAGTCGCTCACGCCAAGGTTCGACAGCCGCGGCGCGACCCAGTCATCGGACCCCAGGTTGTTGAAGCCGTCGGGCATTACGGCGACACTTGATTGATAAAGCCCAAGCTTGGGACCGCGGGTGATGGCACCGCACGCGGGCCGGCCTGGGGGTTAGGCAGCGATGTCGACTTCCCCTGTGCGTCAAACAGCCGTCCGTCTGGGGCCTGCCAGATCTTCATGCTGGGGGAATACCGCGCCCCTGTCGGCACGCCGTCCGGCGGCGGCGGCGCCACCGCGGGCTGGCCATGCACACCGCTACTGGAAAAATCCAGCGCGCGCTGCGCCCCGGTCAACCGCGTCTTCAGGTCGGCAATCAGGCCCTTTTGCGCGGTCCGATCGGTGTCGCTCATGTCGGGGCTGTTGAGCGCCGCCGTCGCGGTGACCAGTTGCGTGTTGTAATGCGTCACGGCGTCCATGTCGGTGCGGTAAATCGCCGCCCGCGCCGAAGCTGCCGCGGACTCGGTCGAGGCGGATGTGTCCAGCGACGTGACCTGGGATTTCAGAGAGGCGATCCTGGTCGGATCGGCGGCGTCGCCTTTGCCCATCTCGTCTTGCAACGCCTCGTGCGCGGTCTGCAGGTCTTGCGCGTTCTTGGTCTGCACCGTAGCCAGCGCGGTCTGCTGGTTCTGGGCCAGGATTTTGGCCGCCTGCTCCGGCTCGGCCGAGGCAATCGTGGCATAGACATCCTTGCTTTGCACGTCCGCCCGGTAGTTCTCCGCGGCGGCCGAGACGTCGGCGGCATACCGCGTCGCAGAGGACGTCGTCGTCGCGATCGCTTGCGCCGACTGCCGTTGCAGGTCGCCTTGCCCGGCCTCGAACTGCTGCTGCTTCCCCGCCGCCGTCGCTGCGATATCGCCGGCTTCCTGTCGCCCCTTCGACTCCCGCGTCGTCGCCAGTTGATCGGCCAGAATCGTCTGTTGTTTTGCCAGGTCGGACTTTTGTTGCTCCAGCCCAGCCGCGCCGGCAAATTGAGAGATTCCCGCGCCGAGGCTGGAAAGGCCGTTCATCAGCGAAACCATCAGGTGCCTCCGGGCGGCAGCGGCGTCGGCGTCGCCGCCATCGGATGGCGCGTGATTCCTGCCTTCAGGTTGATCTTCGCCATGGCTTCAGGGTCTTGCGTGATCGCATGGACCCGCTGCGCCGCGTTCGCCAGGCCCGCCTTGCTGATCCCGAACCGCGCCAGCACGAAGTCGGTGAAGATGTGCGTGGCGCGCACCAGTTCCGGCTGGCCGACCGGTGCGATCTTCGACCGCGAGATGAAATCCAGCCCCCGCAGCATCAGCGTCATTGCCGCCGGCACCATGGCCTTCAGCGGCATGACGCCACGCGCCTCCTTGCGCAGGACGATCACGAGCGAGACCGCGCCCCTGGCAGCGTCGGCGATCGGGTCCTGGCTTTTCGCCAGCGAGGCCATCGGGCTGCCAGAGCCTCTGTCGAGGGCGACGTGGAGCCCGGCCACGACGATTTTCATGTAGTTCTGGCGAGTCTCCGGCGTGAGGCCGCTTTCGATCTTGTCCTCGGTCTGTTGCAGCAGCGGGTTGCTGAGCGCCCCACCCGCCATCGCTTGACCGTTGTTGATGAAGCCGCTCATGCCGGCACTCCCGTGACCGCGGGCGCCTTGTTGATGAAGCCCGCCGCCGAGGAACCCGCCGGCGCTGACGACGAAACCCCAGGCACCAGCGTTGCGGGTGTTCCCGTGACCGGCGCGCTTGTCGCCACGCTTTTTGGCATACTTAAATTTTGAGTCTGCTGTTTGGTCAGCGCCGCCGCAGCGTCATTCGCCGCCGCCTGTGCGTTCAACGCGGTGACCTGCGCCGGCGTGAGCGTGCTGGTCAG
>JBEKLE010000737.1:0-2800 GCA_050010355.1 Rhodopila sp. | reverse complement strand
AACTACTTCACGCTGCGCCGCCATCTGGGCAATCCGTATCTGGATCTGTTGCGGTTCTTCCTCAACCATTGACGCTACCTGCGCAGCCAGTTGGCCGAGCGCATCGGCAAGAGCCCACGGGAATTGATGACCGGCGAAAACCATCCGCACTGGCTCACCCTGCTGGGCCTCGGGCCGCTGCAGAACCAGCACGGCTGAACCGGAGAGGCTGGCCGGCCTCCACCGCACAACAGCCTCGTCGACCGAGCCCGACCCTCAACGGCCGGGCTGCTTTCGCGCGTTCGTCTGTTACCATGTTACCCAAAAATGGCCAAAAATGAACCACGCCGAAAAATGCGACGGCGGGCGCCACCGAGACTCGGAGCTTGGATCCGCGCGTTGTTACGCGCGTGGACTGGCAGGCTCGCGGTCAGCGCGTTGTCGTCCAACCAGACCTCCCGTCCACACCTGATGCTTCAATCCGCCACCGGCGACGAGGTGTCATGCCAATGACAATTCCGGCATGTCGCGCTGCCGCGTGTGGTTCGAGCCCATGGCGGCTTCGACTGTGTCCATTAGGCCACGGCGGAAATTCGACGCGCTGAAGCGCTCCGCGTTGACGCGGCAGTTTCGCGGTGTGATCTCGCCCTCCATCGCTTCAAACCGGTTTACGGCATCGACGATCGCGGCGGGGGTCTGCTCCCGGAACAGGACGCCGGTGACGCCGCCGCGGACGATATCGACGGCGCCACCCGAGCCATAGGCGATCACCGGCGTCCCGCAGGCCTGCGCCTCGACCAGTGTGATACCGAAATCCTCCTCGCCGGCGAAGACGAAGGCACGGGCATTCTGCAAGGTGGCAATCAGGTCAGTCTTCGGCAGGGGATCGAACAACTCGATATTCGGCGCACCACGAACGGCCTGCCGGATACGCACCAGTTCGGGGCCGGTGCCGATGACCCGAAGGGGACGGTCCGGCATCTGGCGAAACGCCTCCACCACGAGGTCAACGCGCTTGTATGGGACGAAACGGGCTGCGACGACATAGACGCCATCACGGCTGTTTGCCACGCAGAACGCATCGGTATCCACAGGCGGGTGCAGGACAACAGCGTTGCGGCGATAAACCTTGCGGATTCGTGCCGCGATAAACGACGAATTGGCGACAAACTGGTCCACCCCGTTCGCGGTCCGAACGTCCCACATGCGCATCTGATGCAGAATCACCTTCGCACAGATGGTCTTGAAGCCCTTGTTGAGGCCTGCCTGCCGCAAATACTGCGCCTGTTGGTCCCATGCGTAGCGCATGGGCGAGTGGACGTAACTAACGTGAACCTGATTCGGACCGGTCAGCACGCCCTTCGCCACGGCATGGCTGCTGGAAAGCACCATATCATATCCGGAGAGGTCGAACTGCTCCACCGCCACGGTCATCAGGGGCAGGTAGCTCCGGAAGTGCCGGCGGGCGAACGGCAATTTCTGGACAAAGCTGGTGCGAACGTCCCGGCCCTGCAAGAACACGCGTTCCTGTCGAGAGAGGAAGTCCACCACAGCGAAGAGGTCAGCGTCCGGGAAGCACCGGATCATTTGCTCAAGCACACGTTCCGACCCGGCGTATGTCTCGAGCCACTCGTGCACGATGGCGACTTTCATTGCTCTCTCTCCCAGTGTCCTTGCCAGCGATCTGTGCCCGCGACGTTCCTGGGCGACATCGGCCGCATAGGAGTTGTAGAATTCAGCCAGGTCGCTGTCCGAGCGCGCCAGTTGCTTCACATCGACATTGTTCAGCACCAAGCCGATTGTTCGCACACCGTAAACCTGCAGGATCCTGAGGGCGGCCCGCATCACCCCACGGGTTGTCTCCCCCGACCGCTCGACCAGAAGGACCCCGTCCACGGCATCGCAGAGCAGCTCCGCGTTCGCGCACGCGATCACGGACGATCATGTCGTAGCGATCACGGAGCACCAGCAGCCTGTCGCGCGCCAGCCGCAAGGAGGGCAGCGCACCGGGGCCGCTACCAAGAGGTTGCAGCCTGCCGATATGCAAACCGGAGGACGTCTCGCTCACGGTTAGATGGTTGTCTGTCTCCTGGCCCTCACGCCGCACCGGCACGCTGACATCGGCTGACAGATTATCCGTCGTTTCCATTGGCCGGTTGCGATGGATCAGCAGGGCCCGCCCGCCGTGTGCAGCGACGCTGGCGGCCAGTGACTCGGCAACGTGACCCTTGCCCTCGCGGGGCACCGACGACGTGACAAGAACGACGCCCGCGCGATATTGCGAACAGCAAAAATGCAGCGTGGTGCGGATATGGTTGATGGTTTCGCGATGGAAGAACCGTATGTCCGGTGGGGAGGCCGCTTCGCTACCCCGCCGAAGCTTGGGCAGCGACCCGATCACCGGCAGGCCCGTTGCGGCTTCCAGGACCGAGGTCGATACAAAACCGCTGGCCGCGCCAAACCGGTCGCGCAGCAGGGCACACAGCACGGCGACAATCATCGCCATCGCCGTTGCCAGCATAAACAGCTGAACCCGCTTCGGACCCGCCGGCGCCATCGGCACGTCAACTCGCGAGATCAGCTCTGCGTCCGGCTGCTGCATCAGGCCGAGGCTCGCGGTCTGCTGAAAGCGGTGCAGATAGCTCAAATAGACGTCGCGCGCCGCATCCGCCTGGTTCTGCAGATCCCGGAGCTTAATCCCGGCCTCGCTCTGCGCCGCCACCAGGGCCTTTAACTGGTCCAGACGCTGGCGCAGCGCGTCCTCTCGCGCTTTGGAGGCGTTCACGGACGACGCCACGCTGGAGGGGATCTTTTCGATTTC
>JBEKLE010000736.1:0-3334 GCA_050010355.1 Rhodopila sp. | reverse complement strand
AAAACGCGGATGACCTCGCGTTGGTGATGCGGCTGAACGCGCAGTACGGATCGATGGTGCGGACGTCGCTGTCCGTGAACGCACGCCTGATGCGGGCACAGGCGGTGCGCCAGAAGCGGGAGACGATCGAAGGCGCTGCGACCCAGGACGCGTGGACTCTGCATGTGGCCGAACAGTCTATGCTGAAGGTGGCTGATCCGGATATCGAACGACTGGAGGCCGCGCGGCCCAAAGCGGCGCCGGTCGAGGCTCCAGCGCCGCATATCGACCAGCGGATTGAGGAAAACGTCTCAGAAGATAATACAAATTCCCAGGACGTGGCTTTTGAGACGTGGATGAGCCAACAACCCTGGAACCAGGGACCCGGAAGGCCGGACGAAACGGATCTGCGCAAGCGTCTTCGCGAAGCGATGGCCGGATCGCGTTTGGCGGGGCAGGAATTGCCTGCACCCGGTCGCGAAAGTCCCGGGAGGGCGGGCTAGTCTAGTATGCCGGCTGAATTGCCGGATGGGGCGCAGAGCTGTGGGATGGAATGTCAGACGATTTCTCAATACCAACAGACAAGCCGATAAGAGCGTTCCGGTTCCTCCACGTGAGGGGCGGGTGGGGCAGGCTGGCAGGCTCGGCGTTGAACATGAAGGTCTTCGTTATAGCGCAATGACAACAGGCGCTCTCGCCCCACCGGATACCCTTGCCGCCGCAGTCGGCGAAGCGCTTGCCTGCCGCCGGTGCGAAGCTGTGTTGCCGCTGGGCCCGCGGCCGGTTTTCCGGGTGTCCGGCACGGCCCGCGCGCTGATCATCGGTCAGGCGCCCGGGACCAAGGTGCATATGACGGGTTTGCCGTGGAACGATGCCTCGGGCGACCGGCTGCGCGGCTGGCTGCTGATGGACCAGGACCTGTTCTACGACGCGGCGCGGATCGCCATTGTGCCGACCGGGCTGTGCTACCCCGGCCGATTGCCGAACGGCGGCGATGCTCCACCGCGGCCGGAATGTGCGCCGTTGTGGCTGGACCGCTTTGCCCGGCTGATGCCGCAGGTGCGTCTGACGCTCCTGGTCGGGTCGTATGCGCTGCGGCACCGGCTGGGAAAGGGCGCGATGACAGACCGGGTGCAGCGGTTTCGGGAGTTCGGGCCGGCGATCGTGCCTCTGCCGCATCCATCGTGGCGCACGACGGCGTGGGAGCGGCGCAATCCTTGGTTCGGGGAGGACTTGCTGCCGGCGTTGCGGCAGGCGGTGGCGGCGGCGCTCGGTGCCGAGGCATGAGAGGCGGTTGCCGAACTTGGCAGGAGGGATCATGGGTAATGGCGAAGAGCTTACAGCCTTGCCAGGAGCCACGATGATGCGTCTCGTCCTTGTGCTTGCCAGCCTGCTCGGTGCCACCGCGACCATCGCTGGTTCGGCTCGAGCCGCCGAACCGGTGCGGATCGGCATCACGACCATCCTCAGCGGTCCGACAGCCGACCGCGGGCAGTCCGAGCAGTACGGGGCGCAACTCGCGCTGGATCAGATCAACCAGGCGGGCGGCGTTCTGGGCCGGCCGGTCGAGGCGTTCTACGCCGACAACGCCTGCAAGCCGGATATCGGGGTGCCGGCGACGAAGCGGCTGATCGAGCAGCAGCATGTCCCGGTGCTCATCGGCGCGCTCTGCACGCCGGTCACGCATGCTATCGAGCCGGTCGTGCAGGCAGCGAAGGTGCCGCTGGTGATCGCCACCTCGGCTGGGCAGGATTTCGTCGACGCTTCGGGCGCGGGTGGCAACGACTACCTGTTCAAGACGATTCCGTCGGAGGTCGATATCGCCCGGGGCCTGATCCGCTTTCTTGCAACGAAGCCTGTCAAGTCAGTTGCCGTGGCGGCGGAGACGGGGGGCTTCCCGCAGGCGAACGCGGTGGCGATGGCGAAGGCGGCTCGGGATGCCGGCCTTACGGTCACCGCGGTGGAAACGATCACTCCGGGCGGCACCGACCTCGCTGCGATGCTGGACAGGCTGGAACCCGGTGCGCCGGATGAACTGCTGATCATGCCGGGTTCGTCGACGGCGGCGTTTTTCAAGGCCTATGAGGCCTCGGGATGGAAGGTGCCGGTCAGCGGCCGGATCGATCTCGCCGCTGCGCTGGGTGCGGTTTCACCCGCCTTCCTGGAGGCGGGCGGGCTGGCGGACCTGACCAGCATCGTTGTGTTCACGCCGTTGTTGGACCAGCCGGGGGTGCGGGATTTCGTCGCCTCCTACGAGGCGCATTACGGGCTGGTGCCGACCCAACGGTCGTTCTTTGTGTACGAGGCGACCTACCTGGTGGTGGACGCGATCCGGCGGGCCGGTTCGGATCAGCCGGCGGCGATCGAACAGGCGCTGAAAACGACCACTATGGCGTCACTGCTCGGCGGCACGTACGCGCCGGACGACCATAATCATGCGCATACGCCGCTGTTCGTCCTTGGGCTGCGGGAAGGGAAGCCGGCGGTGATCGCGACGGAATGAGCTGTCATATCAGTCGATCGGCGGGTAAAGCGCTGGTGCCACGTAGCGGTTCCAGTTGGCGATGAAGTCGTCCGCGGAACCGGCGCCGAGCGGCGTATTGTAGTGGAGCTTCCAGTACGCGTTGAGTCCGCGGGGGCCGGACGGTAAGGCAGCGGCGACGCGCATGTAGTGAACCCGGGCCATGGCGGCGGCATATTTGTGGTTGATGACCATCTCCGTCGCGTCTGGCCTGCCCGTGGCGATCCGGGTCGCCAGCACCTTGGCCTTGAGCGGCGCTCGGAAATCAATGTAGTTTTTCCAGCAATCGTCGTGTGTGGCGCCCTCCATCTGGAAATAGCCGAGTGCCGGGCCGCCGCCGAGCTGTCGTGTATGGATCAGGTTGCTTTCCTGCGCGGCGGTGCCGATCAGCAGCATCTCGGCCTCCAGTGACCATGCGTCGAGTTCCAGCAGGGCGGGCTTAACGATGGTGTCTCTGAAGGTGGCGGCGTCCATAATTTCCCTTTCGTGGGTCAACTTCGGAATTTGCGATGCACGATCAGCGGCGCGTGGATCAGGGAGGGGCGATCGAGCAGGGGGTAATCAAGGAGGGGGGGCGAGGCGGGGCTCGGGCCAGCGAAAACGTCGAAATGCAGCGGCCGTCCGCTCCTGTAATGTGCCGTCATCGCACCGAACCGCTGCCGTTTTTGCCCGACAGCGACGTGGCGTCCGACATCTGCGCATGGTGATGTCCAATCGAAAGATACCGGGGATGGTGGTGGAGCTGAGGGGAATCGAACCCCTGACCTCCTCATTGCGAACGAGGCGCTCTCCCAACTGAGCTACAGCCCCATCGCCGGTCTCGGCGTCCGGCAT
>JBEKLE010000735.1:0-2818 GCA_050010355.1 Rhodopila sp. | reverse complement strand
CACAGCCCATTCACTTCCGGCATCAGCACATCCAGTATTGCGATGTCGATTTTTTGCGGTCATTGAGCACCGCGAGCGCCTGCTGACCATTGGCACTCTCGACGACCCATGCACCCATGCGCATCAATACGGTTACCAGGACGCGGCGCATGAAGTCATCGTCTTCTGCAACCAAAATGGTTTTGTAACTTAGAAGATCCATGTTTGTTCTTTGCCGCTCATTCCGGACGCAACTTTATCCCGTGAATCCAAGGTGCTGCTTACACCCGCGCGGTACACGAAAAGTAAACTCTGCCCCGCAAAGGTGGCCCCGCGCCGGACCCGGCTCCGTTCTATCGGTGGCGCCGTGCAGTCGCCGCCGATCGAGGCAACCTTGGCAAGCGATTGGCGACGCGAGTCAGGAGTGGCCTGATACTGAGAAGTATCATTCTCCGCAAGGACGTTCTCATGGGCACTATAGCGGCCAATAAGACTACGAACGACGCCTCCCGGCAGCCGTATATCGTGCCGAATCGTTAATGACACATTAGCCGATACGGGTTAAGGTGGCGGCTCCGAGTGAGCCAGGGGCCGCATGTCGCGTCCAAAAATCAGCGCCTTCGTCATCGCCTTCAATCGGGCCACCATCCTGGGCACTTGCCTGCGTGGGCTCGCCTTCGCTGATGAGTTGATCGTCGTGGACAAGTCCTCGACCGACGGCTCGCGAGCCATTGCCGAGGCGTACGCAGACGACGTCGTCACCGTGCCCTGGACCCCCACCGTCGAAGAAACCCGCACGCTTGCCCTGTCGCTCTGCCACCACGAGTGGATACTGTTCATGGACGACGACGAATGCCTGAGCGTCGAAGCCGAACGCCACATCTGCGCCGAACTTGAGAACCCCACAGCGGAGATCTACGAATTTCCCCAGCGCCACTATATCCTCGGCCAGCATGACGAACGCGCCTATTACTGGCCCGAACACCAGCTTCGGCTGTTCCGGCGCGGAGCGGTTACCTTTAGCCGCACTGTCCATGCCGGGATGGTGCGCCACTCCGACCGCGTGATGCGGTTCGCCGCCTCGGATGGCGTCTGCATTCATCATTTGTCGCATCCCGACGTCAGCGGTTGGATCGAGAAGACGAACCGCTACACCTCCCGCCGCGATCGGGCCGGGATCAAGGCCGGTCCCGAAGGCTTCGCCACCTTCGCGCATGAGCGGATCGACTACTGGATGGCACGCAACTCGGACCAAGCGCCGGACGGCTACCCATCCGCGGTGGCACTGTTGCGCGCCGTCTACGACATGGTCGATGCGGTGAAAGCCTGGGAGACGGAACGCGGGCTGGAAGGCGCGGCTATGTTCGAGCAGACCTGCGCGGCTTTGGACGCGGCGGGACCGGGCGGAGATGCTCCCGTCTACCGGCTCGCGAACCGAGCAAAGGACTCGGTCAGCACGTCGTAGATCGCCCGTTTGAAAGGCACCGCAAGCGAAGGCAGTTCCGCCAGCGGCACCCAGCGCCAGGCGTCAAACTCGGGATGCGGATCGAGGTCCAGCCGGATGTCACTGTCCTGGCCGGTGAACCGCATGGCGAACCAGCGCTGCCGCTGGCCACGAAAGCGGCCGCGCCACGCGATGCCAAGCAGGTTCGGCGGCAAGTCGTACGTCAGCCAGTCGGGATGCTCGCCGATCACCTCGGCCTTGCGCGTGCCAATTTCTTCTTCCAGCTCGCGCAGCATGGCGACCCTGGGATCCTCGCCCTGATCAATCCCGCCCTGCGGCAACTGCCAGCCGCCCGCCGGACCTTCGGCATTCGGCATGTCGGCGCGCCGGGCAACGAAGACTAGTCCGTCGCGGTTGAAAAGCACGGCGCCCACGTTGGGACGATAGGGCAACTCGCTCATTTTTCGGCTTCCTGCCTGGCCGGTGGCAAGGCGATGGCGCTGACCGGGGCAAGTGCCAGTCCCTTCGCTGCCAGCGTATTCGTCCAGGCTGCTACCCGCGACAGTGTCACCGGTCGCGGCAACCAGACGATGCCCAGCGCCGAACCCTTGTCCAATGCCGCATGGCTTAGCGAATCCAGCCGTTGGTCCAGAAGCGCCGCGTCAGCCGGATCGTCATCGATCACCAGATCCGCCGCCCTGTTCCACACGTACGGCAGTCTCGGCATGGCGGTCCTGGCATCAACGAAAAGCAAACCACGATGCCCGACCTCCTCCAGCACGGACGCCAGTTGATCCGGCACTCCGGCCAGCCGTTCGCCACGCATCTGGGCCAGTGCGTTGGTCACCCCGACATAGCCGGTCAACCGCGACAATACCCAGCGCAAGCGATCCAGATTCTCGGCCGGCGGCAAGGACGTCATCAGCGCGTGGCGGTCGTCCGGGTCGTTCACCGGATACTCTTGCGGCTCCATCGGGATTTCCAGAAGGAACTCGTGTTCGGTCATCCGGGCGACGTCGAGCAGGTGGCCGATGTCGCCGGCGTAGGGCGAGATCGCGAGAGTCACGCCGCCAGGCAGGTCCTTGATCGCAGCCAGGCTGTCGGCCTCGCTCATTCCGATGCCGGCGACCACCAGGCCAACCCGGGGACGAACGCTGGACGGATCGAAGGCTGCCGCGTACATCGCCATCGGCGCTCTGCCATCGACCGCGATCCGAGGCAGTTTGAAGTTTCCCTCACCTGGATATGGCACCAGCATAGCCGGATCGGGGTCGGCGATCGGTCCGGGAAGATCCCGGCCTGGCCGCCCCGGATGCAACGCCGCCTGGGCTGCCGCTGGAGCCGCGCCATGCGCCTTTGCTTCGGCCGGGCCGAGCTCAGCCGGGACCGGATCGA
>JBEKLE010000734.1:0-2833 GCA_050010355.1 Rhodopila sp. | reverse complement strand
CGGGAACGCAGCGCGTACGTGAGGCAACTGCTGGAGCAGGCGCTGCCTTCGGCCGACAGCGACGAAGATCCGCTCTACCTCGCAGCCCTTGCAGTCGAGCAGGACACGGCGCTCAGCCAGGAAATGACGGAGTGGGAAGCCTCCACCATCGACGATGGCCTAACCGAGGTCCTGCCAATCGGACCCTCGGCGTGAATGGCGGACCGACCGGTTGTCTCGCCTGCGGCTGCTTTCAGTCGGGGATCGGTCTGGTGGGTCGAACTCGATCCAACGCGAGGGTCTGAGATCCGGAAGACGGGGCCCGCTGTGGTGCTGACCGCTGATGGATTGAACCGCGCCCGGCGGACGGTGGTGGTGGTGGTACCGCTGTCCACCGGTCCAGCGCCTCGCCCTCCGATCGTCGTGGCCGTGCCGTCGGCGGGCGAGGGTGCGGTGGCAGTGTGCGACCAGCTACGCGCGGTAGACAAATCGCGCCTGACGCGAGCAGGCGGGGCACTATCGAGGGCGGACCTGCGGGTCGTCGAGGACGGCGTCCGAGCCGTGCTACGGCTGTGACGTCGACCTAAGGAACTGGCGTGCCGGGCAACCTGATGCGACCCGATCGAACCTGTTATGGACAGGCTGCCCAGCCGGCCCGATGCCCTCAGCTCGGGTCCGCGGTCAGCCCGGCAGCAGCCAGACCGGCCAGCGCGCAGGCCTCATCGTTGTCCGATGCGTCCCCGGTGACGCCGACCGCGCCGATGATGCTCTTGTCGTCGCCGCGGATCAGCACGCCACCGGCGACCGGGATCAACGATCCTCCCACTGCATGGGTAACGGCAGCGATGAAATGCGGGCGCTCCTCCGCCCGCTTGCCGAGAGTGCGGGACCCGACGCCCATCGACAGCGCTCCATAAGCCTTGCCGATCGCGATATCGGCGCGCCGCAACGCGGTGCCCTCCTCGGCGGCAAAGGCTTTCAGCACACCACGCGCATCCAGCACGACAACGGCCATCGGCGCCAGCGACTTCTCCCGCGCAAGCGCCAGTGCGGCCGCTATGATCGTCTGCGCCTTGGCCAATGTCAGTTGCGTCATGCCGTGGACCCCCAAATCGAACGCCTACCAAATCGGGCGCCTAAAGGAATAGCCCATCGGGATCGCCGTTGAACATCACCAGGCCGACCGCCCCGAAATGCGCGTCGCGGCACTGGATTTGCCGCGACAGGGTGTTGATATCGCGGAAGCGGCGCTCGAACGGCGTGCCCGGGAAAATGGCGGACGTGCCGGCCGCCCTGTAGACGAAATCGGCGACCTCGATCGCGCTGCTGATGGCGTGCGCGCAACCCAGCCGAACGCGGACTCGGGCGTTGAGGTCGCGCCGCGCCGGGCTTGTCAATGTCGGCCCCAAGCGGGTGGCGCGGGCGTCAGCGCCGCGAAGGATCGCGGACGGCCCAGTCGCTTCGCTTCACGGCCCAGTCGCTTCACAGGCCAGTCGCCTCGCTTCTTAGTTTGGTTCATTGAACGGAACAGCAGGTTCCGCTACCAATGTTCAATATGCGTAGATTGCCGATCATGAGTGTCATTTTTCTGACCGCGGCAGCACCTGTTTTCGCGCAGGTTACCGTCGATCTGCATGCTCTGCAGGCGCTGCCGGAGCATCCTGCGGCCAGCCGCCCACCGCATGCCCCGGCTGCGCCAAACCGGCCGGCGGTGGCGACCCGCGAGGCCCCAGCGCGTCCCGCCGCCGCGCCCGCGCCCCCCCTCGCTGCCGGTGCGACCCCCTCGGCGGCCCCCCCTGCCGCTCCCGCGCCCCCGCGGCCCGCACTGCCCGAAAGCGTTCCGGCGACCGCTTCCCTGGCGCCGGTCACGCCGGAGCCGCCGCCGCCCGGCGCGCAACCGCCGCCCCCTCCGCCGATCTCCGACAAGGCAAGGACGACCGTGGCGGCAACCACCACCGGTCTTCGCCTCACATTCGCTCCCGGCGAGTCCGACCTGAGCCCAGAAAGCAGCACGTCGCTCAAGCAACTGACAGAAGCCGCGCCGCGCGGCGATGCGACAACCTTCAATGTGCTCGCCTATGCGCCCGGCAAGGCGGACGATCCCTCGACCGCGCGCCGGATCTCGCTGTCGCGGGCAATGGCGGTGCGCAGCGCTTTGGTCGCCGATGGCGTCCCGTCCGCCCGCATCTTTGTCCGCGCGCTCGGTGAACAATACGGCGATGGGCCGCCGGATCGGGTGGACCTCAGCGTGACCGGTGCAAGTGCGGCAACCGATACGGCGACCTCACGATGACCCGCCCGTCCGGCTACCTGATCCGGATGCTGATATTCCTCGTGGCGGTCGGCGCCGTCGCCGCGCTGCTGTCGCCCGTGCTGATCACGGCATTCAGCAATAATCCAGGCCTGAACAGCCTGATCCTGTTCATTCTGGCACTCGGCATCGGCTGGAACCTCAACCAGGTGCTGCGCCTGCGGCCCGAAGTGAGGTGGCTGGAGACCTACCAGACCTCGCGCAGCCGGCTGGCCGCGCTCCCCTCCCCCAAGCTGCTGGCGCCGATGGCCAGTATGCTGGCCATTCGCGAAGGCCGCGTCCACGGTGAGAACCGGCAGTTCACCCTGTCCGCGACCGGCATGCGCAGTCTGCTGGATGGGATCGCCTCTCGACTGGACGAAAGCCGCGAGCTGTCCCGTTACATGACCGGGCTGCTGATTTTCCTCGGCCTGCTGGGGACGTTCTGGGGCCTGCTGAAGACTGTCACCTCGGTGTCCGATGTCATCGGCAGCATGACGCTGGGCAACGGCGACATGAATCTGATGTTCGACCAGTTGAAGACCGGCCTGGCCAGACCGCTCG